>CAJXWA010000057.1 GCA_913062525.1 uncultured Alphaproteobacteria bacterium | reverse complement strand
GTACCTGCCACGGAGGATATATTTTCACTTTGGCAGATACGGCTTTTGCATTTGCTTGCAACGCTTATAATCAAAGCACAGTGGCTCAGGGCGCTCAAATTAATTTTCTGCGCGCTGTCTCCCCCGATTGTTTGCTTACGGCAACCGCTGTGGAAGTTCATCGTAAGGGCCGCACTGGTCTTTACGATATTGAAGTGACAAATGAGACTAACGAACTCGTCGCAACATTCCGCGGCAATTCACACACAATCAAAGGCCAAATGATCCCCGGCCTTAACGAAAACGAAGAAGAAAAATCATGAAAAATGCTTATATTTGCGATGCTACGCGCACACCTATCGGCCGCTATGCCGGCTCTCTCTCCTCTGTCAGGACAGATGATTTGGGTGCTATTCCGCTCAAAGCGTTGATGGAAAGAAATTCTGGTGTTGATTGGTCTAAAGTCGACGACGTTATCTACGGCAACGCCAATCAGGCAGGCGAAGACAATCGAAACGTTGCACGGATGAGTTCACTGCTTGCAGGTTTACCTGACAGTACGCCAGGTGCAACCATTAACCGCCTGTGTGGTTCTGGCCTTGATGCCACGGCAACAGCAGCCCGACAAATCATGACCGGAGAAGCTCAGCTGACCCTCTCCGGCGGTGTTGAAAGCATGAGCCGCGCACCATTTGTTACTGGAAAAGCAACATCTGCATTCGCGAGAAATGTGGAAACTTTCGATACAACAATCGGTTGGCGCTTTGTGAACAAGCAGATGAATTCACTCTACGGTACTGACAGCATGCCACAAACAGCCGAAAATGTGGCTGATGATTATGGCGTAAATCGCGCAGATCAGGATTTATTTGCCGTCCGCAGTCAGGATAAAGCCGCCGCGGCACAGGCAAATGGAAATCTCGCGGAAGAAATCACTTCAGTTACAATTCCGCAGCGAAAAGGCGATGATATCGTCGTTAGTCTTGATGAACATCCCCGTGCGACAACTTTAGAAAAACTGGCATCACTTCGCCCTATTGTTCGTCCTGATGGAACGGTTACCGCGGGCAATGCGTCTGGAGTAAATGATGGTGCTTGCGCTTTGCTAATTGCCTCTGACCAAGCAGTGAAAGATTACGGCCTAACTCCTAGAGCTCGTATCGTGGCCACCGCTGTTGCCGGTGTTCCCCCGCGCATCATGGGTATTGGACCCGCGCCTGCGTCCCAAAAAGTATTGAAGATTGCAGGTTTGACCATCGCTGATATGGATATCATCGAATTGAACGAAGCATTTGCAGCTCAAGGCCTTGCGGTTACCCGTGAGCTTGGCATTGCTGATGATGATCCTCGCGTGAACCCTCAAGGCGGCGCAATTGCGCTCGGTCATCCTCTCGGCATGTCGGGTGCACGGCTTGCAACCACAGCAATGTATCAGCTGCAACGGACAGGCGGGAAATACGCCCTTTGCACAATGTGCATCGGCGTTGGTCAAGGCATTGCAATGATTATCGAACGGGTCTGATAAAGGCTTGAGTTAAAATTTTAAAGGGAAAATGGATGTCACGCTTAACACCGCCAAAAAAAGAAGAATTGGATGCAATCGAAATCGCCAGCCGTGATGAGATTACAGACTTGCAGACAAAGCGTCTGTCTTGGTCACTCTCCCATGCTTATGAGAATGTTCCTCTTTTTAAAGAACGGTTTGATGCGGCTGGCGTTCATCCTTCAGATTTTAAATCTCTCGAAGATCTTGCAAAGATGCCTTTTTGCTCGAAACAGGATCTTCGGGATAACTACCCTTTTGGAATGTTCGCAGTCCCCCGCGCTGACATCGTTCGTCTTCACGCGTCATCTGGTACAACTGGCCGGGCGACCGTAGTCGGCTATACGCAGAATGATATAGATAATTGGGCGGACTTGGTCGCTCGCTGCATTCGCGCCTCTGGTGGACGCCGTGAACATATGGTCCACATCACTTACGGCTACGGCTTATTTACTGGCGGTCTTGGCGCCCACTACGGTGCAGAACGGCTTGGGTGTGCTGTTGTCCCAATGTCTGGCGGGCAAACAGAACGTCAGGTTCAAATCATACAGGATTTTAAACCTGAAATTATCATGGTTACACCGTCCTATATGATGGCGCTTTCTGAAGAATTCCAACGCCAAGGCATTGATCCCAGAAACAGCTCCATAAAAGCGGGTATTTTTGGCGCAGAACCCTGGAGCGAGGCCATGCGCGAGCAAATCCAAAATACATTCGACATTGATGCGCTGGATATTTACGGCCTATCTGAAGTCATGGGACCAGGTGTTGCCAACGAATGCCTTGAAACCAAAGACGGCCTGACGGTATGGGAAGATCATTTTTACCCTGAAATTATTGATCCAGATACTGGAAAAGTCCTACCCGACGGCGAAAAAGGGGAGTTGGTTTTCACAACACTGACCAAAGAAGCCTTTCCAGTTATCCGCTATCGGACAGGTGATTTAACTCGTCTGTTACCAGGAACCGCCCGGTCTATGAGACGGATCGAGAAAATCACCGGACGTGTGGATGATATGTTGATTATCCGCGGCGTAAATTTGTTCCCAAATCACGTTGAGGATCTTGTTGTCGCAACCGAAGGTCTGAGCCCCCATTACGTCCTAGAGGTCACTCGTGAAGGCATTATGGACGAGCTAACTGTCAAAGTAGAACGAGATCCGCTGACCCCAGTCGATAATTCGGTGGCAGTCCATCTGCAAAAACGGATTAAAGGTGTCTTGGGCGTTTCATCAAAAGTTATTCTATGTAATCCTGGTGAACTCGAACGCTCCGGCGGTAAAGCCAAACGCGTCATTGATCATCGTAAGCTATAATAAAGAGAGATACCCATGAGCGATAGCTTCAGCGGATTTTCCAAAGAATTTGTTACATTTTACGAGGATCTAACCCAGAATAATGACAGGGACTGGTACCATGCGAATAAGCAACGTTACCGCGACGTTGCTCTTTATCCCATGTGTGACTTCATTTCAGCACTTGCCCCTTACCTAGAAGATTTTGCCCCTTATTATATTGCAGACCCTCGTCCAAACGGGGGATCTGTTTTTCGTATTTATCGGGACGTCCGATTTTCAAAAGATAAAAAACCCTACAAAGAGCACATGGCTTGTCAATTACGTCACCAAGCTGGCAAAGACGCTCATGCCCCGGGTTTCTACCTGCATATAGATCTGGATGGTGTTCGATTTGGTGGGGGCCTTTGGAAACCGCCCTCCCCTAAACTCGCGCTTATTCGTGCCGAAATAGATGGCAAACCTGAAAAATGGCAAGCTATTTTGGATGACGAAGAGTTCATGTCTGAATTTGGTGAAATTTCCGGCGAGGGATTAAAACGAGCTCCGAAAGGCTACCCAATTGACCATCGACATATTGAAGATATGAAACGGCAAACATTCTTTGTTATGAAAAGAATGCCGCTAGCCACTATACACAAAGGAAACCTTGTGGAAGAGGTTGCCGCCACATTACAAAAGGCGACACCGTTCATGCGCTTCATGACATCGGCAGTCGGTCTTCCTTATTAGAAAAGACTCGAATACATAATGTAAATATTCGGTTTATTTTTACTCCACTTACGAGTTCTTAACGATTTAGCACTACACTCCTTAAATCAAGTTTGTAGTTGAGTAGAAGGAGTAGTGCCATGATGAACGTCATTGAATTCCAACCAGATTCCACAGTGGATCTGTATAGCACTGCTCATTTCATGATTATGCAGCAAGGCGAAAGTGCTGTCGATATGTTAGACCATGAAGCTCACTCCCTACGGGAAAACGGGGCAACAGAGGAATTGAGTGCGTGTCTTCACCTACTCCGGGTTGTTAAAGAACTAATTGATATGGAGTATCGGGGCCCCATACATTAATCCAAACATAAGATCTATTTATGTCTAATCCGAGCCCCGTTCTAGGGGCTCCTTTTATCGGTCACTCAGATCGCTCCAGCACACCGTATTTAACAAGCACAGTATCTAGCTCGTCCTTTGAAAAGGGTTTTGTAAGAACTTCGTTCATTCCAATATTGATGAGTTGTTCTATTCTTTCGCTAAACGCCTCTGCCGTAACACCAACAATTGGCAATTGATCTTGTTTGTATTTTAGCCGGATGATTTCCGTAGCCTCTATCCCGCTCATTTCCGGCATATGGACATCCATTAAAATCAAATCCGGCATCGTTTTATCCAAATATTCTACAGCCAATTTCCCATTGACTGCAAAATCCACCGTATGGCCACCCTGCTCCAGCATTGCTTTGGCTATCATGGCGTTCACAATATTGTCTTCAGCCACCAGAATTTTAAGTGGCAAGATTTCCTCAGTAGTTATTTTCGTGATGGAAGAGGCAAACGTCTTTCTTTCAACCACTGAGGCCAATCGCAACGGCAAGCAAACCGAGAATGTTGATCCAATACCAAGATCACTGACCACTTGTATAGTGCCGTCCATTAGTTCAATAAGATTTTTTACAATGGACAATCCCAAACCAGAGCCGCCAAATTTTCTGGTTATTGAATTATCTTCTTGAACAAAGACATCGAAGATAGAGGCTATCCGATCCGGTGCTATCCCTGGCCCAGTGTCCTTCACTTCTATCCGGTACGTGTTTTTAGATTCCTCATACTCAGCAATTTTATCCATAAAAACAGATATACTAATCTGACCGGTATTGGTGAATTTAAAGGCATTACTCAATAAATTTAGAACCACCTGCCGCAATCGCATTTTATCGCCAACGACTAAAGTTTGTTCTGCTACTAATTCGTTTATTTCAAACGATAAGTCTCTCTCCTCGGACAAGCTGATAAAGGATGACGATACATCCCAGATAAAGTCTTTTAGATCAAAAACGGCCTCCTCCAGATGGATGTTGCCAGCTTCGATTTTCGACATATCCAAAATATCGTTCAATATTTCAAGCAATGACGTTCCTGAAGACAAAATATTATCAACTTTGGTTACTTGATCAGGGTCAAGCTCGGTATCACGCAGCAATTGCGCCATACCCAACACACCATTTAAAGGCGTTCGAATTTCATGGCTCATGGTTGCTAGGAAATTCGTTTTTGCCGTATTCGCATTTTCAGCATTGTCTTTGGCAAAGATTAGAGCTTCTTCCAGTCTTCGCTGTTCTGTAATATCAAGGCAAGTGTTTACAAACCCACCGTCTGGCATTGGATTACTAAAAATTTGGATCAATGTCCCATTATTTAATTTTCTAACGAATTCTCTCGGAACACATCTAGCAGCGTCTGCAACCCTCTCTTTAACAATATCATCAACGTGACCTGGACCGAAGTCAGCGTGTTTGAAATTGAACCTGATAAAATCGGCATATGGCGTACCTACCGCTGTAAGTTTTTCAGGGAATCCGAACATTTTACCAAATTTTGCATTAGAAATTACAAAATTCATGTTTTTATCAAAAACACTTAATCCCTGACTTATATTTTCTTTCGTCGCATACAGAAGTTCTTTTTCACGGCGTAAGCCTTCCATCAGAATTTTATATTCTGTTATATCCGTCCTAACCGTCACGTAACGAAAGGGCACACCATGTTCATCGAGAAAGGGAATAATAGTTGATTGCAACCAATATCGATCTCCATTCTTCTTGATGTTATTTATTTGCCCTTTCCATGTCTTACCGCTGGCAGTAACTTCGTTCAAATTTTTATAAAATTCATCAGAATGATACCCTGAACGA
Organism: uncultured Alphaproteobacteria bacterium; assembly: GCA_913062525.1. Taxonomy (GTDB): domain Bacteria; phylum Pseudomonadota; class Alphaproteobacteria; order Sneathiellales; family Sneathiellaceae; genus Sneathiella. The sequence goes on along the minus strand of CAJXWA010000057.1, from coordinate 12,706 downwards.
AGTATATCGTGGTTCTGGCCATAGATTTCATCTCTGACGTATCCGGTAATTTCACAGAAAGCATCGTTGCAATAGGTGATGGCCCCGTCAATATCTGTGACACTTACGATCGCATGCTCATTAAGCGCAAACTTTTGCACTTCTAATTCGCGGACAAGGGCAGCTTCATGATTTAATATGTCATATATACTCAGCATTAGACCTATTAGGACACACCCATAACTGACGATCTTCAGTCCAAGCGCAATATCGAACTCTAGATCAAATAGGCTACCTGAAGACGACATAAGCATAGCTTGCGAGATCAGCCCGACAATAAGAGATAGCATCAGCCAATGATTAAACGCTTTTGTCCGCCAGTCTCCTTTTCTTGCATAACCAATCAGGGCCAGAAGAAAGAAGAAGGCAGACAAAACCTCTCCAGATCTTCTGGAAATGAGATCTGGTTCGTCGCCGATTGGGGACAGCATAAAAGCAATAAATAAGCAAAATGAGAGAATAATCAGTCCTGAAACAATATAGATGATCCAGTGATTTTTTTCGAGTTTGCGCCCGCGCCTATCTTCGATCCAGTAAACAAACCAAGAGAATGCCAGCAGCATTGACAAAAATTGTCTAGATGCAATCCAACTCCACGGAATAAGAGTTGGTAAATCTGAGTACATATGAGGCGTTAAAAATGGGAATGTGACTAGAGCATGATATCCATCAAGAAAGCCTGTGCCTGAAAAGCCAATAGCCACAATCAGAAATATCTTATTTCTCAGATAATAGTATCTTAAAAGAGCCATTCCACCGACGATGAAAGACAGCATAGTTGCTACAGCTTCCAACACTGTGTGGAGCCCCGCTGTCCCCTCCCATGCAACCCCGCGTAAAAGGGCATAGGAAATGGTTAGACCAAAAGCGACTGCTACATACTGAAAAGTACGGTGGTGTAGGTTAACAAAGGACATTGTCGCTAAGAACCCCATAGAAATATTCGTGGTAACGTTACATAACGCCAACACAGTATAGCATTTTTCGCTAATATTTCTTTAATGTAGGGCTGCGAAAGACTTATTATGATCCTTCGTTTATTTATTTCTCTTTAAACAAAAGAAGATGAGTAATCGCAGTGGATACCTCATTACCCATCTTCTATTTTTTCAGGTGAAGTTTAATTTTTTAGAACGACACGTCCAAATACATTTCCTTTTTGAAGATCCATCAGAGCTGTATTGGCTTCACTCATTGGTCGCTCGTCCAATTTTAGGTCCTGCAATTTACCTGCTTTGGCAAGAACTAGAAGTTCATTCATTTCATCCAAGCTACCAACAAAGGAGCCTTCGACGCCAATGGCTTTAATTGGGAACATCGGTACTGGTAGCGAGAAAGTCCCACCGAACAAACCAACAATAACTAATTTTCCGCCTTTGCAAAGTGCGTTCACACCAAATTTGGCACTACTTTCCGCGCCAACAAAATCGATGGCAGCATTCACGCCGCCGCCTGACAAGCGCATCAATTCTTTAAATTGCGCGCGATCACTTGGATCAAACGCAGCTTCAGCACCAGCATCCAGACCCATCTGACGTCTTTCCGGATCGATATCAGCCACAAAAATTCGGGCATTTGTAACTGACTTGGCAATTGCCATGCCCGCGAGACCAACGCCGCCGCAACCAACGATCAACAAAGTCCCGTTATCACATTTGGCTTTTGCTTTTTTCAATGCGCCATAAGCAGTCAATCCAGAACAGGTATATGTACACGCCAATTCTTTTGCGAGATTGCCGTAATCTAAAAGGTATTTTTCGTGAGGAATGAAGACATGGTCACTATAACCACCATCAATATCCACACCCAGCGCTTGTGGGTTGTTACATAGATGAACATCGCCAGTCGCACAGATGGCGCAGTCATCGCAGCCAATCCACGGATAAGCAACCCGTTTGTCACCGATTTTAACATCAGATACATCATCACCAACGGCAACAACTTCGCCGACAATCTCATGTCCTAGTGTGAAGGGCAGTTTACGTTTACCGCGGACATCAAGTTTATGCCCCCCTCCCATGTCAAAATGGCCTTCCCACAGGTGAATATCACTATGGCAAACGCCACAGGCAGAGATTTTCAGCAAGACTTGTTTGCCTGATACTGATGGTACCTCACCTGTATTCTCTACAAGCGCTTCACCATATTCTTCAAATTGATAGCTTTTCATGTCGCCGCCCCATTTTTTTATTATCGGGTTTACCCGCTTTTTTGCTTCGTTAGGATCAATAGTATAGATCCGATTTTTATTAGCTAGTACCCAACATAATCAAACTGGGTTGAGAGTGAAAGCAGAAGTTCGAAATAACAAGACGCAAAAAAAAAGGCTGCTTCAATCTGATTAAAACAGCCCTTTTAAAATTTAGATGATCAACTCTTGCAAATCTTCATCAAAACCGTCCCCGGTCATGAGGTTTCATATTATCAATGATGGGTCCAGCAGGGACTACACCAGTAGGATTAACAGTATCGTGGCTCCCGTAATAATGAGATTTTATGTGATCCATATTCACGGTTTCAGCCACACCTGCTACTTGATACAAGTCACGTAAGTAATTAGAAAGATTCGAGTAATCGACAATTCGTTTCAGGTTACATTTGAAATGACCAACATAGACAGGGTCAAACCTTACCAGTGTTGTAAACAAACGCCAATCGGCCTCGGTAATAATACCTCCCACCAGATATCTTTGATCAGAAAGGCGCGTCTCTAACCAATCAAGGGTCTCAAATAACGGAAATACTGCATTTTCATAGGCACTCTGTGTTGTGGCAAACCCGCTGCGATAAACGCCATTATTCAAAGTCTCGTAAATCCGAGCGTTCACGACATCGATTTCGTCTTGAAACCGTTTTGGATAAAAATCTCCCGGAAGCGCCCCGATATCGTCGAACGCACTGTTAAACATACGGATAATTTCAGATGACTCATTGGATACAATAGTGTTCCGCTCTTTATCCCAGAGAACAGGGACTGACGCCCTCCCCGAATAGTTTGCAGCAGCGGTTTGATAAATTTGGTGAACATATTCTGCCCCATGAATGGGATCTTCGATCACACCTTCACCCGGCCGGAAGCCCCATCCTTTTTCGCCCATATAATGATGGACGACAGAATAGGAAATCATATCCTCCAGCCCTTTCAATTTGCGAAAAATCATTGTCCGGTGTGCCCATGGACACGCGTGAGAGATATAAAGGTGATATCGTCCAGCTTCCGCTTTAAATCCACCTTCCCCAATAGGTCCCGCTTCGCCATCTTTCGTAATGCAGTTACGAAAAGCTGCATCTTTGCGAATAAATTTTCCGCTGCCGTCTTTAGGGTTTGGATTTTCGGTAAACCAAACGCCATCAATTAATAGTCCCATAAAATCCTCTAGAATTTGTTGTTTTGGAAATCGTCAAACGCCTGCATAACTTCTTTGCGCGTATTCATCACAAACGGGCCGCCCTTAGCCACAGGCTCGTCCAGCACCTTCCCCGCAACGAGGAGAAAACGGGCTCCCTTCTCAAGTGCGGTGATTGTAACTTCATCGCCTTCACCTAAGACACAAAGGTCACCGGTATTAAGGTCAACATCACTAGCCCTCACGGTGATTGATCCTTCAATCACATAGATGAAGGCGTTGTGACTATCTGCAATATCTTGTAAAAGCTCTGCATCGGCTTTAAGGCGAATATCCATATACAAAGGCTCAGTATGCTCGTTTATTACCGGGCCGACTGTTCCGGCATTGGTTGTCCCTGCAATGACACGAATATTTCCACTGTCCACAAGCTCCTCAACGGGCATAACATCAGGTGGGAATTCCTGATATCCCGGGGCACACATTTTTTGGCTAGCGGGCAGATTTACCCACAATTGAAAGCCTTTCATAAGGCCTTCGCTTTGCTCCGGCATTTCCGAATGAATGATACCCCGTCCCGCTGTCATCCACTGCACACCACCCGGGATAATTACGCCCTCATTACCTGCGTTATCTTTATGACGCATTTGACCAGCAAGCATATAGGTCACCGTTTCAAATCCGCGGTGAGGGTGAGAGGGAAACCCTGCGATATAATCATCAGGCTCGTCTGTTCCAAAGACATCCAGCATCAAAAACGGGTCAAGAATATTAAGTTCGGGGCCGCCAATATAACGGCGCAGCTTAACACCAGCGCCATCTGATCCTTCTACACCTTGGATAATGCCGATAATTTCGCGGCTATTCTTAACCATCCATCTATCCTTTAGCTAATTCAACTGTGTTTCTATACCTACCAACATAATATTTCCGATTCAGTGGATAAAGATTAAATATTGCAACTTACTGTTCTTTAAAATAGAACAATATATATGGGACAACTTGAAGATATGGCATTATTCGTCAGCATTGTGGAAAGCGGCAGTATTACGGCATCCGCAGAACAGCTTAACCTTGCCAAATCTGCCGTTAGCCGCCGATTGGCCGATCTTGAAAATCGGTTAGGCGTTCAACTCCTTACGCGAACAACGCGTCGATCCAGTCTGACTGAAGCAGGGCAAATTTTCTACAATCAAGCGCAAAAAATCTTGAGCGATACTGAGGAGATGGTGAGTTCCATCAGTCTTGCAAAATCAGAATTAAGCGGAACATTGAAGATAGCGGCACCACTTTCTTTTGGTCTTAAACACTTGGCGCCGGTCGTCAATAGCTTTGCCGTAGACCATCCGGGTCTGATTATTGATATGAGTTTCGCAGATCGACAAATCAATTTGATTGAAGAAGGCGTGGACTTAGCTATTCGGATTGCTCATTTGGAAAACTCCACACTTGTTGCGCGGCGCTTCACCACCATCCGTCACTGTCTTTGCGCAAGCCCTGAATATTTGGAGAAATTTGGCGTCCCGAAAACACCTGCAGATCTCATATCCCACCGCATTTTAAGATATAAAAGCCCAAGTGGGCTTGTCCATCGCTTCTACGATACAGACAACAAACCACATGAGTTTAGTGGGCAAACCGCCATGATGTCCAACAATGGCGATTTTTTAAGGCAAGCCGCATTGGATGGGATTGGTCTCTACTTCACGCCCACATTTATTTGCTGGCAGGATTTCAAGGCGAAAACACTCATCCCTGTTCTCCAAAATTATGAGACTTCTGATTTGGGGGCATATGCCATCTACCCACAAACCAGATATTTATCATCACGCGTGCGATTATTTATCGACCACCTAGCAAACTGTTTCGGGGAAACACCCTATTGGGATCGTTAGTAACTAGCCCCACCATCTGGCGCGCGGTACACGGATAAGATTTTATCTTTCCAAATTTTGTCCGTCGTAAAATCGCCCGGCGTTGTAAAGGGAATGCCCCTTGATTTCATATCAGCGCAGAAAATGTCCGCTACCATTTGCGGATTAAGGTCGTGAGAATGATCATCGAAAGAGCCCGCTTCCACTTCATTTTTAAAACAATAAGCCTTCCAGAGCACCGAAACACGAACTTGTCCGTAGTCAAACATCGCCGTTGTTTTTCCATCTTCTACAACATTCCATTTACGATCCCCCGATAGGCAAAGCGTTGCATCATACCCAATGTCATCGTAATTGTTTTGCTCTGCCGGATCTCCGATCGCTCCCACACGGTGGTACATATATTCATTATCTGCCAACACGCATCGGTTCGAATATGGCGGACTTTCGGTTAACGATGGTCGATTTAGACCATTTGGCCAGTATTCAAATTCACCGCCAACGCCATCATAAAACCAAGTGATTGCTGATGCCACCGGGATCGCCCAATTATGGAACAAGCCTGAGTACCCCATTGGGGCCAACATCCAACTTGGGACTTCTCTGTTTTGAGCGCCGCGGAAAAAAGGGAGGTCTAAATGAAATGGGGCGCCTGGTGCGGGCAGGTTCAAATTTGTCATCATGGCAACAGGCCGGATGACCTCAGCCTGAAACGACTGCTTTGCGGCATTGATAAAATTTTGATTATAGAAAAATGGCTCCGCCCCATCGAACACACCTTTTTCCCCAAGTGCCCAAAAGTTGCGAAACCATCCGCCACTAGTCTCACCCGTATTTTTGTGAACCGCCGATAATGTTTTGTAGGCACTGCCTTTATCGATTAGGTCTGAGATACCTTGCGGATCAGAAAATGCAATATCCATTCCCACTGGTGGGGCAAGAAGATTAGTTGATCTAATAACAGGGGCGTTAGCATCAGACATTATTCTTATCCTTTTTATGCTGCTTATACTTAAGCTTAAGGGAATAAATCCACTCGATAAAGTTTAAAGTGTAAAATGCGGTTCCATCAGAACCTGAACCTCAAGACAATTCACGGACTTAACATTCATTTGTCTACGTAGTATTTGCCTTTATTCATCTCTTTTCTTCTAATACATGAACTGCTATCACCACAGAAAATATACGTATAGGGAGATGCCTTCATGCAACATGAAGTACAATCAACACCAGACATCAAGACGCTAAATATTCACAATGATGGATTGCGGCATGATTGGTCCCGCGCGGAAATTTCAGACCTTTTTGACTTGCCGTTGATGGATTTGATTTTTCAAGCCCAAACAGTGCATCGGCAACATTTCCCTGCAAACGAAGTCCAAGTCTCCAGCCTGTTGTCCATCAAAACGGGGGGGTGCCCAGAAGATTGCGCCTACTGCCCTCAATCCTCTCATCATAATACTGGCTTGCCCGCGGCGAAGTTGTTGCAGGTTCAAACCGTCCTTGAAGAAGCGCAACGGGCAAAAGACGGCGGCGCGACCCGGTTCTGTATGGGCGGTGCATGGCGAAGCCCGAAAGACCGTGACATGGATGTAATCACGGCAATGATCGAAGGCGTTAATGACATGGGCATGGAAACATGTATGACCCTTGGCATGCTCAGCCCATCGCAAACTATCAGGCTAAAAGAAGCTGGCCTTGATTACTACAACCACAATGTGGATAGCTCCCCAGAATATTATGAGAAAATCATCACGACCCGCACCTATGAAGACCGCCTGAATACACTGGCACTGGTTCGCGACGCCGGGATCAATGTTTGTAGCGGCGGAATTGTTGGCATGGGCGAGACTGCGAATGATCGTACCGGAATGATCCAAACTTTAGCCAACCTTCCTGAACATCCGGGCAGCGTTCCCATTAATATGCTTGTGCACGTTGAAGGCACACCTCTTAATAAGACGGAACCCCTCGATAATTTCGATTTCATTCGAACTATCGCGGTCTCAAAGCTGACCATGCCAGCCTCCGTTGTCAGATTATCGGCTGGCCGTCTTGAAATGAGTGATGAAATGCAGGCCATGTGCTTTATGGCCGGTGCCTCGTCCATATTTGCTGGATCAAAACTGCTGACAACGGAAAACCCCGATCAAAAAACCGACATGCAGTTATTTGAACGCTTGGGACTTAAACCTTCGGCTATTTGCAAGAAAGAACACCAGAAAGCGTCTTGATTATTCCATAGCGATGCTTCTGGCTTTTTATATGAATATGGGTAACACTATTTTGCAGTGTTACCTGTATCCGACGTCAAAAATGATGCGGACTAAAAATAAATAAAAAGGTGTCCCATGAGCGAAGCAAAAAAAGCCACAGTAAATTTCACTGAAATGACTGGTGGCACTGCAGAAGATTACGCCATCATCTCAGATAATTTTCGGGAATTCTCAAAAGGGCTACCTGACAGAGTTCTCACCCATCTAAAGCTGCTTGCTGGTGACTTTGGTGGTTTTCCTATTGATCGTTTGCAACATTCCTTGCAAGCAGCAACAAGAGCGCACCGGGACGGCCGTGACGAAGAATATGTCGTTATGGCACTGCTTCACGATATTGGCGACACGCTAGGCACCTATAACCATGCAGATCTCGCGGCAACCATCTTACAGCCATTTCTATCCGACGAAAATTATTGGATTGTAAAAAATCACGGCATATTCCAAGGCTATTATTTCTTTCATCATATTGGCTTAGATCGGAACTTGCGGGATCAATTTAAAGATCATCCTTACTATGACGCATGTGCCGAATTTTGTGCAAAATATGACCAAAATGCCTTTAGCCCCGCTTATAAATCTGAAGATTTGGGCTTTTTCGAACCGATGATTAAGCGCGTCATGGAACACCCAAGAACAACCATTTATAAAGCAGCGGAATAAAGCTCGTGGACAAATTACCCGTAATAGATATATCGCCGCTTCATGATCTCGATATTGCCAAGTGGAAAGCGACTATCGCCGAGATTGATCATGCACTTCAAACCTACGGTTTTATGTACATTACGGGGCACGGCGTAAAAAAAGAACTGATCGGTAAGCTTTACGCGCGAGCACAAGAGTTCTTTGCTCTGCCCGAGAATGCCAAACGAGCAATCAGTATTGACAAATCGGGAGGATATCGTGGCTGGTCTTCTTTGGGTTCAGAAAAACTTGAGAAAGACTTACCCGCGGATTTAAAAGAGAGTTTTGATATGGGGATTAAGCTGTCAGCTGATCACCCCGACGCCAAATCAGACAATCCGTTCTATTGCGTAAACCTCTTCCCAGAAATCCCTGACATCCAAAACACAGCTGAGACTTATTTTGAAGAGGTAATGTCGGTTGCCTTGAAAGTTATGCAGGCAATGGCACTTGCCCTCAATCAAACGCAAGACTTCTTTGATCAAAATTTCGATCACTCCACCAGTATATTGAGAGTTCTTCATTACCTTCCGTCTGAACATAAAACCCACCCAGACCAGCCGGGTGCTGGTGCTCATACGGATTATGGGTGTTTAACTATTCTCTCTCAAGACGAAGTGGGTGGCTTGCAGGTAAAGCATAAAAACGGCCAATGGATAGACGCGCCGCCCCTTGAGGGATGCTACATCGTAAACGTTGGTGATATGATGGCCCGCTGGACCAATGGCCGTTATAAATCCACGCTACATCGTGTCACTGGGGATTTAAAAACTGACCGTTATTCAGTCCCGTTCTTTGTGGAGCCCAACTACAACACCAAAGTTGACGTCCTGCAAAGTTGCCTAAAACCCGGAGAGCAAGCCAAATCCCCACCAATTATTAGCGGTGAAGGGCTCGCTTCCCGATTTGAGGCTGCCTATAACGGCGAAGGGTTGGAGAATGACGGCTAAAAGCCGCCACACCGGTTAAGACATTGAAATGACGATTTTTCCGAAGTGCTTACCGCTTTGCATAAGATCATAGGCCCTGCGGGCTTCATCAAAACCCACAACCTGATCAATAACAGGGTGAATATCATTTTGAACCAACGCACTGTTCATTCTCTCGAACATTGCTTTTGGCCCAACATAAATCCCTTGTAAGCAAACCGATTTACGCATGATGGATGTGGGGTCGATGGTACCACCGGTCAGAACCCCAACCAGCGAAATTGTGCCGCCAATGCGAACCGCCTCCACAGATTTTTCAAGAGTTCCTGCGCCGCCAACTTCGACGACCACATCAACCCCTGCACCACCAGTTACTTCTTTAACTCGGTTTTCCCAATCTGGGGTCGTTCGGTAATTAATGACGTCGCTTGCGCCCATTTCCTTAACCCGCTCCAACTTCTCATCACTACTTGAGGTGACGATAGCGCGGATACCGCAAGCCTTCGCCATTTGGAGAGAGAATATGGAAACGCCGCCAGTTCCCAAGAGTAGAGCCGAGCTTCCCGCAGTCGCACCGCCTTTTTCAATGAGGCAGTTCCAAGCAGTTAAGCCTGCACAAGGGAGGGTTGACGCTTCTTCAAATGATAAATGCGCCGGAATGGGAAGCAACCCATCTTCTTTAAAGATTACATATTCAGCGAGAACGCCATCAATAGGCCCGCCCAGCGCGCTGGCCATGGTCTTGCTGGTAATTGATCCGGCGATCCAATCTTGGAAAAAACAGCCAACAACCCGATCACCCGATTTAAAGGCGCTGACGCCCGCGCCTATCTCTTCAACCACACCAGAGCCGTCAGAGTTTGGAATTCTATCTTCGGTGATGCCACGCGTACTGGCATAACTAATGGTTAGAAAGTCCCGGTAGTTGATGGCACTGGCCTTCATTTTCACGAGAATTTCACCAGGGCCCGGCTTTGGGATATCTCGTGATTTTAGCTGTAATGCATCCAAACCTTTTCCATCGGAAATTACATAGGCTTTCATAAACGTCTCCATCATATTATGGCTCAAGTTGATCTCAAGTCCATCGGGGGTAATTGTGTTTGAAATATTGTCTGAAAATACGTTCTATTCAACAGGATAATGAAACTTCTAGAAAGAAAACATCATCATGATGTCGATGATACTGCTGCTGGCTTGCTGCCCTGCACGATAACCGTGTTACGGGTCTGTTTTGCGCGATACAAAACTTGATCAGCATTTTCGTATAACTCACCCACTGACTTGATATCCCCACCATACACGACAACCGCTCCAATAGAGATGGTCACATATTTACTAACCACACTATCGCCATGCTTTATTTTTAAGTTTTCAATGGACGTGCAAACCAGTTCTAAAGTTTTTCGAGCTTGAGCCAAATCGTGATCACCAAAAAGAATAGCAAACTCCTCCCCACCTATCCGGCTAACGTAGTCTCCCGGGCGCCGCATGGTTTCTTTAAGCATTTTACTCACTTCTGATAGAACATAATCCCCTTTAGGGTGTCCATGTAAGTCATTGTATTTTTTAAAATAATCAAGATCCAAAATAGCAAGCGTTAGATACTTTTCATCTCTGCGTGCTAACCTAATTTCATGCTCGATAGTTGCATCGAAACTTCGCCGGTTTGGCAGTCCGGTTAATTTGTCAGTGACAGAAATCTTCTTATCAGAAACATCCTGGCAAAGAACTGTAAAACTAATCACTTCAAATTTCTCATCAAACTCTGGGTGAACTTTCGTCAACAACCAATGGATGCCGCCTTGGTCATCAATTCGGCGATGTTCACCGCTCCATATCTTACCGCTTCTGGCGATATTCAAAATCTGATTAACTTCGTCTTGACCTCCATCACCCGTTAAAATGTTAAAGGCTCCCTGATTAATAAGCTCAGATTTTTGGCGGCCCGTCATCCTAGCTAGGTGATTACTAATATCTGAAATTAAGCCGTTACTATCCAATCTGGCGATTAAGATATTTTGATCGATAAGATTGTTTTGCCGGGCAGCCTCACTCCTGCTTTTTCGCAATTCTCTAACAACCCAAAACGAAATATAGACGGCTACGACCAGTGAAATTACGAACAAAACAGACACAGCTACCAACGCCCGTTTTTCGTTTGCGATCGCCTTATTATTAAATTGGGCGGCTTTTGCAAATGCAAATATCACCAAACTTTGTGTCTGTTTTTCCAAAAGTGCTACATGAACTGCGCCTTCAGATTTTGTGATTTCTGCCGCTTCCGGGGCTTTACCCTTACGCGCCAATGCAATAACTCGATCTCGGATATTTTTCCAGTTTACGAAATTTTTGTGGAGTTCTTGAATCTCAGATTTGTCACCAAGAAATCGATCAAAAATTACTTCAAAATTCTCAAAAGCCATCTTTTCTTGTAAATCAACGACAACAACTGCATCTTCTAATTCTTGTGCATTCTTAGAAAGCACAACATCTTTCATACTTCTATGCATGGCGTTGAGATGAACGTTTATTTCTCGGGCTGAATTACTCACTGTAAAGGGGTGTTTGTAAATATTCTCAACATCTTTTTTGAGATTATAAATCTCAAACACAGCTATTCCGCCCATGGAAGTCAAAAGCAGAATAATAGTTAAAAATGCCAGGGCTACTTGTGTAACCGTCAGAACCTTTATACGGCTGGTAAACAACATACAATTCACCTACAGGGTGTAGGTTCGAACACCTAACTAGTATTCCCCACCGAACCTATAACAATCCATTTCACCTAAAACTATCTAGTCAAAATCGCGGTCATTTGAATCTTGCCTTTATCCATTAACGACAACGCCCCCCCTAATTCACCGGAAATAAAGCAAAAGCGAGCCAATATAGCAGATTTCTTATATTATGAAAAGTCAGTTCATTTTATAAATATTCATAATACACGGCTATAAATTCAACATCAGTAGTTTTAAAGCAGGGAATCCAACTTGAATTGGGCGAAACTCACAGAAAAACGTTACTTGGATCTGATCGCGTGTTTCGCTGTTGTCTTCGTTGTTACCTATCTATCGGGTGTCTTTGACTGGAGTGAAAAGTGGATTGACTGGTCCAACACTCACGAAGACTAGATTATCACAACCGGTAAGAGGTAACAGACGAATGCGTCTACAATTTTATTGTTTCACTGACCGCAGTTATGCAATGATATGAAATCGATTTGTGGCTTATGTGTGCTTTCAACTGGTAATATCAAACAACTGTTCTGGGGACAGGGAAATGACACACATAAAAGATCACTATTCCTTTGGGCGAATTGCAGCACCTAACCAATGGAACAGTGTTCCAGATGAGATCATCGCCAATGATGAGCCCGTGGATTACTCATACGATAATGCGGATGAAAAACGGGCCTTGCATACCTTAATTCGAAACATCCGGCTTTCAACCTATACGCCAGATGCTGGGCGAGATGCATGGTGCGCTAACGCAGAGGGTGATTGCGAAGATAAATGCCTCCATCTTATAGAACGCTACCGTGGGCACGCTCTGTTCAG
>CAJXWA010000056.1 GCA_913062525.1 uncultured Alphaproteobacteria bacterium | reverse complement strand
CCAGAAGGACGATGGCAAATGCCGCTCCTCTTGGCCAGTTGCCGCCTTGGTTAAACCACTGATAAATAATTTGGGTGAACCAGAGACTTGATGGACCACCCAAAATTTGGGGGGCAGCCAATGCACCGGCTGTCAGCATAAATACCATCGTACATCCTGATGAAATACCGGGTTTTGCGTATGGGATCACCACGCGCCAGTGAATACGGGCCCAAGAGGCCCCCATGTCACGCGCCGCTTCGATTTGGTTTCGGTCCAAACTTTCAATCACATTATAGATGGGGAAGATCATCAGCAAGATATAGGCATAACCAAGTCCTGCATACAGCGCCACATTAGCCCTGATGAAATCAATGGGATTATCAATTAGGCCCATCACAATCAGTGTCTCATTTATCAAGCCACTGTCGCCGAAGATAATCCTAAAGGCGAACGCCCTCAAAATTTCATTAATCCAGTAGGGAATAATTAACAAAAGCACCAGAATTCGGGTGGTGCCGCCGCTGCCCTTGGATTGGGCAAGGTAATAGGCAATGGGATAGCAGATTACCAGATTAAGAACGGTGACGAACACCGCGGCCATTAATGTGCGTCCGAAAACGCCCAAATCAACCACGTTGTAAGACGTATCCGCACCGGGAGCACCCAGAACAAGATACTCGTAATGTTCAAGTGTATAGACATCTTTAGGTCCGCCCATTTCTGGCGGTGGTAAATGATGCCTGAACGAGAAGTCCAGCATGGAGAGTTGCGGTAGAATAATCAGTACCACGACCCAAAATAGCACTACGACGAGCAGAAACGTGCCCAGACCGACGCCATTTTTTTCGAAATAATTTCTAAAAGCGTTTGAAATATTCATGGGGCAGCCCTATTCGCTTGCAAGTTCGCCGGCCGGCAGAACAATAGCTTGATCAGGGTTATACTCTAACGTGAGCTCATCGCTCTTCGATGATTGCCGTTCTTGGCCAACATTAACCAAGGACATTTTGATTTCTTTACTCTGAGCGCCTTCAAGGAACACGTTGTATATTTGTCCTTCGAACTCTTCATGGAGAACTTTTGCGGTGAGCCTGTTTTGAGCTGCAGAGGTATCACTGGCAATTTTACAAGCTTCAGGGCGTAAGAACATCATGGCTTCATCGCCGACGCCTAAAGATCCTTTGGCTGTCGTCGCAATCTTGGCCACCAAGTCGCCAGATCTGTTGGTATCAATGATGGCATGATCACCGTTGATAGATTTAATTTTTCCGCGGAACACATTGTTTTCGCCAACGAAGGACGCAACAAATGGGGTCGCTGGGTCGTTATAAATTGTATGGCCATCTGCAATCTGGTCGACCATGCCTGCGCGCATAACCGCGACATTGTCCGACATGGTCAGGGCTTCACCTTGGTCATGAGTGATGTAGATGAAGGTGATGCCAACACGTTTTTGAATTTCGCGAAGTTCAGTCCGCATGTGCTGACGGAGTTTTAAGTCTAGTGCAGACAATGGCTCATCAAGGAGCAAGACATCAGGCTCGGCACAGAGGGCACGAGCGATAGCAACACGTTGTTTTTGACCACCAGATAGTTCAGATGGCAATTTGTCGCCCTGACCTGTTAGGGCAATCATTTCGAGAAGTTCGTCCGCACGTTTACGGCGGGCAGCTTTACCAACGCCCTGAACTTCTAGTGAAAATGTAATATTTTCCCAAACCTTCATAAGAGGGAATAGGGCTAAATTTTGGAAAATCAATGCGGTTGGCCGTTTGTTCGGGCCGAACCCTGCCATGTCTTTACCGCCGATTAACACTCTACCTTCACTGGGTTCCAGAAATCCTGATACCGCCCGCAAGATAGTTGTTTTTCCGCAACCAGATGGTCCAAGGAAGGAGAAGAATTCGCCGCCCTTAATATTAACGTTCGCTTCACGGACAGCGACAAAGTCACCAAACCGGATGCAGACATCCTCTAAATCTACGCCAACACCCTTGCTCATACGTGTCTCCATGAACCAAACATTCGTTTTTCGCTTTCAAAGTTAAGCGTCTAAATTGATACAGAAACGTGCCCCGACGTTAATTCCATAACATCGGGACACGCATTTTAAATTTAAAAGTTATGAGCTTTTGAATTTATTCACATATTCAGTACGGATTTCCGCATACCAAGGCGCTTGTGGTGGCCATGGATTAAGGTTGCCCAAAGAGCTTCCAGGATACGCATCCGAGAAGTTTTTCTTATAAGCAGCACCCGCAAAACCATCAGCACCAGATACTGGTGAATTGTAGCCGTGGCCATCAATCGCTTTACCAGCATTTTTCGCTTCATATGAGAATTTGATGAACTCATAGATTTGATCGATGTTTTTAGCGCCAGTCGGCATTGCCATACCATCAACCCAAGCCATGGAGCCTTCTTTTGGTGCCTGATACATGATCGGCTCACCGGCTGATTTCAGTGCCATTGGTGGGCCATCCCATGTTTGGCCAACAATGACGCCTTCATTAAGTAGCCCATTTTTCTGTGAGTCAGCATCGTTCCAAAGAAGTTTAAGATTCTTCTTACGTGCGATACACCAAGCCGTTACTGCTTCCCAAATCGGACGCATAGTTTCTTCTGACTCGTAAGCTTTCCACATTGAACCCGGTGCAAGTTCTCCAATGCTCTCCATGTATAAACCAGCACCCAACATCATTGAATGTGGACGACCCATTGTTTTACCAGCATTGGCTTCATCCCAAACGTCACCATAACTTGGCGCATCGCCAGCTGGTGCCCATTTATCTGTCCGCCAAGCAATTCCTTCAGTTCCCCAAATATGTGGGAGCCAATGAGAACCTTTACCTTCAAAGTTCCAGTCTTTTTCGCCAATAGAAGACATGGCAGGATTAACTTTGTCGATGCCGACACGTTTCAGGTCGAAAGGTTGTAGAAGTTCAAGTGGACCCCATTCCAAACCTTGGTTGTTGGTTGGTGAAACGATGTCGAAGCCTTCGCCTTTGTTGGCTTTCATCTTGTTGATGATTTCTTCGTTTGACCCAATACCTGTGTAATTGATCTTGATCCCTGTTTCTTTTTCGAAATCAGCGATGAAAGGTTTTGGTAAGTAGTCAGACCACATCAAAATATTGATTTCTCCTGACGAAGACATCGCATTTTTGATGTAAGCAGGTCCTGCTAAGGCAAATGCGCCTACTGCAGTCGCACCTTTAAGCATCGTACGGCGATTTAGTACCGTGGTATTTTGTGTTGTTTCTGTCATTTGAGGCTCCCAGTTAAAACAAATACACACTTAATAGTAGTCATCTGTTTGTTACGCTGTTTTTACAGTCTCTAACAAAAAGACAGTTTCGAATTACTGAATGAAACGTTAGCACCACTTGTTTGTGGTAGGAAACATTTTTTAACTGTGGGTTGGCGTGAAATCAATGCATATGAACTTAAAATCGAGTTGTCGACGCAATATTGTTTCAATAATATTTGCAGTCAGATTACTAAGCTTGCAAAAATCAGTGTAAAAATAGAGGATGATACGCAACGGAAAGCACAGTTTTGGGCCGATTTTGTTGACGCATAACTGTCACTAATTACACATACAATTATGGCTGCTTTTATTTTCGAGGTGAAAGTTTATGGCTTTCAGTTAATTAAAAAAACGAAAAAAAAGTTATAAAATTGAGGGAAAAATGAAAAATACGAACAGTCAACGGTTTGATTATATGAATCCTGATGTGCCAACGGGAATGCCACATTTCGAAATCCCTCTTGTAACTGCGACCGCAGAGAGTTTTGCCGACTACGGTACTTTAGTGACGGATTACAAAAATCATCCGGTTCCCATCACCCAGTGGCCACATACCGGATGGCGAACCGTCGATGCAGGAACTGGTGATGAAGGTGGTTATGTGGACGGGACCTTCGAATTCTGGTGGGAAGGTGATTTCTTTTACGGCGAGAACCTTGCTGTTAAAGATAAATATACACTCGGTTGGAGTACAAATCCTGAAAATGCGCGTGTGGACAACCCAACTCCTGATCGATCAAAATTGATTATGTGGCATGCAAACCATCATCCGGATGGTGGGCAATTGTTTTATCCATTGGATAACAAGCCCTTCGTAGCAGCGCTTGCAAAAGCGGGCGATGACATGAAGCCTGAAGATTGGGTGGCTTTCTATTGTGATGGCAGTTTTGGCCTTTGTATTGATGCTGGGGTATGGCACGAAGCAATCATGCCTTTGGAGAGTAAAGCTAGGTTCTATGATAAACAAGGTGCGGTTCATGCACGGGTCAGTGCTAATTTTGCAAAAGAATTCGGTGTTTTGTTATCCATTCCATTGAGAGCTCCAGACGAGAAATAGGGGACCATCTAATATGAGTAAAGTTTTTACGCCGGGCCAAAAATATGATCCTATTCCATTCCCCGATCGACAGGATTATTCTGACGCAGAAATGATAGAGCGGAGTGCAGCATTTGCTGCATCTATTAAAAAACGTCATTCCACCCGCGAGTTCGCGGATACGCCGATCCCTAGTAAAGTGATCGAAAATTGTATAAAGGCTGCGGGCACGGCACCAAGCGGCGCAAACCACCAACCATGGCATTTTTGCGTTGTCAGAAATCCGCAAATTAAAACTAAAATCCGAGAAGCCGCAGAAGAAGAAGAGAAAGCTTTCTACGGCGGACGTGCTGCCGAAGAATGGCTTGACGCACTTGCACCACTTGGAACCGATACTGAGAAGCCCTTTTTGGAAACAGCGCCTTATCTAATTGTGATCTTCGCTGAACGGTATGGTGTGCTAGAGGACGGGAAAACTTTCAAAAATTATTATGTAAACGAGTCTACAGGAATCGCGACGGGATTTTTGATAAATGCGCTTCATGACGCGGGGCTAGCAACACTTACCCATACCCCAAACCCTATGAAGTTTTTGAACGAGGTTTGTGAGCGTCCAAGTAACGAGAAAGCGTTTTTGATCTTGGTGGTTGGGCGACCTTCAGAAGACGCCGTTATTCCGAGAAAATCCCAAATCAAAAAAGATATCTCTGAGGTGGCATCATTTCTTTAACTATCCAAAAAGGTGAACAGAGCGATAGGTGCCAGAACATTTGTTTTAATATAGCAGGTTCATGGATCAATAATCGGTAGATATTCCTCTATAAAGCGTATATTCCTATTTAATAATATTACTTTTGGGTGCTCACTTTTAGCTCTTGCGGTGGATAAATGGGATTAATTGCGTTTGATGATGTTGATTGGAACGATGAGCACATCAAGGAATTTGCTTTCTATTGGTATAGCCTATGGCAAAAAGGGGAGATACCTTATCAATCTGCATTTGATCCGTCTAAAGTACGTCATCTGTTACCGGGAATTACCATCTACGAACTGAAATTAGATGGTGCAATACGGTGCCGGTTGTTGGGTGCAGGGCTGGCGGAACAATTCGGTTGGGATTTTACAGGTCGAAATTTCCTGGATTTGTTGGAAGAAGAATCCCGAGAAATAGCCCGAGAAAACTTCAAAACCGTATTGAATTTACCATGTGGTTTTTATAGTAAAATATCGTGTTTCACTGAAAATGATTTTGAAGTTACAGGGCTTTCTGTTGGATTTCCGGGGCTCGATGAATCGGGAGACGCAAATCGTCTCATTTTTTATTCAAAACTGGATGAGCGGCATACTGTGAGGGAACCTAGAAAAGATAAAGTTTTGAAAATAGTGTCTAGTGGGCAATGTTTTATATCTCTAGATCAGGTCTGAAGACTTAGGCAACGGTTTGTACCGGAATTACAGATAGTATCCGTTCTGCTTCCGTGAATAATTTAGCTGCATGAAACCCATCCAACAATGCGTGATGGGCCTGCACATTGAGAGGCATATACCAATTGTTTCCACGCTTGGTATATTTCCCCCAAGCAATTCGTGGAATACAATCATCGGGACCAAATGTTGCGTGGGTTAGGCCAGTGAAATGGACCCATGGCGCGCATGTTAGATACGTCCAGATGCTTGTGTCGGCATTTTCAATCAGTTTATCCTGTAGCTTCGCTCTCTCAACTGCAGTTATGCATTTGGCATTAAATGTTTGCCAGTCGTCATGAAATTCCAGTTCGCAAAAAGCAAACCCATCATCGGCTATGGGAACGGTAAAGGATGGGTTCGTGACAGGGAGTTCAAAGACTCTGTCATCGACAAAGCGCGTTCGAAACTCCGGGATTGAATTAACGGCGCACATGATGGCATAGAGAGTGAAGTTGAAAAGTGGAATACCTGTCGCTTTTCCCGTTTCCAAAAGTTCAGTTACATTGATATCCGCGGTGATGCTGAAATGCGGATTTCCTGCGCTGCGAAACAAATTGTAGGTTTCCCGGCGTTTCCAGCTCTCAATATCAATATCTTTCATGGCACTTTCCATCACCTAGGTAAGACCTCAATTTTGTATCACTTGTTTCCAGATATCTCTGATTGGAATGAAAACACCAAGCGAGATAACGGCTGATCCGGCAACTTTTGTAAGCCATAGACTTTGGCCGCCCCCGTTACCAAGTCGGGTTGTGATAGCACCTGAAAACAATCCGACTGAACCCATAATCATCAAGGCTATGAATTGGAATAAAAACCCAAAGATAATGAACTGTTCAGTGACAAACTCGCTGTTCGTATCAACAAACTGCGGCAGAAAGGCTAAGAAGAACAGGGCTACCTTTGGGTTTAAAATATTCATAAAGATTGTTTGACGAAAAATCTGGCCCAACGGCGGCTTAACATTATCTTGCCCAACGTTGACGGGGGGCGAGTTGAAAATTTGCCAACCAATATACAAAAGATATGCAGCACCTGCATATTTAACCATTGCAAACAGAAACGGGGAGCTTGCAAGCACTGCTGACAACCCGATTGCAGCCAAGAAGATATGCACAAAAATTCCTGTGATCAGACCGAGGGCAGCAACAAGGCCGGCCTTCCATCCTTGAGCCAGCCCGCGCATGGCCACATAAATAATATCCGGACCCGGAGCGATGGTCAGCATGAAGGCGGATGTCATGAATAAAACAATTGTGGATGCGTCAGGAAACATTAAAAAAACCTTTAGTCAATTTTGGCCGTAACGGACCCTATTCCAGAATACTTCGACAAGCCACATTTTAAAAACCCCTTCATAATAGGGGCGTGAATTTCCAGAAAATATTAACCCTTTTTGTGTTAGTGCTCACCCCAGCAAATTTTAGTAACCGGTGGACCGAAAAAATGAAGACGAGGACATCAAAAATAAAATCAAAAGGACAGCTGAATTCAAGACGTAGCTTTTTAAAAGGGGCCACAGCTCTTGGTACGGCTGCGGCTTTGGGACCGTGGATCGCTGACGAAGCGTTCTCCTCTTCTGGTAATTTGAATTTGCTTACATGGTCAGGGTATCTGCCCATGTCTTTCGCCGAAAAGTTTAAATCTGAAACCGGAATAACAATCAAGCAGACTGTTGTAGGATCCACTGACGAACAGTTGCAGAAATTAAAATTGGTCAGTGATAGTGGTTATGACCTTGTTAGCCCCTCCATTGATCAAGGTGGACGTTGGCAAGATTCCGGATTGCTCGGGACCTTTGATCAAAGTCGTATTGACAATTCCGCAATTTTGCCGTCCATGCTACGTATTTCGGAAAGCTTTTCGTGGGACAGTGAAATGCGCCATGTTCCTTATCTCTGGGGATCAGAGGCACTGGGCTATCGGGTCGATAAATATAGTGCAATCTACGGGAAACTGTCTTTCGGTGATCTTTGGCGCCCCGAGATGAGAGGGAAGATCATGGTCCGACCACATACCATGATGGCAGGGATCGGTCGTTTTCTTGAAGGCGTTGGTGAAATTCCTCCGTTCATCGAAGGATACTCCGACGAAGATAAAATGCGGTTGATTTGGGATAAGATTTTAAAATTTTCTGTGACACATAAACCTTGGATTAAAAAATATTGGAATAACGCTGAAGATCAATCAGATGGTTTTATGCGCGGCGGCATTGTTTTAGGGCAGGTTTGGGAAAACCCCTCGCAATCTTTGTTTAAGGAAGGACGGCCGGTCCGGTATCTCGCCCCGAGAGAGGGTGCATTCGCCTGGTTGGACGGTTTGTCTATTCCCACAGGTGCCAAAAATATTGATGCTATTTATGAATTTGTAAAATTTGCAGCACAACCCGAAAACGGGGCGTTGCTTGCCAATGAAACAGGATATAATTCAGCCGTATCTGGCGCAGTTAATCACCTGACCAACGAAAACAAAAAGGCCTATAATTCCGCCTACCCAGACGATGCCATCGATCGCCTATGGTCTTGGCCGTCAACGAAGCCATGGTACAGGGAACTTCGGAGACAATACTTGCAGAAATTTGTGGTGGCCTAAAATCAATTTTTGGATTGCTGGATTTTGGAGACAGGTTTAGTCTGCGGCGTTGTTTTGATGTATCTATGAGCACTATTCCATGAAAATTATTTACAGAGCCGCTAGTGATAGCGATGCCGACGGCCTTATTGAGCTTGTTTCCAAATGTTATGAGGGATATGAGGGCTGCATTCTCGATGTTGAAAATGAAGAGCCGCAAATGCACTACATTTCAACTTTTTTTGCAGGAAAGGGCGGCGAATTTTGGGTTGCTGAACTGGACGGAAAAATAGTCGGCTCTATTGGATATAGCTATGAAGATGGCGAGTTCGAATTGAAGCACTTGTACGTGGATGGAGATATCCGCAGGCAAGGGTTGGCGACGCGTCTTTGTGACCTGGTGGATGATGCTGCTACAGACCTGAAAATAGACAAAATCAAACTCTGGACCGATACACGGTTTCACGAAGCTCATCTTTTGTATGAAAAAAGAGGGTTTACGGGGAAAGTCGTGACAAGGGATCTGGAAGATATCAGTGAAACGACAGAGTATTATTACGAGAAGGCTTTGCCAGTTTCGTAATTTGGTGTATGAAACGTCTCCCTAAACACTAGGAAATACGCGGAACAAGAACAATGGATTATCCAATCAAGGATGTGGACGGATTAACGGCTGATGCACTGGGCATTCAATTGAATGCAGAGGGTGCCTTCGATGTTGTTATCAAAAACTATACCCACAGCTTAACGGAAGAAGAGCTGCTGGCTGAAATAAATGATCAGCTTGATGTGAAAAATTCTGTTCGAACTGCGCTTTTGCGAAAAGCTCAAAAAGAAATTCTGTCTGGATTGAAACGCGGCCGACTCCGAATGGACGAAGAGACTGCTGAAGTTTTCGATTTAAATGTTTTGATTTGGTTTGCCGACAAGGTTTTAAACGGCGAACACAAATCTTATCTGACAAAATAGATTTTTGAGAGGTCTGCTTTAAGATAAAAAGCAGTTTAAGATATGAGCAATTCAACACAAAAAATTAAAGCCGGTATTCTTGGTGCAAGCGGGTATACCGGGGCCGAAGCCATGCGGCTTTTGCTACGGCATCCTAACGTGGAACTAACGCTGCTTACGGCCGACCGAAAAGCAGGCCTATCAGTGGAAGAAGTTTATCCGCATTTGGGTGGTTACGGTCTGCCAGATATGATTTCAGTAAAAGACGCTGACTGGAATTCTGTTGATGTTGTTTTTTGCGGTCTACCGCATGGGACAACGCAGGAAATTATCGCGACTTTGCCAGCGACGGTAAAAGTTATCGATCTTTCCGCCGATTTCCGGCTACGGAACGCGGGCACATATGCTGAATGGTATGGGCATAAACATATGGCGATGACGCTGCAGGCAGGTGCCGTATACGGCCTTACTGAATTTAATCGGGACGCAGTTAAAGATGCGCGTCTTGTGGCTTGTCCCGGCTGTTATCCAACCGCAACACTTATTGCACTGTTGCCGTTAGTGTCAGCAGGACTTGTCGACCCACAAGATTTGGTGATTGATGCCAAATCTGGTTTGACAGGCGCTGGACGCGGATTAAAACAAAATACGTTATTCAGCGAAGCTGGTGAGGGCTTAAGCCCTTACAGTGTGGCAAAGCATCGGCACGCGCCAGAGATTGAGCAAGAAGTTGCTCTGTCGGCGGGCCTATCAGATGCGGATGTCCGGGTGAACTTTGTACCACATCTCGTACCCATGAGCCGGGGAGAGTTGGTCACGTGCCACGTGCGTTTGGCCGCAGGTAAAACAGTTGGTGAACTTCGGGCTGAATATGCAAAAATTTTCCAAAATGAGCCATTTGTTCGGTTGCTTAAAGAAGGCGATATGCCGCAGACTCAGATGGTGAGAGGATCGAATAATTGCGTTCTGAATGTCTTTGAAGACAGAATTCCCGGACGGGCAACTGTCATTGCAGCAATTGATAATCTTGTTAAAGGTTCAAGTGGTCAGGCCGTGCAGAACATGAATTTAATGTTCGGGTTTGATGAAACTCTTGGATTGGAGCAGGTCGCGCTTTTCCCATAAAACAAAGAATAAAGGGGTAATTCATGACTAAAAATATAATGTCTTTTAAAGGGGTTACCCCTGATCTTGCCGATGACGTGTTTATTGCGCCGTCTGCCTATGTCATCGGTGATGTTGTCATTGGTGCGGGATCGAGTATTTGGTTTAACTGCGTTGTTCGCGGTGACGTCCATTCCATTCGAATTGGCAACGGAACCAATATTCAAGACGGTACTGTTATTCACGTATCCGGCGGAACCCACTCCACGACCATTGGAGATGATGTTCTTGTCGGCCACAACTGCATGATCCATGGGTGCACATTGGAAGATCGTAGTTTCGTTGGAATGGGCGCAACAGTTCTTGACGGCGTTGTTGTTGAGGGCGGCGCAATGGTTGCCGCTGGCGCGCTCGTCACACCAAATAAACGCGTCCCCGCAGGCGAGTTATGGGGTGGGTCTCCGGCTAAATGCCTTCGAAAGTTAAGTGAAGACGAGCAGAAAAACTTGAATAATGGTGCAAAGCATTATGCTGAACTCGCACAAGCCTATTTAGCCGAAGCCAACTAGAGCCTTAGCTGGATTTTCCAGCTTTAGCCACAACCTTCACATAAGAGCCCGGCGCATCTTCAATTGGTTTTAATCTTCCCTTGGCCGGGTTTCTTGCTGCCACTTTTGGGCCTGATTTTTTTGATAGCCATTTGTTCCAGTGCGGCCACCATGAGCCGGGTTGTTCTTTTGCGTCATCCAGCCAGTCATCTGCAGTGGCATATTCTTTTTTCGAAGAATTGACCCAATGCTGATATTTATTGGCATCCGGATGATTGATAACACCAGCAATATGACCTGAGCCTGCCAACATAAATTCAGCAGGACCGCTCATGAGTTTCGTTGCCTTAAAGACAGAGCCGTATGGCGCGATATGGTCTTCTTTACTTGCCTGTACAAATATAGGAATGGTTACTTTCGAGAGGTCAATTGGTTGGCCGCCCAAAGTCAATCCTCCCGGTTTTTGAAGCAGGTTATTCTGATACATGTTCCGAAGATAAAAACTGTGCATCTTCGGTGGCATATTGGTCGTATCGCAATTCCAGAAAAGTAGATCAAACGGGAATGGATCTTTCCCCATCAAATAGTTGTTGATGACAAAAGACCAGATCAAATCACTAGAGCGAAGCATGTTGAAGGTTGTCGCCATATTGCGTCCTTCTAGGAAGCCTGCCGTCTCCATTTTGCGTTCGATCATCTGTACTTGTTCTTCATCGGTGAACAGCAAGAGATCGCCAGCGTCTTCAAAATCTGTTTGCGTGGCAAAGAAGGTACAGGCGGTAATCCGTTTTTCACCAATGGATGCGAGATAGGATAGGGTGGCAGACATTAACGTGCCGCCAATGCAATAACCAATCGCTGTAACTTCTTTTTCGCCTACGGTTTGTTCAATTGCATCAAGTGCCGCTAAAATGCCTTCTGACATATAGCTCTCGAATGTTTTCTCAATATGGCGCTCGTCTGGATTAATCCACGAAATAATGAAAACTGTATAGCCTTGCTCAACGCACCAACTAATGAAGGAGTTTTCTTTTTTCAGGTCTAATATGTAAAATTTATTGATCCAGGGCGGTGTAATGAGCAGGGGCTTCTTATATACTTTTTCGGTTGTTGGTGTGTATTGGATAAGTTGCATCAGTTCATTTTGGAAAACCACTTTACCAGGCGTGACAGCAACATTTCTTCCAACCTCGAAAACTCCATCAGGAACCATGCTAGGACTTAATTGGCCTTTGCCTTTTTTAAGATCTTCGAGCAAATGTTCTAGGCCGGTTACCAGATTTTCGCCTTTTGTCTCCAGCGTGTGCTTTAACACATCCGGGTTTGTCCAAAAGAAGTTGCTGGGGGACAAGGCATCGGTAAATTGCTTGGTGTAGAAGTCAACTTTTTTACGAGAAACATCATCAAGTCCGTCAACGTCACTCACCAAATCATTTATACTTTTAGAGGTCAGCAGGTAAGATTGTTTGATGTAATCAAAAATCTGATTTTTGCTCCACTCATCCGACCTGAAACGCTTGTCCCCTTTCCCAGATGTGGCGGCTGGATTGGTTTCCTGACCGTTGACACCGGCAGCCATATTTTGCCAGATGTTCATGTAACCTTGCCAAAGAGCTGCTTGTGCATTGACGAGCTTTTCCGGTTCCGCCATCATCTTATTTGTGAGGTCCAGAAACGCGCTGCCAATATTTAGAGGGTCGAGGCCGGGATTGTTTGAGGAGCCTTGAGTGGAATAGAATTCGTTCACCAAGTCCATGCTTTTCATGGAAATTTTTGCCATATTATCAGCAAATTCTTGTGAGCCCTCGGGAAGGGTTCCGTTAATTCCGCCATCTTGTTTATCAGACATTTGCGCCCTCATTGGTCAATTGCTGTTTGAACCTTGATAATAACACCTTACCAGAAGCATTCATTAGACCAATAAAAAAGATTTTTGGCTGTAATTTCTGACTTATTCGTTGAAAATATTGCGGAATTGTTGCCTATATGCTTTAAGTTAATGAGAAATAGTTCAGGTGGGGATGCAGAACGGTGTTTTTTAACCGATTAAGCAAAGAACCCGCGAATTAATGCAGGCACGGGCGACAAAGATGGTGACTATGAAATATTCCACATTCTTCGGATCAAACGACTTGAAAAAAGGCGCATCCAAATTAGTTATGGGCGCGGCCCTTTTGGCAATCACAGGCTGTTCCACACCAGACTGGGTCAACCCAGTGAACTGGTTTGACGACGAAGAAGCTGCACAGGCCGTCGAAACTGTTGCCGCTAATGGTGAATATCCAAAATTAGGCGAAGTTCCAGATGTTGCCGGTCAAACGGTTTCCATCCAAGAAGCATCAACCATACAAGATGGATTGAAGGCTGATCGTCAGAACGCTCAATACACCGATGATAATCTTCGCGCGGCGACAACTCCACAGGCAATGCCAGTGCCGCAAGCACCGGTTGTTCAGGCAGCAACAGGCCCGGATGTTACACCATCTCCGAGCCAACCTGTGACCAGTGCTCAACTGACACAACCTGTGGCCGCTGCAAATCAATTTCCGACAACGGCGCAAGCGCCTGGTGGCTTGAAGCTAATGCCAAACGCTGCTCCTATTACAACGCCGCAGCAAGCCTATGCCCGTCAAGTTCCGGGCGGCTCAACTGTTGTTATTAGTGGCGCTGGCGTAAGCGATGTTTATCAAAAGCAACTTGCCGCGTCAGCTGCAACAACAAGTACGCTTCCAGCAAACATGCAATTTCAGTCATTTGCTGTGCAGCCACTTGGTGCAACGGCAGTAGCTGTACCTCAAGTGGTGCGGGATACATATAATTCACCTGTGGCTCTTGGCTACGGGGCTGCTACGGGATTACGGCCAACGGGTTTGTCCTCTATGGGTAAGCCTGCCGCAGTCATTTATTTTGAAACAGGATCTTCGCAACTAGGTGCCGCTGATTTGTCGAAGTTGAGGCAAATCGTGCAAACCTCGCAGCAAACGGGCGCAACAATTAAAGTTGTGGGCCATGCATCAAGTCGGACGCGTCAATTACCCGTGGATCGTCATAAAATTGTGAATTTACGTATGTCACAAGAACGGTCAGGGATTGTTGTCAACAGGCTGATCAGACTTGGTGTGACGCCAAATAAAATCATTGTTGAATCATTGAGTGACAGCACGCCGATTACCCGTGAAGCTATGCCAAGTGACGAAGCAAAAAATCGTCGCACGGAAATCTTCCTCGTAAATTAATCCAACTTCGTATAAACACTGCTTAAATCACAGCGCGCTCAAAATTTCTGGACGAGATTTTGACGCGTTTATACCTGCACATCTTTTGATATAGAGAAAAGGCCAATGAACTCCGATTTTCATCGCATCAAGCGACTGCCCCCATATGTTTTTGAAGAAGTCAATCGTATGAAAGCAGCTGCGCGAGCGGCCGGAGAAGATATCATTGACCTTGGTATGGGTAATCCCGACTCGCCAACGCCCCAGCATATTGTCGATAAGCTTGTGGAAACTGTACAAGATGGCAGAACCCACCGTTATTCCACAAGCCGTGGCATTTCGGGACTGCGAAAAGCCAATGCTGCTTATTACAAACGTCGCTTTGGTGTGGAAATTGATCCTGATACGGAAACAATTGCAACCCTTGGATCGAAAGAGGGACTGGCTAACCTCGCCATGGCAATCACAACGCCTGGCGATGTGATTTTGTCTCCGAACCCAAGTTATCCAATCCACCCATACGGCTTTATCATTGCTGGCGCTGTTGTCCGCCATTTTGAAGTTGGTCCTCATATCGATTTCTTTGAGGCGCTGGAGCGGGGAATGCAGCACTGCTTTCCGACACCAGTTTGCTTGATTTTGAATTTTCCGTCAAACCCAACTGCTATGACTGTTGATTTGGAATTTTACCGCCGTGTTGTTGCCTACGCCAAGAAGCACGAGATGTATATCTTGTCTGATTTAGCATATGCAGAAATTTACTTCGGTGATGAAAAACCGCCGTCGATTTTACAAGTTGAAGGCGCTAAGGATATTGCTGTCGAATTTACGTCTTTGTCCAAAACCTATTCAATGCCCGGCTGGCGTATGGGATTTGCGACAGGCAATAAAGAACTCATCAGTGCTCTAACACGAATTAAATCTTATTTGGATTACGGTGCATTTACGCCAATTCAAGTTGCTGCTACTGCGGCCCTTAATGGCCCTCAAGATTGCGTTCAAGACGCCCGTGATCTGTATAAAGCGCGCCGAGATGTTATGATTAGCGGTTTGGCCTCTGCTGGCTGGGAAATTCCTTTGCCTGAGGCGACAATGTTTGCATGGGCGCCAATTCCAGAGCCGTTCACCGCGCTTGGAAGTCTTGAATTTTCGAAGTTGTTGTTGCAAGAAGCACAAGTTGCTGTTGCGCCGGGACTTGGGTTTGGTGAGCATGGCGACAAGTTCGTCCGCATCGCTATGGTCGAAAACGAACAGCGTATTCGCCAGGCTATCAGAAATATAAAGAAATTTTTGTCAGAATCTGATATGCATCTGGCTGCCTATCACGAAAAAAATAGTGGTAAATGATATGAAAATTGGTGTCGCAGGAATTGGTACAGTTGGTGTTGGGGTTATAAAGATCCTGCAAAGCCATGGTCAGTTATTAAAAGACAGATGCGGTCAAACATTGGAGGTTGTCGCGGTATCTGGCCGGGATCAAACGAAAGACCGGGGCGTGTCTCTTGAAGGCATGACATGGTATACCAACGCCGTTGATATGGTCAGTGATCCAAATGTAGATATGATCCTCGAACTCATTGGCGGAAGTGAAGGCGTTGCAAAAGATCTTTGTATTGCAGCACTTAAGGCTGGAAAGCCTGTGGTCACGGCAAATAAAGCTTTGGTCGCTGTTCACGGAACTGAACTTGCCACATTAGCTGAAGAAAATAACGCTCCCCTCAATTATGAAGCGGCTGTTGCAGGCGGCATCCCCATCGTTAAGGCGATGAGAGAAGGGTTGAGCGGAAACGCAATTAGCCGAGTTTATGGGATCCTAAATGGAACCTGTAATTATATTCTTACCGAGATGGAAGAAACGGGCGGGGATTTTGACAAAATCCTAAGCGATGCTCAAGCGCTTGGATATGCAGAAGCCGATCCAAGTTTTGACGTCGATGGTGTTGACGCTGCCCATAAGCTCGCAATTTTGACCAGTCTTGCATTCGGTACGCCGGTTGATTTTGATAGCGTTTATATCGAAGGCATTCGTGCAGTTTCTGCGCTGGATATCGCGTTTGCTAATGAATTTGGATACCGCATCCGCTTGTTAGGTGTTGCCAGAAGAAACGATGGCAGCATTGAACAGCGTGTTCATCCTTGTATGGTCCGTAAAGACACTGCAATCGCCAATGTATCTGGTGTCTTCAACGCGGTTGTTGCAGAAGGTGACTTTGTTGACAGTACAGTATATGAAGGTCGCGGAGCGGGTGAGGGGCCAACGGCATCTGCTGTCGTCGCTGATATTGTTGATATTGCTGCTGGTCGCATTTCGCCGACATTTGGTATTCCAGTTGGCCGCCTGAATGCGCTTCCCACATCACCTGTGGAAAGCCATGTTGGCTGCTATTATGTTCGCTTGACCGTTTTGGATTTACCTGGGGTTATTGCTGATATCTCTGCCACCTTCCGAGATGAAGAGATATCAATTGAAAGCTTGTTACAGCATGGGCGTGCACCGGAAGAAGAAGTGTCCGTTGTTCTGACAACCCACGAAGTTAAAGAAGATGCGCTTTTAAGAGCGCTATCGAAAATCGAAAAATTTGATCATAGCCAGTCTAAACCACGTATGATCCGAATAGCTAAACTTTGATCACATGAGGTGCAAGTGGATACTTGGCCTCATTTTTTGGATGAAATGAAATGTCTGAAATTTCTAAACTTGATAGAAAACTAACTCTTGAAATTGTTCGTGTGACGGAAGCCGCCGCACTTGCAGCCTGTAATCTGGTCGGTCTTGGCGATGAAAAAGCCGCAGACCAAGCCGCTGTTGACGCTATGCGGACGGCCCTTAATGAGCTTGATATCGATGGTACAATCGTTATCGGCGAAGGCGAGCGTGATGAAGCGCCAATGTTGTATATCGGCGAAAAAGTCGGTACCGGCAAAGGCCCTAAAATCGATATCGCGCTGGATCCTCTTGAAGGCACAACGCTGACGGCCAAAGGTGGTCCAAACGCGCTTGCTGTTATTGCATTTGCAGAATCCGGAAACTTCCTTCATGCGCCAGACACTTACATGGAAAAAATCGCTGTTGGCGGCGGATATCCTGAAGGTGTCATTGATATTAACAAATCTGCTGGCGATAACATGCGCGCCATTGCTGATGCAAAGGGCGTTCCTGTTAGCCAAACTATGGCATGTGTTCTTGATCGCCCACGCCACGCAGACATTATTGCCTCTATTCGCGAAACCGGCGCACGGATCACATTGATATCTGACGGTGATGTTGCTGGCGTTATGGCCACAGCCAATCCAGATAGTGGCATCGACATGTATGTGGGAACTGGCGGCGCACCTGAAGGTGTTCTAGCAGCCTCTGCCCTTCGCTGTATTGGTGGTCAAATGCAGGGCCGTTTGGTCTTCCGTAATGACGATGAAAAAGCGCGCGGTATTAAGTGGGGCGTTAAAGACTTCAACCAGATTTACAATTTGGAAGAATTGGCCGCTGGTAGTGTGATTTTTGCAGCTTCTGGTGTGACAGACGGGTCGATGTTGAAAGGTGTTCGCCAAGTTGGTGATCGGGTGCACACAGAGACAATCGTCATGCGCTCTCGTACGGGAACTGTTCGCTACGTTCGGGGTAATCACCGCGCGTAAGCTAGAAGGAAAATACAATGAGTGAGCTCGATCAACCGGCATTTTTGGGTGTTGAAAGCTCACTCAAAAGTAAAAAGTGGCGCTTGCGGTCTACTGATGATCGCTTGAGCCTGACGCTGTCTCAGCGTCTGGGTATCCCTGAAATTGTTGGACGCGTTCTCGCTGGACGTGATGTTCCTGTTGAAGAAGCTGAACGTTATCTGCAGCCGACAATGCGTGATCTTCTGCCCGATCCATCTTCATTCAAAGATATGGATAAAGGAGCAGAAAGAATTGTCGCCGCCATCAACAATAATGAAAAAATCGCAGTTTTTGGCGATTATGACGTTGACGGAGCAACATCATCAGGGCTGCTCAAGCGGTTCTTTGATTTAATCGGCATACCGCTTCTCATTTATATTCCCGACAGACTAAAAGAAGGCTATGGCCCGAATTCGCCTGCGTTTGAGCATCTAAAGCAGCAGGGAATAGATCTTGTAATCACAGTGGATTGCGGGATTGTCTCGTTCGACGTTTTGTCCCACGCTAAATCCATTGGTCTCGATGTCATTGTTGTTGATCACCATCAAGCTGAAACGCGGTTGCCAGAGGCTGTCGCAGTCATTAATCCCAAACGCCACGACGAAAGTCAGGAATATGAATATCTGGCGGCGGTTGGCGTTAGTTTTATTCTGCTGGTGGCTATCAATAGGTTGTTGCGTGCAAATAACTGGTACGGCGATAACACCCCGCCCAATTTGATGCAATTACTGGATCTTGTTG
>CAJXWA010000055.1 GCA_913062525.1 uncultured Alphaproteobacteria bacterium | reverse complement strand
GCTGTTTTCGAGAGCCTGAAAACACTTCTGTTTAGCCCCCTCATAGCGGACATCAAAAATGAATCTTCAGATTTCGCAGAAATAACTTCCGCTTTCCGCCCAGCTCAGCAGTTGACCGGTATTTGGCATCGGTCGCTTTGTCAGCCCGGCTAAGGGCCGAATGCAGACTATCTGGAGAAGGATGTAGAGACCTACTCATGAGTGTAAACAGATTTAGATTGGTAGCATGGAGCCCTCCATACAGGATATTAGATTCAGCTATACGGCTAGCTATTATTAAGAAATCGATTTATTGGCGAGACACATAAGTGAGACATTGATCAACCTAACTGTTGTCAAAACGTAAGCATATCACCGCATTGACACTATGGCGGCGTTTCCCCGTCCCTCCGCCACTATTCCTAGAACCTTTATTTTCTGCCAAGCCTTTGGTTTCAATTTTTTTTGTTTCCGTCGCTCCATTAAACTGATGCAATGGAGTTATGGAAAAGATGACTGGACACCCTCGACTATTTAGATGTAGCGCACCATATTACCACCGTGCAGCTATTCCTGTGGACATCAAAGTCTCATACAGGAAGACTGAAGAAACTTTCTCTCTTTGCACTACTGATTATCAAGAAGCCGTATGGAAAGTGAGAATTGAAGCTGTACGGGTGGGTGCCTTGCTTGACAGGTGTCGCGCTGAAATCAAAAAGCTGTTTGAAGTTCAACTGCAACACAGCAATATGATAATTGGTGATCTTTGTGCTTCACTCCGGCAGCCCAGCGAGGCGTAGACCGTCTAAGTAGCGCCGTGTCGCTTCATTGTCGACGTAACGGCTACGTTGGCGCGTGTTGGACACGCTATCTTCAGGGGTCAGTTCCAAGACTTTTTCTATTGCTAAGGCAGCTTCATCTTGTCTGCCTAAGTGTGCATGAGCGGCTGCTAAAGCTCGATATCCAGCCACGTACCACGGTACTTTTGTACAAACCAGTTGCGCATACTTTACGGCAGCCTGATTTCGACCAGCTTGAATATTTGCGACCGCGAGACCGGCGACTACAACAGCATTACTCATACTAAACCGGCTGATCCGTTCACATTTGCTCAGACATTCAATGGCTGTTTGTGGTTCTCCAAGAAAGATGTAACCCCAGCCAACAAGATACAGCACTTGTTCGTTAAAGGGCATGCGCCGTAAAAGGTCCTCAATATCCTGCCTGAATTTAATTGGATCCCCTTGACTTAGGTAACTCGAAAGGACAATAAGGGCAGCCTCAGGAGATCGTTGCGTTACAAGCCTATTAATTTGTACCATCCAATCGTTCATCTTTGGAAGATACTCAGCTACCCGTTCAGTTAAGCCCAAGGAAATAGCTAGATGCAAGCCATTTACAGCCATAGAATATGCAAGGCCCAGGCTCGGTTTCTTGCGGATTGCTAAATCATAATATTTCAACGCCACAGAGAGCGCGTTTACGTCAATATCAGCAAAATGTAACATTCCGTAAAACAAGCATTCTTCCGCTGTCATCTGCTTAGATGTTTTTGCAGACAGTTTCAGTTTTTCGGCATCTAATAATTGCCCAATGATGCTAGACGTAACCTCTTCAACTGTCTTGTCTTGCCAATCGAAACAATTTTCCAATTCTCCATCAAACTTGCCCGTCCAAACCTTCTGTCCGTCCATGTTGTTAAGTTGAATTTCCAACCGCAGACGCTCGCCGCGAGCACGCAAAATTGCGCTGACGCAGTAATTCGATTTTCCAAATTGCTGGCTGACTCTGGACGAAAGCCAAACCGGGGAGCCGAGATAGGTTGCAAGATCACTTGTCACAGCTGCTGCGAGTTCAATCACTTCCGCTCTTGTATCTGATGTGTCTATCGGTATTACGACCAGTTGAGGAAATCCGATATTTTGATTATGCTCAGTATGCGTCAATTCACCAGCAGCTAGATCACTTTCTGCTCGCTCCCTCAACCATACGCGCACAGGTCGCGCAATGTTTTTAAACATCTGCTCGCCTGCATCAGTGAAAGCGGGTCTTAATGTTCCGTCTAGGCTGCTGAATGTGAAATCGGATATCGCCACTTCGCCAGGGTTTGACATTTCTTGAAGGCGCGCCGCGATGTTGACGCCATCTCCAAAAATATCCTCGTCTTCATGCATAATGTCCCCAATATGGACGCCAACACGTAACTTGATAATCTGATGATCCGTTAATCCTTCTTGCAGGCGTAGTGCACAGTTAACAGCGTCCGCAGCACTGGAAAACTCAACCAGCCAGCCGTCACCCATGCTTTTGACTAGGTTTCCATGGTAACTGGCGATTGTTGGCCCAAATAATTCCGCGCGCATTTTTTTTAGTGCCGATAGGGTCCCAATAGCATCGGCCCCCATGAGGCGCGAATAACCGACTATATCGGCAGCTAATATTGCAGCAAGTCGAGTTTCCAAAAGTGGTTCTCCTTATTTGTAGAAGCTATCTGAAATATTGAGGAACGCCAAACGGTAATGATAGTTGCCGGTTCTGTGTATTCCATTAGGTGCTTTATTCAAGGAGGTCTGTTTTTAGTACAAAGCAGAAGTGTTTAGGGACGTCTAATTACTTCTGCTCTTGGGTTGTAAGGGGACCTTAGAACTATCCATCAGGTCAACGTTCGTGTGATTGTATGTTGGTTGAGCGGTGCTTCACTCTTGAAACTGTTACATTGTTTCGTTACATTAGTGACAGCGACAGATGAATTAACCTATTGATAAATAATGATTATGCGGATTTAATTGGCACCTCCCCGTCTCTCCATCAAATTTTTTATCGGTTTAGTTGAAAAAAGAAAATTCTAAAGCTACTTTTTTTGCGCAGCAGTTGACTTTCATAGATCTCACCTTCAAACTGCATGAATGAGTATTTATCTTACGCAACAAATGATCAGAATAATTATCATCATTCCATAGGAATGGTGGGTTTTTGATGCGTCTATAGTTTGTCAACCCGCCCTAGAAGGCGGGTTTTCTATTTCTGCCTCATGGGACTACCCAAAGTGAGAGACAGCAGTATGAAAAAAATAGCAGTATTCGGTAAACCCGGAAGTGGTAAGTCCACTTTAAGCAAAAGGCTGGCATCAGCTACAGGAATACAATTACACGCATTAGATTCAATAGAATTTAAAAAGAACGGAGATAGAGTAGACCGTCCAATGTTCGATGAAGCCCATGAGAAATTGCTAGCCCACGATAGTTGGCTCATTGAGGGTTTCGGTCCTGTTGGATGGTTTTACAAACGATTAGAGGCCGCTGATACACTGATCTATATAGAATTGCCCTACATTGTCAGCTATTGGTTGGTGACGAAGAGATTTCTAAAAGGTCTCTTTATCAAGCCTGAAGGTTGGCCGGATGGGTGCTCAATTCTAAAGGGAACTTTAGAAAGCTATAAGGTGCTACGGCTTTGCCCAAAATTTTGGAATGATAGTTTTGCCCAGAAACTGGAAGAAATGTCGCCTGATAAAACTCTCTATGTCATTGGATCGATTTCCGAATTGAATAATTTTATTGATAAAAACGTGATCCAAAATCCATGAAACCAAGCCTCTTAGTGCAGCGATCATAATAGACTTTAAATAAAGGCGTTGGATCAACTCCTACATTGGTTCTCATGGGGTGCGTCTGCGGTATAGTGCGCAGTGCTAGAGCTTGTTGAGGAAGGGCAGGATTACATTGGATCGGTAATTCTGTATTAGTGTTTTGTTCCTTGGTTAAGGAGTCCGCAATCCCCTTGAATGGCGGGCATTAAAAATTGGGTTCCTGATTTTTCAGAAATAACTTCCACTTTCCGCTTAGGTGCGGTCATGTTTTCACTGATAGAAAAGAGTCTGAGACAAACTAAAATCTGCCATTCAAGCCCTCTACATCCAAATAATACCAGACAAAATAAATGATTTACTAATTTTATTGTTCTCGTGCCATTATTATGGATTAGCTACCTAGGCTCTCATGTAAATTACTTTTGAGATTACTTAACCTTTCTCAAAATATGCGGGCAAGTATTATATGGAAGATGAGGCAAAATTTGTGTCAAAACGAGATGGTTTAGGTACTGAGGAACAGAAATACCGAAAATTAGCCGAAGAGAACAGAGTGTTACGTGAGGCACTCGATGCAATGTCCACAGGATTTATCGTCTTTGATGCGGACGACCGTATTGTCGCCTTTAACAAGAAACAACTAGAACTATTTCCTTCCGTCGCTGAGAATTTGGTGCTGGGCATGTCCTACCAGTCTCTTTTAGAGGCGCAAACAAATAAAGGACAAATCGATGCGGCACGTGGCCGCGAGAAAATGTGGATAGAAGAATGGATGTGCCGGCATCAAAAAGCCGATGGCATACCTTTGGAACAGAAATTCGACAATGACAAATTCTTTCAACTAACAGAACATCGGACACCTTCTGGCGGGATTGTCGCGGTCCGCAGTGACATAACAAAACGCAAGGAGATGGAAACAGCACTTGGACTTACACAGTTTAGCGTTGACCACGCGGGCGATGCTATTTATTGGATCGGCGTCGATGGAAAATTCGAATATGCCAACCAATACGCGAAAGAATTGCTCGGTTTTGAATGGGAAGAATTTGAAGAAATCCACATTTGGGATTTGGACCATAGTGTTAACCCAAATCGGTGGAATATCATTTGGGATCGATTGCAAAACACTGAACGACAAGTCTTTCAAACTACATTGTTAACTAAAACTGGAGTCGAGGTACAGGTTGAGGTCACGACTTTTCCTGTCGTTTATGGCGATCGGCAATTGGTCTGCAGTTATAGCCGTGATATCACCAAGCGCAAAAAAGCTGAGTTGGACCTGGCTAACTCCGAAAGACGTTATCGTGAGCTTATGGAGGGGTCAGTCCAAGGGGTTCTGATAACGACAATCGAACGAAAACCTCTTGTGGTCAATGATAAGTGTGCTGAAATATTCGGGTATGGATCAATTGAGGAAATACTCGCCCTTGAAAGCACTCGCCAACTGATAGCGCCGCACGAGCTTTCCCGACTAGACAAAATTCGTCGGCCATATGAGGCGGGTGAGACAACTGACGCAGTTTATTATGAATTTGAAGGCGTAAAGAAGGATGGAACCTTTATTTGGCTTGAGGTCTTTGCCAAGGCTGTCAATTGGGATGAGCGACCAGCAGCTCATTTAACCTTGGTCGATGTTACTAACCGCAAACGTATGGAAGCAGACCTTCAAGATGCTTTGGTAGATGCAGAGCGAGCAAATCGGTCAAAATCGGAATTTCTAGCTACAATGAGTCACGAATTTCGGACACCACTGAATGCTATTCTTGGTTTCAGCGAAATGTTGCGTGCGCAGTATTTTGGCCCTTTGGGGGCTAGAAAATACACCGAATATGCGGCAGATATTCATAATAGCGGCGAGCACATGTTGGCACTGGTAAATGATGTTTTGGATATTGCAACAATCGAAGCCGGCAAGAGACCTTATATCAAGTCGGAAATTTTGCTTGAAGGTCTTCTGAGGAATTGTATCAAGAGTGTTGAACCGATTGCCAGCGAGAAGAGCATCAAAGTGTTGTTGGACGTTCCCAGAAATATGCCCCTACTTTATGCCGACAAACGTTCAGCCACTCAAATATTGCAGAACCTGCTATCCAATGCGGTCAAATTCTCAGAACCAGGTGGCGTGATTTCAGTGTCTACGGCATCTGCAGGTGATGAAATTACAATATCGGTAATAGACACCGGTATAGGGATTTCCGCAGATTATCTTCCAAAAATCACTGAACCGTTTTCCCAAGCTGTATCCGACCCATATAGAGCCCAAGAAGGGACGGGGCTAGGATTATCTATCGTGAGTTCGCTTGTCGATGCTCACGGAGGTAAATTGGAAATTGAGAGTGAGGTTGGGAAGGGAACGGCCGTCACTGTGGCATTTCCACTTCGCAGCCCTAGTAACAATCAATAACTAAGCATAAATTTCCGCTTCGCTCTCTCATAGGAGCATCTAGCTTTGCGTTAGTTCGGGTCAGAATGGGATATCATCATCAAACGAATATGAACCTTCACCCTCCGAGGCGTTTGGGCCGTCAGGAGCAGAGGTTGGGATGTAGCCTGCCTCAGCACCAGCTCGTGTAGCCTTCCATGCTTTCACGTCAGTATACCAGCGACCGTTATATTCTCGGCTTTCTAGATCTACTGAGACAACAAGGCTTTCTCCCACTTTGATCGCGAATTCGTCGATTTTATCACCCCACGCCATGAAACAGACTTTCTTCGGGTATTGGCTTTCAGTTTCAAGAATATACTCTTGCTTACGCCATGTGCCATTTGCTGACTGCCCAGATTTTTCTTCTAGGAGTTCAATGATCTTACCGTTTATTTCCATTATGGTTTTCCTGTTGGGTAGGGAAGCAAACAAGCTTTTCCTGTGTAATAGTTATGTTGTTCATCGATTGTAACATTAATCCATAGCTATACAGGAACCCGGCAACTATCAGCAAGTGTTCTCCGCCCATTGACGCAATCAACTGTTTAGGGAAAGACGTAGTCTGTTGGGTCGAATTTCCCCATTTTCGATAAGGCTCAGTAGGTGATTTGTAGGCTACCTAGACTCCGATGAAGTCGATCTAAACGTATCAATTTCGTGAAGTTGGTAGGTGTGTTGACAAAAAGAATAAGCAATAAATCAAAAAGTATCACCACGGCCTACCGGAAGAGTGCCAACGGGCATGGCTAGTTTGGGGAAATTTGCTAGGCCGAATTGCCGCTCTATATATAATTAAAATGTTATATAAGGCAGATCAACTTAGTCTCTAAGGAGTGTTTAATGCTCAATACAATTATCGATTTCTTTAGTCGGGAGGAATATATGCCGCACGGAGCCTGCTTCTTGTGGTACCCGGAAATTCTCTACTCTCAGGCTATTTCCGATATTTTGACCGGTATGTCTTATTATTCGGTTGCGATTGGGTTGATATATTTTGTCTTAAAGCGTGAGGATATTCCGTTCAAGTGGTTTTTTATTCCGTTTGGTACGCTGGTATTCGCCGCCTGTGGAACAGTCCATTTTCTGGGGGCTTGGACACTGTGGACGCCGGATTTCGGTGTTCAAACCGTATTCAAGGTGATCACAGCAATCGTCTCCCTTAGCATCGGAATAATAATCTGGCCGTTGATGCCGCGCATTATTGCACTGCCCAGTCCTCGGCAATTTGCCGCCGCCAAACTTGAACTGGCAGAAGTCAGACTGAAACAAGCTGAAAAAGCAGTTGATGAAAGCGAGCAAAGGTTCAGAGATTTTGCCGAAAATGGCGCAGACTGGTTCTGGGAAACAGACGCGGATCTGAAATTTTCCTATATAGCAGGAAAGTTCAAAGAGATACTTGGCATGTCTGCAGGCGATATCCTTGGCAAAGACAAGCCAGAGGTTTATCGCGGCATTTACGATCTGGAATCGCCCAAGTGGAAGCAGCATTTGGTGTCCCTTAAAGAGCATCTTCCTATTTCGAATTATGAATATTCCTGGACTCGGTCAGATGGAACGGAACGGGAGATCAATATCAACGGGACTCCCCGATTTGATGAAACCGGAATTTTCCTCGGTTACCGGGGAGTTGGCCGGGATGTTACAGAACGGGCTCATCTTGAAGAGCAAATTCGTCGGGCGCAAAAACTGGAGGCGGTTGGCCAGCTAACCAGCGGTATTGCTCATGATTTCAATAACATTCTGGGGATCGTTCAGGGAAATCTGGAGATTTTGAAAGGAATGCTGAGGGGGGAAGAAAAGGTACTAGAACGCATCAGTAAAGCACAAAAAGGGGTGTCTCGTGGCGCAGATATTACCCGTAAGTTACTGGGTTTTTCGCGTAAGGCGGTTCATGATAACAGTCTGACAAACGTTAATGTACTGATAGAAAACCTGACAGATCTGATCGCCAAATCGCTAACCGCTTCCATAGAAGTAAAAACCGAGCTTGACGACGACTTATGGTCAATTGTAACGGATGCTGGCGAACTTGAAGATGCCATCTTGAATCTGTCTCTCAACGCAAGAGATGCCATGCCCGATGGCGGAATGTTGACTATTGAAACAAGGAATAAAGTCCTAGATGAACACTATTTCAAACGCAATGCTGATGGAAAACCGGGTGACTATGTCATGATATTGGTAAGTGACACAGGTGTTGGAATGAGTGAAAAAATCCAAACCAAGGTCCTTGAACCATTTTTTACAACCAAAGAACTGGGAAAGGGCACTGGGCTCGGATTGAGCATGGTCTATGGACTGGTCCAGCGGTCAGGTGGCCATCTTAAAATCTATTCAGAACTAGGTAACGGGACGACAGTCTGTATATTCCTGCCCCGTTTCAACGAAACCGCCGAAACAGAAGAAACAGAAGAAACAGAACAGACAGGCATTATTGAGCCCCCGCGGGGAACCGAAAAAATTCTGGTTGTCGATGATGAAGAAGAACTTCTGGAACTCGCTGAACTCCATCTTCAGGGACTCGGATATGAAACTGTCAGGGCAGAAAATGGTAAACAGGCACTTGATTTTGTAAATTCAGATCTCGGAATCCAGCTCATCATCAGTGATGTGGTAATGCCG
The DNA here is from genome assembly GCA_913062525.1 of uncultured Alphaproteobacteria bacterium. Taxonomy (GTDB): domain Bacteria; phylum Pseudomonadota; class Alphaproteobacteria; order Sneathiellales; family Sneathiellaceae; genus Sneathiella. Next base: position 10,030 of record CAJXWA010000055.1, on the reverse strand, counting down.
GGCAGACTGGATGGATATCAACTGGCGCTTAAGGTCAGAGAGATTCGACCAAACATCAGAATTCTTCTGACTAGTGGTTTTAGCAAAGCACGGGAGGAGGTCTTGCAAGGAGAAAATTTGTATCTGTCAGAGCTGACAAAACGTATTCTGAATAAACCTTATAATCTTGTTGAATTAGCTCAAGCCGTCCGTGGTGCGCTGGATCGGTCGTAGGGACAAGTGGTCGTCGTTCCTTAAAATCGAAATGGCCTCAGCGACCGCCGTATATGGTGTTATAGGGGCATTTTTGAGCGCCTAATTAGGCTGATATGGTGCTCGTAAGGCATCGGAATTTCTCTCTAATTGATGCAGATAGAACCTAAATCTTGCAGGGTTTTATACTATTCTTTGTATAGCACTTCGGTATATACCTTACTTCGCCTTCAAGGAGCGCGCAGTCGCACCGATTGATGGATTGAACGAGTATGTTAGTACGTTAGAATGTTTCCACTATTCAAGGACAAGTCATGGCGCAGAAAGCCACCATCTATAAAGTTGAACTTTCCGTTGCCGATATGGATCGTCACTATTACGAGACCCATAATCTGACCGTTGCCAAACATCCTTCGGAGACGGACGAGCGGTTAATGGTGCGTATTCTCGCTTTTGCGTTAAATGCCCATGAGCAATTGAAGTTTACCCGAGGCATTTCAACGGATGACGAGCCTGATATTTGGCAAAAAAGTCTAAGTGATGAGATTGAGGTGTGGATTGCGTTGGGGCAGCCGAGCGAGAAAATTCTGCGTCAATCTTGCGGCAAAGCCGATCAGGTGATTATCTATTGTTACGGCGGTAGTACGGCTGAGATATGGTGGGAAAAAATCAAAAACAGCACCACCCGATTTGATAACCTTCAGGTTACGAATTTGTTGAGGAAAGACACTAATGAGTTAGGAGATCTGGCCAGCCGCGTAATGAAGATGCAGGTTAATATTCAGGACGATGATGTGATGGTCAGTGTTGGTGAAAGCATCGTATACGTAACTCCAGTCAAATGGAAAAGTATTGATCAGTAGGCGTAAATATTGCCCAAGTAATATCACATTATTTTGCCTGTTGGGTGTGATGAATTCTTAACCTTTCCTCTGTTATCGTTTCTAGGCAAATTGTGGCATTGCTCGAGATCACTTCTGTGGTCTGTTGTTTGGTATGCCCGAAAACCTGATCATATAGTGGAAATGGACGTGGTGGGGAAGCTGAGTTCTGTAGTTGAGTTTTGCGACGACGCTTTTATGCGGAGTAAAACATGGGTGATTTAAACGATCCGGTACTTCAAAAAATATCTATTGTTGTACCAGGCGAATTTAGTGAAGCTCTTGCTGATGCCGGAGCGGGGGTTTGGCTCTGGGATATTGTCGCGGATCGTATTGATGTTAGTTTGGGCATGGTGGCGCTGACCGGCATGCCAGAACTCAACGGGGGCCGCAGGGATGAAGTTCTCGCGGGCCTTATTCACCCAGAAGATATTTCAAAAATACGAGAGTCTACTGCACGACTGTTCGATGGTGCCAAAAACTATGAAACCTTGTGTCGGATGCGTCATAGTTCGGGCCATTATATTTGGGTGAATACTCACGGAACACTTGTTCGCGACGAAGAGGGCGAACCCCAATTCCTGATTGGGATTGTTCGAATTAGAGATGAACTCACCCGCGCCAAACGAGACCTTTTACACGCAGAGGAAATGGCGAAGCTCGGGAATTGGAACGTTGATATTGCCTCTCAGGAGCTTTTTTGGTCAGAAGGGGTGTATAACATGCTTGGGTATGAGCCATTAAGTTTCACGCCTAGCATTGAATTTGGGTATAGTTTATTGTCAACCGAAGATCGCGAAACTATCGAGAACATCATCGATGACGCTTTGACAACAAAAGAAAACTTCGACTTTCGCTCGAGACTTCGACATGCAAACGGTAGTGAAGTTCACGTCGAAGTGAGAGGTGCCGTCGAGGTGGGTGTAACGGGAGCACCTGTCTCCTATTATGGTATTATCCAAAATATCACTGATGAAATTAAGCGCGAGCAGCAGATCCGGCAATCGCAAAAGCTGGAAGCCGTCGGAAACCTAACCGGTGGGATTGCCCATGATTTCAATAATCTTCTGGCTGTTATCCTTGGTAACCTCGAAATGGTTCAGGATGAAATCACCGATACGGCCTTAACGGCAAGAGTAGAGGCAGCCATACAGGCCACATTACGGGGATCAGAACTCACTCAAAGCATGTTGAGTTTTGCCCGCCGTGCAGAATTACAACCCACATGTTTGGATCTCAACGCAGTGGTCAGCAAGACCCAAGGCTGGATTTCGCGGACCCTTCCTGAGAACATTGATTTAGGAACGTCTCTTGCGGACGGACTTTGGCAAATCGAAGCGGATTCAGGATCAACGGAAAACGCATTGATCAACCTGATTTTGAATGCACGCGATGCTATGCCGTCCGGGGGTAAGTTGATGATTGAAACGACGAACCTCACCATCGACGAGGATGATGTTGTTTTGAAAGGCGAAGACTTTTCGCCGGGTAAATATGTGATGCTCGCCGTGACTGACAGTGGGTGCGGGATATCGGCAGAAATATTATCTGAAGTGTTCGAACCTTTTTTTACTACAAAAGCAGTGGGGGAGGGGTCCGGTCTGGGCCTGTCCATGGTTCAGGGGTTTATGCACCAGTCAAATGGATCTGTTCAGGTGTATTCAGAAATCGGGGTTGGGACGACTTTCAAACTCTATTTCAAGGCATTGGGTGTACAAATGACTGCGCCCCCTGCAGAAGTGTCGCCCGCAGTGCTGGAAAAAATATCAGGCCGCCGAATACTCGTGGTTGAAGATCAGAAAGAAGTGCTTGAGATCTTGGTCTCGGTTCTAGAAAAAGAAGGGTATCTCGTCATGTCAGCCAGATCAGGGGATGAGGCCAAAACGCTTTTCGATGCCGATCCAAATTTCCATTTACTTTTGACCGATATTGTTATGCCCGGCGACCTTCAAGGTCCCGCCTTGTCGGGAATTTTGCGCAAGCAAGCGCCAGATTTGCAAGTTGTCTTCATGTCCGGCTACGCCCGCGAGGCAACACTGCAGAGAAACGAGCTGCGCTCCGATGATATCCGCCTAACGAAACCCGTCATGAAAAAAGATCTGTTGGCGGCACTGGAAAAATCATGGTCAAGAAAAGTAAATACTGAGAGGTGATGCGGTATTACATGTCTGACTAAGTGACGCTAAAACCAACTTTTAAATAGCTGCTGATCAGCCTTCTCTAGCCCGCCAATGTTAAAAGAGCTGCGCCTGCCGTAGTAATTGCTACTAGATCAGCACCAACTGAAAGCCCCCGCAATCCGTAAGACATTTTCTCTGCCATATTGTTGATCGATTTTTTCATATCTTCGCTGACACCTTTTGGTGCAATAATAGGGTGGGTTTGGACAAATGTAGCAAACAACTCTTTGTAGATAGACCAAAATCGGTCCTCTCCAAAATCGTCATATGATTGAAAGGCATTTTCTATTTGTTGAATGTAATGTTTGAGTATGTTGGATATTTCTGACGGCAACTTTCCATCCACTTCAAACGCAGAAAGAGTTTCACGAGCAGCGTCTAGGGCTTCTGATAATTCTTCTTTTTTGGCCTCTGTTCGTCCAATGGTTTGTAGTCTTTCTGAAGCATCTTCAATTCTATCACGAACCGATTCAGAGAAATGATGATCGAATACAGCGCCGCATTGTTTTCCAAAATTATCAGCGTTAAAAACTGAACGTGCTATTTTGACAGAGTCTATCCATCGCTTGCGTATTTTCTCGTTCTTGACATCGATATGACCTACATCTTTAATAACTCGATCACATAAACCAACGAAAAGTGACTGAAATTTCGAATAGTCGCCAAAATCAAGATATTTGGATATATCATCAAATACTTGAAATAGTGGTTTTGACGCAGCCGACGTATCTTGATTTGAATAGCCAGGTCGTGGGTATACTACTTCAGTCGATGCTGTATTAATGCGTTGCATTAGTAATAGGAGGCGCTCAGCAACGTCGGTAGTTGGTTGAGTTGTAGGCTCTTCTAGATCCACATCTTCGTTCATGCTGTTATTCCAGATATTTTTTTTGGTTATTAGTCCGGAAAATTGTTCCAGAAAGTTTATGAAAAGTTCACTGCCGTAAAACAAGTGCCCACTTGAAATATAATGCATCGTTTTCAGCAGTTTTACACTGTTTATCTTGCTGCTGGTAAAATGGATCAAAAATTTATTGATGAATGCTGTTCTCCATTGGAGTGTGGTGTTTGTAAGCCGATGCATTTTTTTTAGTTAGATTAACGTACTCTTTGTTTAATTTTCAGTTTAGACGATGTTGCTAGGGTGAGGTTGAACGTGCCTGTTCGACTTGCTAGTTGTAGCTGGTAAAGCAAAGATTCGAAGCCCAAATAAGCCTCAAACCATTTTTCTTCAATTACAGCTTGCTTCAAATGCCTTGGCGCTTACACTCTGTGACATGTAACATGGTCAGTTCATAATATTTTTGGGGACATTTTATCCTATGACGTATCTTCGAAAGGTTTTTCGATTACCTTTCTTTTTTGTGCTGTCTGCACTGCTGTTTCTTTCTGCCTGTACGGATCCGGAATTTGAAAAGGCAGGCACTTCCCTTCAGCAAGCCGAAGTTGATCTTCAAGCACTTGGCGGGGCCCTGTCGGGTGTAGCTCAAGGTCAGCCTGCTACGGCGATGCCGCATCTTACCTATTTAAAGCAATATGCGGATGTCGTTCGGCGTATCAATCCGGCTATGGCGCCTCTTGTTGCAACATTGGAGGGAGAGGGGACTGTCAACGGCGGATCTTATCTCTTCCTAAAACAGCGGCTAGATAAAGCAAATCTCAATTTCACTGAAAAAGGGGATGTGTCGAGAGAGGCCGCTATGGCGGTTTCCAGTGAAGCCATTGCCATATCACGGGCGGCCAGTCCTGAGGTTTTTAACGACCAGCTAGTCGATGTGATTAATGTCCTCGCCGATATGAGCAAGGGCGAGCTGCCTAAGCTTAAATTTGGAGAGACAGCGGATAAAACCATGCCGCCGACCCAGCATCTGGTGGGAAATCCGACTTATGGTCGCTGGAACCAAGGGTCCGGTACCAGCCTGTGGGTTTGGTACGGACAGTACAGGTTGTTCTCGGATGTTTTAGGGTGGGGTTCCCGCCACAGGTATAATCAGGACAGTTGGTATCGATCGCGCAGTGGGTCCTATTACGGGGATGTTGGTCGCCACTATTATGGCACAGGCCAGAATAACAGAAGCTGGAGCAGTGCCGCATCCAAGCAGCCGAGAGTTCCGGCTAACAAAGCTTCCAGCTCCACGCTGAAAAGTTTCAAAAGTACGAACCGATTGTCAACCTACGCGCCGCGGACGAATAAGGCACCAAAATCCATGGCGAAAACATATGCGGCCAAGAATGTGAGCAGTTATAGCAATGCGCGCTCCTCCCCGTCCCGGTCTGGTGGTTATGGGGGTAAAAGCGGTGGAAAATAGCATCCAAGTCGTACTCCAAAGCCTGACAACATCTTCTGTCGCGACGGCGAAACAGAAGGACGCCTCAACTAAGCTTGCTGAGCTTATTCGCTCGCATGGTTTATCAAATATTGGTGAGAAAAAATGAATTTTGAAACCTATTTTTCGATCTCCACAGATCCCTATTATTACACCGCAATTCTTGTTGATTTTGTGATTTTGTTTGCTCTGCTGGTTCTTGTGCGCCAAGTATTTGGGCGCACAGCGGGCAGTGTTGATACAACTCACGAACTGTCTGAAAAAGATAACCATGCATTCGGTATCTCGCTCGCAGGCGCAACCATTGCTCTGTCTATTGTGTTCGCAGGTGTCGCAGCCGGTGACGTTGCCACATCGCTGATGATTGAAGCGGCCTTTGTTCTGGGATACGGGCTGCTCGGCATTGTCTTCCTTGTCTGTACGCGGCTTGTTTTTGATAAGATCTCTTTTCCAAAAACAGATCTTAGAAAGCTGATTTCTGAAAATAATATTGCAGCGGGAATTTTGGATGCAGGCAACATGATTGCAACCGCAACCATTATTTTTGGCGTCTTTGCATGGTCGAACGGTGACTGGGTGGCAAGTATTGGCATCGTTGTTCTGATGTTTATTATCACGCAGGTACTTCTAGTTGCGGCTTCGCGCTATCGGGTTATCTTGTTTGCAAAACGCAATAACGGAAAAGCCTTCTGTGATGCGATCACTGAGGGGAATTCGGCGCTGGCTCTTCGGTTCGCAGGGTTCCAAATTGGTGCGGCATTGGCCATGTCACTCGCTGGCGCGCTGGTTACTTTCCAAGACGGCGAGAATACTTTTGTGTCTATTGGCGCTTGGGTGCTTGTGGCGGTGGTGTTGTTTGCGGTCGTTGTTTTGCTCACAACTATTCTTGAAAAGGTCGTCCTCTACGGTATTCCTGTTGCCAGAGAAGTCGATAGCGAGAAAAATTTTGGCGTCGCAGCGGTAGAAGCCGGTGTCTATGTTGGTCTTGGCCTGCTTCTTTTAAGTTTACTGAGTTGATTTCGGACCGGCTTATTCACATTTGTTCGTTGTGATCACTGGTAGCTGGTATCCAAAGGGATGTCAGCTTCCAGCAAACTATTGGGAAACCTTCTTTTGAGCTAGGTCTCAGGAAATCCATTAAAATGACTGTTGATACAGCAAGCACCCGCACTGCTTATTCCAAGTTTAAAATCGATTTTACATTGATTTTGATTACGGGTGTTATTGCAGGTTGCGGTCTTGTCTACGAATATCTTCTCTCTCATTACGCGGCGCGTGTTTTGGGAGCGGTCGAGACGGTTATTTTTACCATCATCAGCCTGATGATTGTCAGCATGGGCGTTGGCTCTTTCTTATCTGGGCGGGTAAAAAATGCATTCGTTGGTTTTGTTGTTCTAGAGCTGGCTCTTGCGTTTACAGGAAGTGCCGCCGTCCTTATTTGCAGCGGCTTAATGGCGGGTAAGTTCATTTTGCCGCAAGTGATTAGCGAAACACTTGGCCTTCCCGGCGGGCTGCCTCTTTCTGGCGGCATATTTGTTACCCTCAACGATATCGCCGGATTTACCCCCTACATCATGGCCTGCATCCTCGGCACGCTCATTGGGATGGAAATTCCGCTCATTGCTAGAATTCGAGAAATTCTGCACGCGGAGCATCTTAAAAATAATATAGGTACAATTTACGGTGCTGATTATATCGGTGCCGGAATAGGTGCACTGATTTGGGTGGCATGGATGCTCAGTATCGATCCTGCGCTGGCCGGTGCCCTAACTGCCATGGCAAATTTGACGATTGGCTTCGTGTTTATTTGCAAATTCTATGGGAAGATAAAATACCGCGAAATTATGTTGGCGGCCCATGGTTTGCTTTTTGTTTTCGCTCTTAATATTGCGTATCAAGGCCCCTCTTGGCAGGCGATGGCGGAAGATGTCATGTATGCGGACAGGGTCGTCTATAATTATGATACAAATTTTCAGCGCCTTGTGGTTACGCGCCGGGACAATGGTCCGCTTGGGGAGCCATTGCTAACGTTCCACATAAATGGCCATGTGCAGTTTGCCAGTCAAGATGAGGATATTTATCATAGCATGCTGGTGTTCCCGGCAATGATGGCAAGCGCTCGCAATGACAATATTTTAATTATTGGCGGAGGTGATGGCCTTGCCTTGCGTGATGTTCTCAGGTGGAATCCAAAAACCGTAACTCTCCTAGATCTTGATGAAAAACTGGTTGAGTTTTTTAAAACACCCAGCCCGGACGGAAAAAACAAGATCTTCATTGAAATGAATAAGAGCTCCTTTTCTGATCCGCGAGTTGAGACCCTGTTTGGCGATGCTTGGTTGAGTGTTGATAAGCTTATTGCCGCAGAAAAACGCTACGATGCTATCATTGTTGATCTGCCAGATCCCAATCATCCCGATTTGAATAAACTCTACTCAACTGGTTTCTATAGTAAGCTCAAATCGGTTTTAGCGGGCGACGGGGCCATGGTTGTTCAGTCAACATCGCCATATCACGCCAAGCGGACATTTTTGAGCATTGGAAAAACCATTGAGGCGTCTGGCTTCAATAATGTTGATCAATATCATGCCAACGTCCCAAGCTTTGGGGAATGGGGATGGTCCATTGCGACCCCTCACGGGCTATCAGGGCGAGATAAGATCCAGAAATTCAATAAGCCGATGCCTGATGCGTGGGCAACGAGAGACATGATCGGCGCGTCTTTTGTCTTTGGGCGGAACTTTTTTTCTGAAAAAAGTCATATCAAAATTAACAGACCAAGGTCTGGCATTATCTACAATTATCACCTCAAGGATTGGGGAGAAGTGAAATAAATCAATAAATGTTACATGTAACACTTGTAATTGTGACATGTGACGATTATCTGTATTTCATCAGACACAGAAAGTAACGAATGATGAACGATAAAAAAAGCGGTGCAGAAAGGCAACGAAAAGCCCGCCAGAAAAAGAGAGAGCTTGGACTTATAAAAATTGAAGTCTGGGTTCCGCCTTCTGGGCGCAAGGCCATTCGGCAGCTAGAAACAGAGCTAAATAACGCAATTTTAAAACAACCTTTCAAAGAGGACCATTTAATGACGAAACTTACGGCAACCAACTTAATTGAACAGCTTTCTTTAACCGAAGAAGTTGTGAACGGTGAAATTTCTGTAAGCACCATCGCAGGCGATACGCCGGTAATTCAAGCGGTCATGCAAGATGTGGATGAATTTCCTGTCATGATATCCGTTGGCGAGGAACAGATCATTGCCATCGTCAATTTATGGACAGCCGATGAAATTATTGACGGAAAAAAAGCCGATTTAAATGAGTATTTGTTGCGGCTGAACATGCCTGTTCCGCTGTCCGCTTTCTCAATCATTAACAACCAGTATGTTTTGTTTGGTGCCCTCAGTGTGAACTCCAACATCTCGGAAGTCATTGAGGAAATATCGACCCTTACGAACAATGTGATGGAAGCTCTTGAGACCTGCCGCGAGTATTTGCGCCCTTAAGAATTCTCACCGTTTGAACGAAACATATTATTACAGATAAGGTAGAAAACATGTCTTGGAAAAAAGTCGTCACAGCGTTTAAAGGTTTGGTTGCTGAAACTGGTGAGAATATTGCCGATAACCAATCAATCCGGATCATGGATCAAGAGCTTCGCGAAGCTACCGATGATATCAGTGCAGCCAAAATTGAGCTCACTAAAATCATGGCAAAACGAACTGCGGTTCAGCGCAAAGTCACCGATCTTCAAAAGAAAATATCAGAGCATGAAGGCATGGCCGCTCAAGCTTTGGATAAAGGCGAAGAGCAGCTGGCAGAAGATATTTGCGTCCGCATTGGTGATTTTGAAGGTGAATTGGAGACAGAAAGCGGCATGCTTCAAAGTTTCACAAGCAGTGAAACCGCTCTTAAAAGCAATCTCAAGAAAGCCGATACGCGCCTCAAAAGTTTGAAGCAGCAGCAAGATGTGTTGAAAGCGACTGAGGCCGTGCAAAATGCTCAAGGCGTTGTGGCCAACCGTTTTTCTGGATCATCGTCAAAAATGACCAACGCTATGAGCTCATTAGAGCGCATTAAGGAACGACAGCAAGAACGCCAAGATCAGTTTGCAGCAGCAGACCAGTTGGCCACCGAAGAGAGCGGTAGTGATCTTGACCGACGCATGAAAGAAGCTGGCATTGGTGGACAATCGTCAAAAACCAACGATATTATGGCTCGTATCAAAGCTAAGAAATAAACGTTCAGTTTGAATAAGATATATCGCCCGGCTCATTTAGGCCCGGGCGATTTTTTGGATCGGAAAAAAGATGTTTAATAAGATTTTTGGTAAAAAAGCTAAAAAACCTCCCGTTCGTGATCTCAATAGTGTTCAGGATCTTCAAAAAGGAGATGCATTCCGTATTGGCTTCGACGTGCATCCATAAATTTCTGATAAAGAG
>CAJXWA010000054.1 GCA_913062525.1 uncultured Alphaproteobacteria bacterium | reverse complement strand
GCAGTCCAAAAGGAATTTCTCGATTGCACTGTTCAGATTATGGAGCAGTTGGTTGGCGATGGTGAACGAGTGCGCTTTCGACGAAAAGATCATGGTACTGGTGATATCACCGAACACACTGTTTTTAATCAAGTATTTGAAGCATATCTTCGCACCGGTGATCTGAATTGCCTGAAGTAGAAAAATCGCGGCTTTATTCCCAACTCAAAGACAAAATTCCGGACATATATAATCGCAATATAAAATATGATAAACTGGGCGTACCGACAGAAACAGTTTTCACAATTTCTGTCGGGGATTATATTTTCCTATCATAAAGACCAATTTATTGCCGAATGCGGGTGCTTTTTGGATCGTACAAGGGGGCGAGGGAGGCAGTTGCGGGTACTTTTCTGCCGGCGACTTCAATTTCGAAACGGCTGGCAAGCAGGGCATCGCGATCGAGAGGGCCTTTCTTCACATACCCCAATCCAATGGCACCGCCAATGGCATGACCGTAGGCGGCGGATGACACGTAACCTACCCGTTCGCCGTCCCGCCAGATGGGCTCGTTGTGGTAGAGCATTGCATCGGGATCTTCGAGTTTAAAAACCATCATCCGGCGTTTCACACCTTCCGCTTTTTGAGCAAGTAAGGCCTCGCGCCCGATAAATCCGCCTGGCTTATCCCATTTCACAGTAAAGCCGAGACCAGATTCAAGCGGTGTATCTTCATCGGTGATATCGTGCCCCCAATGGCGATACGCTTTTTCAATACGAAGAGAATCCATGGCGTGATAACCGGCGAGTTTGAGGTCGAATTTTTTTCCAGCCTCAACAATCACATCGTAGACACCTTGGGCAAATTCGGTGGGCACATAAATCTCCCAGCCCAATTCCCCAACATACGTAATGCGGGTTGCTTGAACGCGGGCGTATCCCAGATCGATTTCGCGGGAAGTGGCGAAAGGGAAGGCTTCATGGGAGACATCATCTGGGGTGAGGGATGCAAGGAGGTCCCGTGATTTCGGTCCCATAAGTCCAAACACGGCATAGGCAGAGCCAACATCGGTCGCCACCACATGTTCGTCTTCTTCGATATGGCGCTGCAACCAGTTCAAATCGCGCATTTGCACGCCGCAGCCTGTCACGACCAAATAGCTGGTTTTGGTCAGACGGGTTACGGTTAAGTCGGCTTCGATACCGCCGTGATCATTGAGCCACTGGGTGTAGACAACCTTTCCAACAGCCACAGACATATCGTTGGTGGAGAGCCGGTTTAACAGTTTCTCTGCATCTCGTCCTTCAACCCTGAATTTCGAAAATGAACTCTGGTCGAACAGGCCTACATTTTCGCGAACTGCCATGTGTTCAGCTGCCGAATTTTCAAACCAGTTCTGGCGACCGAAACTATATTCATATTCGGCTTTTTGGCCGTCATTAGCATACCAATTAGGTCTCTCCCAACCGGCAGTTTCCCCAAAACAAGCGCCTGCACTTGCGAGGCGGTCATGAATAACCGATTTGCGAACACCGCGAGAGGTTTCGGGTTGGCGGAACGGCCAATGCATCTCATAGAGCAGACCCAAGCTTTCAACAGTTCGGTCATACAGGTATTTTCCGTTGATTTGGAACGGCATCATGCGGCGAACATCCACATCCCACAGGTCCATCGGTGGCTGACCCTTGTGTATCCAGTCGGCGAGAACTTTGCCTGTTCCGCCTGCGGACTGAATACCGATCGAATTAAAACCGGTTGCCACATAGAGGTTCGACATGTTTTGCGCCTCGCCCAGCATATATCGGTCATCTGGAGTGAAGCTTTCGGGTCCGTTGAACCACGTGTGAATACCTGTTGTCTCCAGCGCTGGAATACGGCGCATGGCATTTTCAAGAAACGGCATCAGATGTTCTTCATCGGGGGGAAGCTCATCAAAACAGAAATCTTCTGAAATCCCCTTATGTCCCCAGGGTTTGGCCACGGGCTCGAACATGCCGATCAGCAATTTCCCAGCATCTTCCTTGATGTAAATGTTGTTGTCTGGATCACGCAGAACCGGGAAAGTGGCAGGCAAATCGTCCATGGCCTCGGTTACCACATAGAAATGCTCAGCCGCATGGAGGGGGATTGTAACCCCGCACGCCTTGGCGATATCACGAGACCACATGCCACCGCAGAGAACAACAATGCGGGCTTTGATGTCGCCATGGTCTGTCGTGACGCCGCTGATCTTGCCATCTTCATGGAGGATGTCATTTACTTTAACGCCCTCATGAATTGTTGCTCCGTTTTGGCGGGCGGCTGACGCCATGGCGCGAGTGGTATCAATAGGGTTTGTTTGGCCGTCACTTGGCAAAAACAGGCCGCCCACCAGATCATCCGTATGGATCATGGGGTTTAGCTCTTTCACTTCGTCCGGAGACATGGTGACGCATTCGAGCCCCAGATTACGCGCCATATCCGCGCCGCGTAACATTTCTTCCCAGCGAGCATCCGTAGGCGCAACGCCAACCGATCCATTTTGTCGGAACCCTGTTGCAAATCCTGAAATGCTTTCAAGGTCGCGGTAGAGGTCGCTGGTGTATTGCGCTAGGCGCGTCATGTTGCTGCTGGCGCGAAGTTGACCAACCAGACCTGCCGCGTGCCACGTGGTGCCGCAAGTGAGTTCTTTGCGTTCTAGCAAATGAACATCTTTGTAGCCGAGCAGGGTCAAGTGATACGCGGTTGAACAGCCAATAACACCGCCGCCAATGATGACGATTTCTGCCTCTTTTGGGAGGTCAATTATACGTGACATATGCTTTCCTTAAAAAGTAGGGGGCGTAATGACCCAGGCAATTATCGCCGGAGTATCGCTTGTGTTTTTACAATAGTGGCGGCCGCCTTTTGGGAGGGCAAAACTATCGCCAGCGGTTAAAGTGAAGTGCTCTGTATCTATAGTAAGGTCGAGCGTGCCAGAAATAATCAGGCCCGCTTCATCTCCTTTGCGAAGTCGCCCATCTTCGCCGGTTTCGGCGCCGGGCTCATAGGTGGTGAGTAGAAATTCAAGAGAACTGCTTAAATTGGGGGATAGGAGTTCTTCTGTCAGTCCCACATTTTTCATCTGCAAAACGCGGCGATTATCTTTTCGGACGATATAATTTCGCTCTGTAGCTGGTGCGGCTGCTTGTCCTTGGAAAAACCAGTTTAATTCCACATCAAGGGCTGCTGATATTTCTTCCAATACGGGGATGGTTACAGCTGTTTTTCCGCGCTCGATTTCACTGATATTACCAGTGGAGCGTCCAGCTTTTTCCGCAAGCTCAATAAGTGTCATGCGTTTTGCACGGCGCAAGTCCCGTATCTGGTGACCTAAGGCTTGTGGATCGTATGGTTTTTTCTTCTGTGCCGATGTCACGTCAGTCATGAAAAATTATTCTCTAGTTTCGTATAAATGAAATTAAATCAACTAATTTCATTTTAGTGAAAAAAATACAATACATTTATTTTGAGATTTGATGATATATGCAAAAATTCCCGAATATCTTTATTTTGCTGGGAAGGTCCGGGTATAGTTTTGACTATGAACGAAACGGAACTCTATACGCTTGGCAACCAGATTTGGGCCAACATAAACGCTGAGATACTGAAAATTGAATTTTTGGTTCAGTTTTTAGCTGTGGTGTTTGGTTATGGTGCGGCCCGTGTGCTTCGTCCGCGCCTTCAAAGCACAATTTCAAAAACCAGTGAGCGCATAAGCATTGGCGCGATCCGCCGGTTTATGCCTGTTCTCAATTCGGTTTCTTTGCCTGTTTTATGGTTAGGCATTCAGTTTATCGTGCTGGCCGTGATCCGGGGCGCGGGTCATCCCTCGTACTTATTAAGTGTAACCTGCTCGTTGCTCAGTGCATGGGTCATCATTCAGATATTAACCCGTTTGATGCAAAACACGGCTTGGGCTCGATTGGTGGCCTTTTGTATCTGGACGATCACGGCTCTTAATATATTGGGTTTCTTATCCCCTACCCTTGAATTTCTAGACAGTCTCGCGTTCACATTTGGCGATGCTGACATTTCAATGTTGAAAGTCGCCAAGGGTATTGTGGCGGCGATCATCGTTTTTTGGGCCTCCATGGGGCTGTCAAAATTTGCAGAAAGTCGCATTTATAAAGCGGAAGCCCTGACGCCTTCTGTTCAGGTGCTGCTCGCCAAACTCATTCGGGTGAGTTTAATTGCCGTTGCTATCTTAATCGTCCTCTCAAACTCAGGTATCAATATTACAGCCTTTGCTGTGTTCAGTGGTGCGCTGGGTGTCGGTATCGGTTTTGGCCTGCAAAAGGTCGTCTCTAATCTGATCAGCGGGGTGATCTTGCTGTTAGACCGAAGTATCAAGCCGGGCGATGTGATCGAAGTTGGCCAGACTTATGGCCGGGTGCATGCCATGGGCGCGCGGTACGCATCAGTGATTACGCGTGATTCTACGGAATTTCTAATTCCCAACGAAGATTTAATCACGCAGCAAGTGGTGAACTGGTCCTACAGTTCTAAAAATATTCGTCTTCGGGTGCCCCTTGGTGTTGCCTATAATTCTGATGTGCCAGCAGCTATTAAACTGGCGGAAGAGGCGTCTGTTACAATAGGCCGTGTTTTAAATGACCCTGCGCCGCGCTGCCTTATGCGCGGGTTTGGAGACAGTGCCATTGATCTGGAGCTCCGGTTCTGGATTGCCGACCCTGAACTTGGCTGCGGAAATGTGACCAGTGATGTTTTGTTGGCCGTTTGGCAATCATTTCGCGACAATGATGTAGATATTCCTTTCCCGCAACGCGATGTGCGCGTGCATATGGTCGATCCCACAAAATTACCTACAGAATTACCAGCCGACGATTGATTTTCATTTACCTGAATGCGGTTATGTAATAATATAACATTATAGAGCTGAATGAAGTCAGGGTTTCAATATGCACGGAAATCACCAACATGCGCATTGCATAGAAGAGGCGATCACCACCGCCAATCGCATCTGCGATGAGCGCGGCCTGAGGTTTACGGACTTGCGTCGCCGTGTGCTTGAACTGATCTGGGAAAACCACGGTTCAGCTAAGGCTTACGATCTTCTTGAAAATCTTGGCGGAGACTATAGCGCTAAACCGCCAACCGTTTATCGCACCTTGGATTTTTTGCAGGAAAATGGCCTGGTCCACAAGATCAACAGTCTCAATGCTTATGTGGGCTGTAGCCATCCTCTTAAACATAAAGACTGCTTTTTCCTGATTTGCTCCGCGTGTAATGAAGTTGAAGAGTGTTGCGGATCATCCGTAGCAGAGGCGCTGCGGTCCATGGCGTCAGAACAAAATTTCAGACCTGATCACACGACACTTGAAATTGAAGGGCGATGCGTTGATTGCCTGAAGGCAAGTCAATGAAACCAACAACCCCGTTAATTTCCGCGCAGCATGTCACTGTTGTACGCGACGGTCGCTCTGTCCTTAAAGATGTCTCTGTTGATATTGGTGACCGCGATTTTTTGACCATAATTGGGCCAAATGGTGCCGGGAAATCCATGTTGCTGAAATGCCTAATGGGATTCTTTAGCCCTGAGCAGGGAACGGTGGTTCCGAGGAAAGACCTGCGGATTGGATATGTTCCCCAGCGTTTGGTGGCAGACCCAACCATCCCGATCACGGTGCGGCGGTTTCTGCATTTACGCAAAAAAATAAAAGCAGGCGCATTTGCATCTGTTATCTCCGAGACCGAGATCGAAAATTCATTGGACAGACCACTGGCCGTTTTATCTGGTGGGGAGTTGCAACGGGTTCTTCTGGCAAGGGCTTTGCTCGACGAACCTCAGTTGCTTGTATTGGATGAACCTGCTCAAAATCTAGATATTACCGGCCAACTCTCTTTTTATAAATTACTAGCAAAAGTTTACAATGAACGGCCTGTTAGCGTGTTGATGGTTTCGCATGATTTGCATTTGGTAATGTCATCGACAAAGAATGTCCTCTGCCTTTCGGGTGAAGTCTGCTGTTATGGTGAACCCAATTCTGTTGCTCAGAATCCGGCATTTATCTCTTTGTTTGGCGAAGACATGGCACAGATGCTCGCAAGTTACCAACATCACGGACATACCCATTCTCATTCTCACTCTCACGAACCGACTACTGACGTGAAGGCACATCCCCATGCTTGATGATTTTATTGTAAGGGCACTGCTTGCCGGTATGGGAATTGCCCTTATCGCGGGGCCGCTGGGATGTTTTGTGGTTTGGCGGCGCATGGCCTATTTTGGGGATTCTCTCGCTCATAGTGCCTTGCTCGGGATTGCACTCGGCTTGCTAACGGGGATCAGCGGAAATTTGGGGACAGTGATTGTCTGTAGTGCGTTTGCAGTAATTCTTCTTTGGCTGCAACATGCCCGAATATTGGCTACAGATACATTGCTGGGCATCATGGCGCATGCGGCTCTTTCCATTGGTATGGTGACGTTAAGTTTCATTGATAATCAGCGCTTTGATCTTCATTCCTATTTATTTGGAGACATTCTGACGGTTCAGATAGTTGATCTGGTTTGGATTTTTGGCGGCGGCGTAATTGTCCTTGTTTTATTGTTCAAATATTGGGCCTCTCTGACATTGATGACATTGCACGAGGATTTAGCCCGAGCCGAAGGCGTTAAAACCTTTTGGGTCAATTTGATGCTGGTCCTGCTCATGACAATTGTCGTGGCTGTCTCCATCCGGATTGTCGGAATATTGTTAATTACGGCAATGCTCGCAATTCCAGCAGCCACCGCGCGGCAATGGGTCAGAAGCCCCGAAGCCATGGCCATATTAGCAGCATTGTTAGGGTTGCTTGCTGTGTTTGGAGGGATATACGGATCGGCCTATTTGGATACACCAACCGGACCTTCCATTGTCACTGCCGCCACGCTTCTTTTTGCGGTTCTATTTCCGATCTCTGCGGTGCTTAAGCGAAATAACCGCGTTCGGTGATCACCGCGTTTACTTGGGTGTTTTCGTCGGTTAAGCTGCAAGAAAATAAACTGGAGAAGACTAATGATGCAAACCACACTGGCAAAATGGCACAAAATTGCAGCCACTAAAGACGTCCAAGGCTTATCAAAAATATTACATGAAGATGCCATTTTCCACTCACCTGTGGTTCATACGCCGCAAAAGGGCAAAGCACTGACCCAAATGTACCTAACAGCTGCGTTTCATGTGTTGACGGGGGATGACTTTAAGTATGTGCGCGAAGTGGTCTCTGGCAATAACGCTGTGTTAGAGTTTGAAACCATCGTGGACGGAATTACCATCAACGGTGTGGATATGATCACTTGCGATGACGATGGTCTGATCGTTGATTTTAAAGTTATGGTTCGGCCGTTGAAAGCCATGAACATGCTGCATCAGAAAATGATGGCGATGCTGGAACAGCACAACAAGGCATCCTAGTTCCAACAGCGGTTCCAATGAAAGGCGCCTTCATATGCCATCGGACCAGATAATATTATTCGGCTTGTTTGCGACGGTTTTTATCTTCCTTTTGTGGGGACGATGGCGATATGACCTCGTTGCATTTGTTGCGCTGATTATTGCACTGGTGTTAGGCGTAGTTCCAACGGAGGATGCGTTTTCCGGCTTTGGGCATCCGGCAACAATCATTGTGGCGTTAGTGTTGATTGTGTCACGAGGACTGGTCAACTCAGGCGCCATTGACATGGTGACACGAAAAATCACTGCGCTAGATTTGAAATTATCCCGCCACATTATGGCCATGAGTGGAATTGGCGCCATTTTTTCAGCGTTTATGAATAATGTGGCGGCTTTAGCGCTTCTCATGCCTGTTGATTTACAGGCGGCAAAGAAAGCGTCCAGATCACCCCGCATTACTTTAATGCCGCTGGCATTTGCCACCATATTGGGGGGAATGATCACCCTAATCGGCACACCGCCCAACATTATTATTGCGGCCTACCGTGATCAAGCTTTGGGCGAGCCGTTCGGCATGTTCGATTTTGCGCCTGTTGGTCTTACGTGCGCGGCTGTCGGTATTGCCTTTGTCGCTTTTTTTGGCTGGCGTCTTATTCCCCGCGGTGAAGAGACAGACGATCCGGGGTCAGCGCTACTGGATTTGGAAGATTATGTCGCAGAATTGGTTGTGCCTGAAAGCAGCCCAGTGGTGGGTCAGAAAATTCGGGAATTAGATGCATCTGCAGATGATGCTGACGTTGCAATTGTGGGTCTTGTTCGGCAAAAACGCCGCTATTCTGGTTATGCACGGCATGTTGAAATTCAAGCGGGCGATGTTTTAATTGTTGAGGCAGGACCGCAAGCACTAGATCAGTTTCGAGGGGCACTCAAGCTAGAATTTGCGGGTGAAAAACGCCATGAAAAAGTGGCCTCTGGCGGCATGGCTCTATTGGAAGTCGTTGTCCCGCAAAATTCACTAATTGAAGGCCGCTCTGCATTATCTTTAAAACTACTTTTGCGTCACGGTGTGACGCTGCTTGGGGTGTCGCGAAACGGTGTCCGGTTTCGGGAAAGAGTTCGCCGCCTTGACATAGAAGCTGGTGATATTTTGCTGCTCCTTGGCCCAACTGAGCGCGTTGAAAGTGTTGCAAACTGGCTTGGCGTTTTACCGCTTGCAGAACGCGGCTTGTCCGTCACCCAATATAAGCGCGCTGGACTTGCTACCGGAATTTTTGCAGTGGCTATTGCAGTCGCGAGTTTCGGCGGCCTGTATTTAGCTGTTGCGCTTGCTATTGTTGTTGCCGCCTACGTGTTTTTGGAAATCGTACCCCTTCATGAGGTCTACCAACAGGTTGAATGGCCTGTTATTGTTCTGCTGGGATCAATGATCCCCCTTGGCGCAGCGTTAGAAAAATCAGGCGGAACGTCACTTATTGCTAACGGTATTGTTGATCTAACTGCTGGTCTGCCTACCATGGCGGTTCTGGCTGTATTGATGATTGTGATTATGACTTTATCAGATGTGCTCAATAACACTGCAACCGCAGTGGTTGGTGCGCCAATTGCCGTTGATATTGCCACGCGAATGAATGCTAATCCAGATCCGTTCTTGATGGCAGTTGCTGTGGCAGCGTCCTGCGCTTTCCTGACCCCGATTGGCCACAAGAATAACACCCTTATTATGGGCCCCGGTGGCTACAAATTCGGAGATTACTGGCGCATGGGATTACCGTTGGAGATTTTGATCGTTGTGGTCTCCGTACCGGCTATTTCGTTTTTTTGGCCCTTTTAAAGATCAAAGCTCAGGAACATCAAACGTCAATTGATCTGAGACCGCTTCCATCACTATAAAGGTGCTTGTGTGCTGAACCTTCGGGAGAAGTGCGATTGTCGTTCCTAAAAACTGACGGTATTCGGCAACATCTTTTGTGCGGACTTTCAGCAAGTAATCAAAATTACCCGCGATCATATGACAGGCCTGTATCTGTGGGATTTTCTGTACCGTAAGATTAAATTCCTGAAGTGCTTTCGTTGTCGTATCATTTAGGGAAACTTGAACAAAAGCGATATGGCCTGCATCCATTTTTTCAGGATTTAACCGGGCGCCGTAACCGGTGATGACTTTGTTTTTCTCAAGCCGTTTTACCCGATCAATGCAGGGCGTTTTTGTAAGCCCCACCCGTGCCGACAGCTCAGTCATTGTAATGCGGCCATCATTTTGCAATTCACGAAGTATTCTGCGGTCAATTTTGTCCATAGGTCTGCAAAACTCCAATTGTACAGGAAAATTGAATTGCCAAATTCAATTTGGCAGTCCAAATGTATCATAATAAATAAAATTTTGGGAATAAATACTACAAGGAGCGCCCTACTTTATTTTTAAGCCGCAAGTGTGATGCGATTAGAATTGATGAGGGTCTTTATGCCGTTTGTAGAAGCAAAAAATACTGAAACTGTCAGGGACATTATTTGTGAGCATTATCTCGCTGTTGAAAAAGATGTCACCAATTCACTGATTGCCTATCTGGATTTGACTGATAGCGAGCGGTCAAAAATTGTTGATAATGCCACTGAATTTGTACGTATGCTTCGCCGTAACACCGAGCCCGGAATCATGGAAACCTTCCTTGGGGAATATGGCCTTAGCACTGAAGAAGGTGTGGCACTCATGTGCCTTGCAGAGGCCCTGCTGCGAGTGCCAGATGAAGATACAATTGATGCCCTAATCCGGGATAAAATAGCGCCCGCAAATTGGAGTAAACATCTGGGGCATTCCACATCGCCGTTGGTGAACGCCTCCACATGGGCGCTTATGCTAACTGGAAAGGTGATTTCACCAGAAGAGACAGCGAGCTGGGATGTAGTTGCCAATGTGCGCCACCTGATCCGCCGTGCGGGAGAGCCAGTTATCCGAAAGGCCGTTGCGCAATCCATGAAGGTCCTTGGTCATCAATTTGTGCTTGGACGAAATATAAAAGAAGCCATGAGCCGCGCTAAAAACATGGAAGATCAAGGATATCAATATTCCTATGACATGCTTGGGGAGGCCGCTCGCACTGCCGCTGATGCCAGTAAATATTTTTTAAGTTATTCAAAAGCGATTTCGGAACTCTCAGATGCCGCAGTTCACGCCGCGGCTCACGATAATCCGGGTATTTCCGTGAAATTGTCGGCCTTGCATCCCAGATACGAATTTTCCCAAAAACAACGGGTAATGGATGAATTGGTCCCACGAGTTGCGAGTTTGGCTATGCAGGCAAAAAACGCCGGCATGGGGTTTAACATTGATGCCGAAGAAGCTGACCGCCTTGATCTGTCGCTAGATGTCATTGAGGCCGTTTTATCCATCCCCGATCTTGCCTGCTGGGATGGGTTTGGCGTGGTCATTCAAGCCTATAGCCCCCGTGCCTTTCATGTCATTGATTGGTGTTACGCATTGGCGCAATCACTCGACCGAAAAATAATGATCCGATTGGTGAAAGGCGCATACTGGGACACTGAGATTAAGCTGGCACAAGTTGAAGGTCTATCTGCATATCCTGTTTTCACGCAAAAAGCCGCAACTGACATCAGTTACATGGCTTGCGCTAAAAAACTGTTGTCCATGACCGATCGAATCTACCCGCAGTTTGCAACCCACAACGCCCACACGGTGACGGCGGTCTTGGCTCTTGCACAAGACGGCCAACCATTCGAGTTTCAACGATTGCATGGTATGGGAGAGGCGTTACACGCCCTCGCTAAAAAGAATTTTGGGAGCCGCTGCCGAATTTATGCTCCCGTTGGTATTCATGAAGATCTTCTGGCGTATCTGGTTCGGCGCCTTTTGGAAAATGGGGCAAATAGCTCTTTTGTTAATCAGGTCTTCGATGAGAAAGTTCCGGCACGGCACGTGGTTGAAGATCCTGTAAATATGTTGAAGGCGCAAAAATCGACTTTCTCGCTACCTTTACCCGTGGATATTTATCCAAATGGGCGAAAAAATTCATCCGGAATAAATTTCGCAAACCCTGCAGATCTGAGTGAACTTTATGGACGTTTGGATGCTGTGGCAGACGCGCCAATTGAGGGCGTTGATACCGACCCCTCACAAATCGATCAGGCAATGCAGATCGCCAAGGGAGCTTCTGCGGGTTGGCAAAGTTTGACCGCAGATGGGCGAGCTGAAATCTTGTTAAAAATTGCGGATTTGTACGAGGAATCTCGTGATGCACTTATGAAGACGTTGATCTTCGAAGCGGGAAAAACACCGTTGGATGCCTTGAACGAAGTGCGTGAAGCCATAGATTTTTGTAGATACTATGCAGAGCAGGCTAAAACTCTAAATTCTGCTCATGGAATTGCCAGTGGTGTGTTTGTTTGTATTTCTCCGTGGAATTTTCCTCTAGCGATTTTTACGGGTCAAATCGTAGCGGCGCTTGTCACTGGTAATGCGGTGCTTGCAAAACCTGCTGAACAGACGCCGCGAGTTGCGGTGCAAGCGGTATCTCTGATGCACCGGGCTGGTATTCCTGAAGACGTCCTGCATCTATTTTTGGGGACAGGTGCAAATGTGGGTCAGGTTTTGGTCTCACATCCGGGTGTTGACGGCATTTGTTTCACTGGATCTACCATCACGGCACAAAAAATACACACAGCTTTAGTAGAACACGGAAACCCATCCGCGCCTTTCATCGCAGAAACCGGCGGCCTAAACGCCATGATTGTGGATTCTACGGCGCTTCCTGAACAGGTCGTTGGCGATATCGTGGCTTCTGCATTTCAAAGTGCTGGTCAGCGGTGCTCTGCGTTGCGTATTCTGTATGTGCAGGAAGAAATAGCAGACAACTTGTCTACCATGTTGCAAGGCGCAATGGATGAACTGATTGTCGGAAATTCATATGAAATAACCACTGATGTTGGGCCAGTAATTGACGAAAAGGCAAAGGAGACTATTGATACTTACGTTGATCAGATGGCAGAAAAAGGGGCAGTCATTAAAAAAATGACTGTACCCAGTGCAATAGAGGATCAGGGGTACTATATTGCGCCAACCTTAGTCCGTGTGGGCGGTATTGAAGAGATGGACAAAGAGATATTTGGACCGGTTCTTCATCTTGCAACCTATCCATCTGGTGGAATTAAGACCGTTCTAGAAGCCATTAACGGTGCGGGATACGGCTTGACGTTAGGCCTTCACACACGGGTTGATAACCGGGTTGAAGAGGTTGCGGCAGCAGCCCATGTGGGAAATCTTTACATTAATCGAAACCAAATTGGAGCTGTTGTTGGATCGCAACCTTTTGGCGGCGAAGGGCTATCTGGTACGGGGCCTAAAGCAGGTGGTCCGTTATATCTCCATAAGTTTTTACAAGTGCCCAAGGCGCTGGTGAGATCTACTGAAGCGACTGCTAAATCGATTGTTTATGCTTCGGATGCCACAGATCTAAGTGCACAATTCAGTCGATTGAAATCTGCGCAGACCAAATGGGAGGCCTGTGCAGAACGGATAGAAATTATGCAATCCGTGATCTCTCATTTCGCGGGATTGAAGGCGGTAGATGCTGAAAAACTTCAGGACCGAATAGCCGGATACTATATGGAGGCCCGGCAGTGCGCCAGTCCAACTGGAGAGAGGAATTTACTGACGTTCCACGGGCGTGGTCTGATTTGGATTGCAGGGTTAAACTGGTTGGAAGATACGCTGATCTCACTGTTATCTGGAAACGGTGTGTTGCTCTCGCAATCTGATCAAACTACTGATGAGTTGATCGCGGTTTTAGCGCAATTTGGGGCGATGAAAGGCATTGTGATATGCGTCAACACACCTCAGCAAATATTGCGAAATAACCTGCTGGATGCTGTCTGTATTTCATCCGCTGAGGTAGTTGATTTGAGATCTGTGCGGCAAAATCTGGCAGATCGATCTGGTAAAATTATCTCGTCACTTCAAAGTGGAAAAAGTTGGCGAGAGTTTGTTCAAGAAAGATGTTTAAGCGTTGATACCACAGCATCCGGTGGAAATGCGGCGCTTCTGGCGGAGGTTAATAGATAAAATTATTCCCATATTGCTAACGTAATATTCACATTAATGTTGTTAGTTTTAAAGCTGTTTTTTATCACCGTAAGCCCACTGTGAATGAATAGGGTCGGGATCTTGGATAAAACGAAAAATGGCTAATGGATGAATACCTATAGAATAATCTCTGCAGTGTCATTGGTTGCGGGCGTTGTGATTTTGTTAGCTTTAGAATGGCAGGTCGAGAGGCACAAAGTCATCGAAGCGCGAGAAGTACAGCGCCTTGAAATGGCGAATAAAGCGCAAGATTTGAAGACGCATATTTCTGCTCGGATTTCTCTCGATGTAAATATTCTATATGGATTGCGGGCGTTCATTGAATCTAATCCCAACGTGACGCCAGAAGACTACGCAAAATATGCTGAGTCCGTGACGCGAACACATCCAGCCATCCGAAATATTGCCGCCGCACCAAACTTAATTGTGGAGTACGTATTCCCCTATGAAGAAAATAAATCGGTTATAGGACTAGATTATCGAAAAGGTCCCGAAGACCAAAAAAGTGGCGTTTACAAAGCCATCCGGGCAGGTAAACCAGTTGTGGCGGGACCGGTAACTCTCATTCAAGGTGGGGAAGCGCTCATTATCAGGTTGCCTGTATTTGTTGATACGCTTACCGATACCAAAGACCTTTGGGGGATACTTTCTGCACCAGTAGACCTTGCTGTGATCTATAAGGATCTGAAGATTGATGAGTTTGCAGGCGAATATGAATTGGCAATTCGAGGCCAAGACGGACTGGGGCATGACGGTGCCGTTTTTTACGGCGAGGAATCAATGTTCCATGGCCACTCGGAAAGCGTTTTATACGAAATAGACCTTGGCAATGGCTCTTGGATTATGGCCGTAAAACCTATTGCCGGTTGGACCACAACCTCTCCAGACCAAAAATTAACTCGAATTATTTTTCTCGCAATATTGGTGGTGCTGATTGTTTTATGGTTGCTTGTTGTTGGTTACATCAAAGGGCGATTAGCGGTGCGTAACCAGAATATGCAAACACTGCGTGAAAAAACAGAATTCCTTGAGATTCTTAGCCATGAAATTCGTTCTCCGCTTCAAGGTGTCTTAGCCTCTCAAAAGTATTTACTGGATAATGGGATCGAAGAACCTATGCGATCTGTTGTTAAAACGGCTCAACAATCAGGTGATTACATTATTAGTCTGATCAATGATTATTTGGATTTACAGCGGGCCGAAAGCAACAGTCTGAATGTTTATGATTCAGTGGTGAATATTCGAGCTGTCTTTGGCAACGTTCAGAATATTGTAGCCGTTGGAAAAAACGAACAGACAGTGGCACTCAATTTCAGTGTTCGCGATTCTGTGCCTCAATTGTTGATGCTTGATGAAAAGAAAATTACGCAAGTGTTGGTGAATATCATTGGAAATGCAGTGAAGTTTACGGAAACTGGGTATATACGTGTCACTGCGACCTACACTGAAATTTCCATAACTCCTGAGCTGCAATTCGTTATCGAAGATACGGGCATTGGTATTGAAAATGCTGAATTGATCACCTTATTTGATCGATTTACACGAAGCGCCGGAGGGGAAGGGCATTCTGGATCAGGTCTTGGTCTTGCCATAGCAAAAACACTGGTGGATGTTTTAAGTGGTTCGATCTCTGTTACCAGTATCGTTGGTGAAGGCACTACATTTACAATTAGGGTTCCAACTAAAGAAGCTTTGGGAGACGAGACAAGCTCAAACGGAGTTGCGAAAGGCGTTGCTATCGATGGCTCTGATCAAGATATTTTGAAAGATGCCAAAGTCCTCGTTGCTGACGATGTCGTCGTGAACCGGATTTTGCTAAATGCCATGTTATCGCCGATGGTAGCATCGGTTACCCTTGCTGAAGATGGGCATCAGGTGTTGGATGCCTTAGCGAAAAGTACCTTTGATCTCATTATTATGGATCTACAGATGCCAAATATGAGCGGTCTTGAAGCGACAAAGCTTATCCGCTCAAACCCCGTTACCCGCAATATTCCCATAATTGGGTTGACGGGGGATGAAACCTCTCAGTCACAAAATAGCCTGGCAGCAACGGGACTGAATGCCTTGCTGAGCAAACCCATTAATCTGGAGCCGTTAGTTAAGGAGATGGTAACGGTATTGGAAGTCTCCCGCCTGCAAGCTGAGGCCAGCTAATTGGGTCTTATGAAAAAGCCATCATGAGATTCCGGTATTTTTTATCGCTGGTCACTTCTTTGGCAATCCATACAGGCAGTTCTATTTGCTCGTCTAGGGTTTTAAGTTCGATTTCCGCAAGAATTAGATGTGGATCGGGGCTTTCGAATACATCCACTTCCCAAATATGATTGTCAGGGCCTAACACGTGATGTCTTGTCTTTTGGATGATCTTCCCTTTTGCGAGATGTTGCTGTGCGACAATATCAGCAACGGGAATACGATATTCAAATTCTTCACGGGCAAGAACCGTTGACGATACCGACGGGTACTTAATTGTTAGAAGGCCTGTGTCCTCTTTAATGCGCAAGCGAACGGTGGGATGTTGGGTCTCATCAGTTAGATAAAACTGCACAATTTTCTCAGATTTCTGTACAGATGACCTCCAACGATTATCTGTTACTAGAAATTTACGTTCGATTTCCATAATAGGCTTACTCGTTTAATGACTGTTGTTTTTAACATATTTTGACATTTGTTGGATGGCAATCTATCACTGACAAACTTTTTCACGCCATTTCCCAAAAGGAAAATCATATGACGCTTCTTCACATTGGGCTGGCTTTAATTGTGAATGTAATTTGGGGCTTCTCCTTTGTCGCTGCGAAAGTCGCAATGGAGCAATATCCCCCGCTTTTATTTACATCCCTACGATTCTTCCTCGTTGCCTTGCTTTTGTGTTGGTTTTTAAGACCTGTCAAAGGAAGTATGCGCATCGTTTTTGCTATTTCCCTATTGGTCGGTATCGTTCATTTTACGTTATTGTATCTTGGGCTAAATGCCGCAGGGGGTGTTTCTGCGGTCGCCATCACTATTCAGCTAGTTGCCCCGTTTTCCCTTGTTATGGCAGTTATATTTTTAGGCGAAACTATCCGGTGGCGCCGAGTTTTAGGGCTGCTGCTAGCGTTTAGCGGGGTTATGGTTTTGGGATTCGATCCGATCGTTTTTAACCATTTAACGGGCGTAATGTTGGTGGCGGGTGCAGCCTTTTGTATGGCCGGCGGCATTATTTTGATGAGAAAGGCCAACGGCGTTGGTGCAATGGCCATGCAAGCCTGGATTGCCGCTATATCTTTTCCAGTATTGCTCGTCTTCTCATTGTTGTTTGAACAAGGTCAAGTCGAAGCCATTATGACAGTCAATTGGGCCTCAGTTGCGGCTTTAATGTTTACAGTTGTTGTGACGACAATAGTTGCCCACGGCAGTTGGTATTATTTGGTCCAAAAATATCCCGTATCTGTTTTGACACCATATGGACTGCTTGCTCCGCTTTTCGGTGTTGGGTTTGGTGTTTTTGTTTTCGATGAACCTATCAGCTGGAAATTTATTGTTGGTGGGATGATCACATTGGCAGGTGTTCTCATTATTAATCTGCGCACAGCCTCCAAACTTGAGACGCAAGACTGAACCTCTATCGGTTGGCATCAAGGAAGATTTTCAGGCGATCGAGATGCTCGAAAAACTGCTTTTTGTCAGCCTCATCCCAACCGTCGAAGGTTTGGCTCATCCCTGCAATCAAGCGTGTTCTCGCCATAAGGTGAGCCGCTTTTCCGGTATCTGACAGAAATAAAATTTTTGACCGACCGTCATCTGGATTTGCTTGTTCTCTCAAGTATTGTTTCAAGACCATTTTCGCGACGGTTTTTGTGATCCCCGGTTGAGGTTGCTGCATTGCGGTTGCGATTTGCATGACAGTCTTGCCTTCGTCCGGTCGGTGGCTGAAATGATTGAGCAGCTTAAACTGCGGAGGAGGCACATCGGTCCCCTCCAGCAGTTGTCTGGATTTTTCAGCAGTTAGTTGCTCAATTATACCAATCCAATTGATAATTCGAAAATCAAGAGACAGGTCAGATACAGGTTTTTTCGTCATGTTCTGATTATATCAGCCACACGCCGTCTTGGGGAAGGGGGGACCTGCTTTTGATAGCCAATTCGATAAAACATTTGGACCCGTTGACTGTCTTGTACGCCAATCCTTTGGTTGAAGTTTTCCTGCAACGTCTGCATTTCTGGGTATTCTTGCAAGATCTGACTGACTGGATGTATGGAAACCCCAAGTTTGGTGGCGAGCAAATTGATGCGCACATAACTGCGACCGGCTTCCACTTGCGCTGAACGACTATTAGTCTCACTGATCAACCACCCCATGTTATGTGTCTCTTTCGCCCAGCCAAGCGCGTAATCCATTCCGCCCTGATGGGCCATAGTCCCAGGTGTAATGGCTTTTTCTTTTGTCATGGCACCGAATTTCTTCAGCCAATAGAACATCGGTCCGTGAAGGTCTATTCCATCACGATGCTTAGAAATCTCGTCTGCCCCTATTCGGGTGCGCTCAATACTCTCCGCAAGGGTGCGTGGAATATTCATTTCAAGGGTGATCGCCTCCCTTGCTATGGTCCGATACGGCGAGACTTTTTCTTCGCCCACGGCAAAACCCATTTGTTGCCCTTTTAACAATGGTAATTTTGATAAAGCCAAATGATGCTCTGGCCGCAGGGCTTCTTGTAAATATCCCTGTTTGTTGGATCGGCGAGATGTAATGAAGGGAAACAGGTCATCTTTAGCGAACGCGGAATTGGGTGATAGTTTGACATGAGCAACCGGTTTTTTGGAAACATCCAGCTCATCAGTGGCAGGCTCTCCCTCTGGGAACATTGTGATTTTTGCATCCAACCCTCTTTCTGTGGCGGCCATGGAAAGCAACTCTAAGAAGGTACCTTGTCCGATTAGGATTTGTCTGGAGAACGGATCTGTATCAGGCAGCAGGCGCGTGCCATCGGCAAAGAGTGTAATTGCGCCGTCTTCTGTAAGATCAGCGATCCATGCCTGCATGTTATGGGGGTTTGGTGCGAGCAATGCATGGGACAAGACCCATTCTCGATCAGATACTTGATTGCTAGGGCCTGACCACGGAGCAATGGCGTCGCTTGGCATTTGATTGCATTGCGAAAGCCCAACAGCACTTGCTGCAAAAATTACTCCGGTACCACCAATTGTTCTTAAAAATGCGCGTCTGTTCATGTTGATCTCCTTTTGTATTCTTAGGAATGTAAATATATTCTTAGGAATGTAAAGTGATTTTTGTCACATGAATTGATAATTAGCTGGCGGGACTGTAAATGGCACAATAAGATCCGGAACCTTCCGAAAGATAGTCTATGACATTACCAACTTATACAAAGCGTGCTGCGGGGCTTCGGCTCACGGGCTATTACACTGCGTTTTTTGCGGTGTATGGGATTGCTATTCCTTTATGGCCAAGATGGCTTGAAGGACAGATTTCGCTTGAGTATGTGGGAGTGGTTCTGGGTGTTTCTTATTGGCTGAAGTTAATCATCGTCCCGCTGACCTCTTGGATTGCAGATGTGGTGGGGGATCGCCGCCGCGTAATGATTGCCCTGTCCCTCAGCGTGGTTGCCGGATTGGCTCTTCTGCCCTTTCT
>CAJXWA010000053.1 GCA_913062525.1 uncultured Alphaproteobacteria bacterium | reverse complement strand
GGTTTATTGGCCTTAAACGCCAGACAGAGATTTAAAAACATCCTGCGCTGTTATGGACCCTACAATCGCACCGTCTTTCGCTACGTCCAAATTACCAGTGTCTTCCCACATCATTTGGATCAAGTCCCGAAGGGGCGTATCTTCATTGACGGTTTGCATCGCAGCACCACCCGTTTTTGCTGACATAATATCGCCCGCTCGTAGAACATTCAGCGGGTTCATATGGGCCACAAATTCTTTCACATAATCATCACTTGGGTTCAGCACAATTTCCTGCGGAGTGGCAAACTGGTTGATCCGCCCTCCCTTCATGATGGCAATCTTGTTGCCAATTTTCATGGCTTCATCCAGATCATGGCTCACAAATAAAATGGTCCGTTTAGTCTTTTCCTGAAGTTCCAGCAACTCGTCTTGCAAATGCGTCCGAATGAGCGGGTCCAGCGCGCTGAAAGGCTCATCCATTAATAGAATTGGCGCGTCGGTAACAAATGCGCGGGCAAGCCCGACCCGCTGCCGCATACCGCCTGAAAGCTCGGTAATTTTGCTGTCTCCCCAGTCTTGTAAACCAACAAGTTCCAACTGCCGGGCAATTCGGTCTGCTTTTTCAGCCTTGGGAATGCCCGCAAGTTCAAGACCAAGACCTACATTTTCCGTCACGGTCCGCCACGGAAGCAGCGCAAAATTTTGAAAGACCATGGCGACTGCATCGGTACGCAGTGTACACAGCGCGTTTTTGTCGGCCGCCCCAATATCCAGCATTCCCTGATCAGTGCGCACAGAAACTGTCCCCGATGTAATGGGGTTAAGGCCGTTCACTGTTCGAAGTAGGGTTGATTTACCAGAACCAGATAGCCCCATCAAAACGACAATTTCACCGACACCAATTGCCAGGCTGCATTTGGAGACCCCAAGAACATTTCCCGTCTTCTCTTGAATGATCTCGCGGCTCTCTCCCTGATCAGCAAGGCTAAGGGCTTCGTTTGTTTTATCTCCGAATATGACAGAAACATCTTCGAACTGAATGGCAGTAGTCATCACTTAATCCTCAGACGAGCGGATCAAGCGATCCAAAATAATTGCAACAACCACAATGGCCACACCCACCTCAAACCCTTTGGCAATATTAACTTGGTTTAGCGCACGCAATGTTGGTACGCCAAGACCATCAGCACCAACCAAGGCCGCAATCACCACCATGGACAGTGACAACATAATAGTTTGCGTCAAACCTGCCCGAATTTGCGGCATGGCGTAGGGAATTTCAATCTTCCAAAGGATCTGCCAACTGCTGCCACCAAAGGCAACCCCGGCTTCCTTTAAGTCGTCAGGTGTACTTGAAATACCGAGCTGAGTTAGGCGAATGGGGGCCGGCAGCGCGAAAATAACTGTAGAGATGAGCCCCGGAACCATGCCAAGCCCAAACAAAATGAGCGCTGGAATAAGATAGACAAAAGTCGGGATGGTCTGCATTAAATCAAGTATCGGTCTAATCGCCGTGAAGAACCATGGCTTCCGCGCCGCATAAATGCCAACGGGAATCCCAACAATCATGCAAACCGCGGTTGATGCCAATACCAGCGCCAGTGTCTGTGTTGTCTCTTCCCAATATCCCTGATTAATGATGAGCAAGAGACCCGCTGCAACAAAAATTGTGAAACCGATAGATCTCCGTAAAAACCAGGCAAGCCCTGCCGCAAATCCGACGATGATCAAAGGGTGTGGAAATTGTAGAACAAACAAAATGCTAGAAATAAAGGCTTCTAGTCCAACGGCCAATCCATCGAAAAACCACGCCCCGTTATCTGTGAGAAAATTTACGAACTTCTTTGCCAATTTTCCAATGGGCAATTTTTCTTCAGTTAGCCATTCCATGAGTCACGCCAAGGTTGGGAAAAAGAAAAGAGCCGGCAAAATTGCCAGCTCTTTATGGAATGCCTTAAAGGCCGAGACTTGATTTAACTGCAGCCAAACCGTCTTTACCGTCCAGAGTTTTCACTCCAGCGAGCCATTTATCAAGCACGGCAGGATTTTTCTTAATCCACGCCATGGCTGCTTTATCTGGATCCTCGTCATCGTTCAAGATTGCGCCCATGATCTCATTTTCCATGGCCAAGCTAAATTCAAGATTTTTCAGAAGCGCTCCCACGTTCTTACATTCGTCTGAATAGCCCTTGCGGGTGTTAGTATAAACTTCTGCGCCGCCAAAATTAGGTCCGAAGAAATCATCGCCGCCCGACAAGTAGGACATTTTGAAATTCGCGTTCATTGGATGAGGCTCCCATCCGAGGAACACCACATGTTCCTTCTTCTTACCAGCCCGTGCCACCTGCGACAGCATTCCTTGCTCTGAACTTTCCACAACTTTGAAACCCTTTAGGCCCAACGATTTGGATTGGATCATATCTTCAATCAAGCGGTTACCGTCATTGCCAGGCTCGATACCGTAGATTTTACCGTTGAGCTGGTCTTTAAATTTTCCAATATCTGCAAAAGATTTCAGGCCAGCGTCATAGGTATATTTGGGAACCGCCAAAGTATATTTCGCACCCACCAAGTTACGGGCAACTGTTTCAACAGTGCCTGCGTCGCGGTAAGCTTTGATGTCGCCCTCCATTGTGGGCATCCAGTTTCCAAGAAACACATCAATATCGCCGTTCGCCATAGCCGTATAAGTCACCGGAACCGACAGAACTTTTACATTGGTTTTATATCCAAGCCCCTGCAACACAGTAGATGTTGCGGCAGTTGTCGCAGTGATATCTGTCCAGCCCACGTCGGACAATCGAACGGTGCTGCAATCTGCATAAGCTGAGGCTGAAAACGCCACGCACCCCAATGCAACAACTGAAGTTTTAAGTAAATTACCCATGACAAAATCCCCTGAAATTTTTCTATGTTCTCTAATTTTTCGAAACATTTTTTAGTCGTTAAGCTTGAGATATTTGATTTTTTGCCACCCCTCGCAATGCGACACCCAGATGCACCATTGCGACATATCTAGCCTTGCAAAAAATCATACCGTCCATAATCCATACGATCACACTCACAGTTTAATTGCAATCTATGCAGATTATTTATCGGCTTTTCCCTTGCCGCATTTGACGTTATACATGCAACATAAATCTCTTCCAACCACTGGATAAAAATCATGAAACCATCAATTGCCTTCATCGGACTGGGTGTTATGGGACACCGAATGCTCTCAAACATGGATGCCCATGGTGGATTTAACCTCGCTGCTGCGTGGGATCCTAGCGCAGATGCTTGCACGGAAGCTGCCCGGCAATATCCAGGACTTAAAATCGGTAAAACAGCCGAAGAAATCATTACAAATACATCTATAGATGTGGTCTATATCGCCAGCCCGCCAAAATCACACCGGGAATATGCAACAGCTGCCGCCAAGGCCGGAAAAGTTGTGTTCTGCGAAAAACCGCTTGGCGTAGATGTGGAAGATAGCCGTAAACTTGTGGAAGAAGTAGAAGCCGCAGGTGTCCTAAATGCTGTCAATTTCCCCTTCGCCTCAAGCCGTGCAATCTCTACAATTGAAGAGGGCTTAAAAAGCGGGGAGTTGGGCGATATTCTAGGCGTTGATTTACGTCTTCATTTCTCAAGCTGGCCACGTGGCTGGCAACATTCAGCGTCTTGGCTTTCAGAGCGAAAAGAAGGTGGGTTTGTGCGGGAAGTGGGATCGCATTATGTGTTCCTTGTGGAAAAACTATTTGGTGCCGCTACTCTTATAAATGCGTCCGTTTGCTACCCAGAAGATTCAAACCTTTGCGAAACTCATTTCTTAGCTCAGTTAGATTGTGACGGCCTACCGATCTCCTTTGCCGGCGGCGCAGGCGGTGTGGGTCCTGACAGGGTTGAGTTTACCGTATGGGGATCAAAAAAATCCTACCGCTTGTGGGATTGGGTCAATTTAAAATCCACAACAGGCGATGACTGGCAAGACGCACTTGATAGCTCAATTGACCCGCGTAAAGACGGTTACACGCGCATGTTGAACAATCTTCTCAATCAGATAGCCGGGGAGAAACACACCATGCCGCCTCTAAGTGCTGCCCTTAGTGTTCAGGAAATTGTAGAGGAAATTCTGGAAGGTTAATTCCATCTGACACCCAAAAGATGTGTAAAGAGCGCCACACTTCCACCCTTTCTTAAGAAACATATGCTTTAAAAGTGATGTTACTGTCCTACCTAACTAGGTGAGGCGATTTAGTTACTGCAGGAGTATGGCAGTTTAAACAGGAAGAGAGCGCTCTTTTCAATGGAAAATAAACTACGAGGAGAAGTTGTCGGGTTGGTGCGGTATGTCGAGCGCCTTCGCAAAGAAATTGCAAATCTCGCTCTTGGTAAGGACGCCGACAAAACCAGTTTTGAGACCATGTCTGATCAATTGGGGGCTATCGTTACCGCCACGGAACACGCTTCTGATACCATTATGGAGGCAAGCGAGAATATAATTAACATCGCGGACCAATTGGATATCCATATGGCGACGGATGAGCAAAAACAATCTACAGATAACATCCGAAAAAATGCTGTTAATGTGCTCGAAGCGTGTAGTTTTCAAGACATTGCCGGCCAGCGGGTAACGAAAATTCTAAACTCGTTACAATTTGTCGAGAACCGCGTTGAGAAAATGATCGAAGTTTTCGGATCAGAAGCCTTGTTAGAATTGGCCGAGAACATCCCAAAACCCGAAGGCGCCCAGCATGAAGTTGAAATGCATGGCCCAGCCCTCGGCGGTGAAGGTATCTCGCAAGAGGAAATTGACGCCCTCTTTGACTAACTATTCAAGCGTTTCTAGCTTTTAATCCTCGTCATTTTCGGATCATATAAGGGCTGCAAATGCAGCTCAGCTTTGATCCTGGTTGTTGCAACTTCAAGCTCATACTCTCCCGACAGAAGATACTCTTTGTCAACTCCCTCGGCATTTCGGACAAACCCATAACCAATGGCTTTATCAATGGTATATCCGTACCCCGCCGATGTAAGCCATCCCACACGTTCACCATTTCGATATATGGTTTCCCGGCCGAGTAGAACACAGTTTTTGTCATCAACAGTAAAGCATGCAAGCTGCTTCTTTAACGGGTCAGATTTTTGACGCAGCAATGCATCTCGCCCTTTAAAATCTATATTAGATTTCAATTTCGCAGCCCATCCAAGCCCCGCTTCCAGCGGCGTGTGATCCGGGCCAATATCAGATCCCCATGCCCGGTATCCTTTTTCCAAACGAAGGGATTCGATCGCCCGATAACCCGCATTTTGAATATCAAACTGCGCGCCATTTTCCATCAACGCATCATATACTGAGGTTGCATACTCAACGGGAATGTGCAGCTCCCACCCAAGCTCACCCACATAAGTCACGCGAAGGGCGGTAACAGGTGCACCGGCTATAAAAACTTCCTGAGCTGTGCCGAAAGGAAACGCCTCGTTGGTAAAATCTGCATTGCTGATGCTTTGAAGAGCTAATCGTGATTTTGGCCCCATCACTGATAGCACTGCATTTGATGATGTCACGTCAATAAGCCGCGCATCCAGACCCTCTGGAATGTTCTTACTGATCCAGTTAAAATCACGTGTGGCAAAACCCGTCCCGGTAACCATATAAAAACGATCATGGCTCTTTCGGACAACTGTAAGATCACACTCGATACCACCCCGGTCGTTCAGCATTTGAGTATAGGTCAGGCTTCCTGAAGGTTTCGCAACGTTATTTGCGCATATCCAGTTAAGAGCTGCTTCTGCGTCTCTGCCCACCAATAGAAACTTGGCAAATGATGTTTGATCAAAAACCGTAACAGCTTCTCGGGTAGCTTGATGTTCCCGGCCCACCGCATCAAACCAGTTTTGACGCTCGTAACTATAGATATCTTTGGCTTCTTCACCGCAGCTCAAATCCGCAAACCAATTGGGGCGCTCCCACCCCAGTTTTTCACCAAAGCAAGCTCCCTGATCTTTAAGCCTGTCGAAAAGCGGGGACTTGCGCCCGTCTCGGCCAGAAGAATGCTCCTCATGAGGCCATGCTATTGTGTAATGTTTTCCGTATGCTTCCAGTGTTCGCGTGCGAACCCAATCCGTGTCCTGATGACGGCTTCCAAACCGCCGAATATCCACGGGCCACACATCAAAAGGAGGCTCGCCGTTTGCTGCCCATTCGGCAAGAACCATGCCTGCACCGCCACCAGAGGCAATACCGAATGCATTAAAGCCTGCACCGACGAAGAAATTTTTAAGCTCGGGCGCTTCGCCCAAAATGAAATTCCCATCGGGCGTAAAGCTTTCAGGTCCGTTCACTAAATCCTTGATACCTGCAGTCTCCAGTGCAGGTACGCGGCCAAGTGCCAATTCCATTAATTGCTCAAAATGATCATAGTTTGACCCAAGCAATGTGTAGTGAAAGTCTTTGGGAATTCCCGCTGACGCCCAAGGAATTGGGTTCGGCTCATAGCCGCCCATCACAAGCCCGCCAACCTCTTCCTTATAATAGGTTAGCCGATCCGGATCGCGAAGTGTTGGTAGGTTTTTGGGAACGTCTTTGATAACTTCTGTCACCATATATTGGTGCTCAACCGATACCAGAGGGACATTTACCCCAACAGTGGCAGCCAGTTCCCGGCTCCATTGCCCAGCGCATACAATCACTTTCTCGCATTCGATGTACCCTTGATCCGTATGAACGCCCTTAATCACGTCATTTTCAACATCAATGGAGAGAACTTTCGTATCCTCCTTGATAAGGACGCCGTTATTGCGAGCCCCTTTGGCCAGCGCTTGAGTGATATCTGACGGATTTGCTTGCCCGTCGGTTGGCAAAAACGCTGCCCCGATAACATCGCTTATATCCATCAACGGCCACAGATCTTGCGCCTCTTTTGGGGTGAGTAGCTGCATATCAAGTCCGAAGGAATGGGCGGTTGTCGCTTGGCGCTTAACCTCGGTCCAGCGCTCTTCGTTACAGGCAAGGCGCAGGCCACCGTTCATTTTCCACCCCGTTCCAAGGCCGGTCTCTTCTTCCAGTTTATTGTATAAATCCACTGAATAGCCGAGCAACTGTGTGATATTTGCGCTAGAGCGTAATTGCCCCACCAGTCCCGCCGCATGAAATGTGGTCCCCGACGTCAGTTTTTTTCGCTCCAGAAGAACGGTATCTTTATGTCCCATTTTTCCAAGATGATAGGCGGTGGAGCAACCAATAATGCCGCCGCCAATAATAACCGTTTTAGCGCTTTTAGGAAGTTCTGCCATTTTTTCTCACCTACAAATTCTGAAAATCTTGATATGCGTCTTTGTACCCAACCAGATTAGCATCTGTATAAGCTGGATAATCAAAGTCAATTTTTGAATGGATTTCGGAGACCATCGACCATAGAGCCTCGCGCAGCAATGACGCGCATTTCATCGCGCTATACCGATGCCAAAGCTCATCCGTGACGGGAGCTTCAAAGTAGGTTTCCAGCAACCATTTTTGTTGACTATCTGACAAGCCATTATTGGATGATAGGCCACCTAAATCAAAAAGCGGGCTATTGAACCCGGCATAATCCCAGTCGATCAGCCAAATTTTGTCACCATCATCAATGAAATTGGCCGCAAGCAAATCATTATGCCCAAA
This sequence comes from uncultured Alphaproteobacteria bacterium, assembly GCA_913062525.1. Lineage (GTDB taxonomy): Bacteria > Pseudomonadota > Alphaproteobacteria > Sneathiellales > Sneathiellaceae > Sneathiella. The sequence goes on along the minus strand of CAJXWA010000053.1, from coordinate 11,682 downwards.
AACCAGATCAATCGGGCCCACAGCAGTCTCAAGCTTGGCTGCTTCCTGCATAAGAAGGTTTAGATCCGAAGATCGGCGACCGCACCCTTTTAAAATTGTTCCCGCATAATTTCGCAGCACATGAAACACCCAAAAAGACAAAACCGGCCCCTTTATGTATGTGGGGATGTCTCTGTGACAGCCTTTTAAAACCGGTAAAAGACGCTCCAACATATTTGGCTCTGCAATATCAGTTGGAGTGAGCGTCTTACCTTCAATAAAACGGAGTACCATGATACCTGCTTCGCTATGGCAAATCTCCGGCGATATTCCGGCTTCAAACGCTGCTGTGCTTGCTGCCAACTCGTTAAAGCGCATAACATGATGCAGCGGAATATCATCGCCAAGACGCACAACAAACTTCTGCCCCTGATCTTCCACGGCGAAGTTTGTGTTCGTAATCCCGCCGTCCAATTGCACGGGAATCACATCACCATTCCAGAAACTCAGCGCAGCAACTCTAGATGCCAACCCCTGCATTTGCACTCCCATCAAACGTTAAGGCCTGACAGTAGAGATTTTCCACAAAATACGTCAATGGTAAAATTGTCGCTATTATCCAAGTCGAAAGATCTCTGGCAAAGCAAGAGACATAAAATCCATTGTGATTTCTAATGAAATATTAAACAACTCAGTTTAGGCCAGTAAGTATTCTGCTAATTGTGAAAAAAGAAGTTAAAAACCATGCCCAATAAAACAAGTCCAAACAAGCAGGTTCTCCACGTTGGCTGCGGCGAAAAAAGTAAAGACAGTATGCCGAATATTTTTCAGTCTGAAGAGTGGTCGGAGATCCGGTTAGATATTGATCCAGACGTCAAACCCGACGTCGTAGCCTCTATGCTTGAAATGACAGACGTTAAAACCGATACAATGGATGCTCTCTGGTCATCTCATAACATTGAACATTTATATTGGCATGATGTTCCCACTGCTTTTTCCGAATTTTTCCGTGTTATAAAGCCCGGTGGTTTCGTCTATATTACTTGCCCCGACATTCTGGAAATCGCAAAAAAGATTGTTGAAAAAGGCTCACTTAATGCGCCCATTTACCAGTCAAATGCCGGACCCATAACAAGTATGGACGTGCTCTATGGTCACTATCCATCGATGAAAGCTGGTAATCTTTTTATGGCTCACAGGTGTGGCTTCACCACGTTGGATTTAGGACGAGGGTTACACAAAGCCGGTTTTCGAAATATAAAAGTCGAAAAAGATGAACATTTTAATTTATGGGCAAGAGCCTACAAACCGGCGGCCAGTTAGATAAACCCAATTGCCGCCGGGCGAAGCGGCCTAGTTTCCTTTGAAATTTGGTTTTCGTTTTTCATTAAAAGCGGCAAGGCCTTCTGTTCGATCGTTTGATAGCGCGTGCAAAGCGTTCAACGACAGCTCGTACCTTAATGCCGCATCCACTGATTGCGCCAACCCGTCATCGACCATTCGTTTCATGCGCCGAAGTCCAATAGGACTTCTTTTTCCAAGCGTTGCTACCATTTCGCTCAATTCTGTGCCTAAGGCATCATCGGGGACCACATGATTAACCAATCCCCAGTCCATAAGTTGGCTGGCCGTCAGAAAATCACCAGTATAAATCATTTGCTTTGCGCGGGTTGGACCAATTTTACGGGGCAGGCGAACAGAACTGCCACCGCCCGGAACCAATCCATAATTCGCGTGAGCGTCACCCAGTTTTGCACTCTCGGCTGCTATCACCAAGTCGCACGCCAACACCAACTCCAGCCCACCAGCTAATGCCAAACCGTTCACCGCAGCAATAACAGGCGCGGGAAAGTTTTCAATGCGCAGTAATAACCTACGAAGTTTGTCCAAAAACTGACTATTTACTAGCGCGGCATCAGCCCCCTGCATCCGTTTCTGTGCGCCTTTTAGGTCAACACCGGCACAAAAAGCCCGCCCATTTCCTGTAAAAGACACCGCGCAAAGGTCGGCACGATCTTCCGCGCTTTCAAGAACCCCGTCGATTTCGTCCATCATTTGCGATGAGATACTGTTAAGAGCATCCGGCCGGTTTAAAGTAATGGCGATGTGGTGCTTTTGATCGATGACTTCAATTGTTTCAAACGGCATGTGTTTTCTCCCAAAGTCAGAGCGTCAGTTATTGTTTTCTTTTTTCGCTCTGCTCCGTCAGGCTACACCTTGAGATATTTTCTGTAAATATCACCCGTTATGGCTTAGCGAAATCACCTTGATTTGTGCGTCTATATTCTGCTTCCGCTTTTGGATTTTGGGCTGGTACACTGACACAGCCTGCAATGAGGGACACGAGTATAACTACAATAAAAACCTTCATCTTTCTCTCCGCTAATGAGTATATATGACTGAATATTGTGAAAAACTTCTGGGCATTCAAGGTGAGGGGCTGCACTATTAATTTTGAAACCGTTCGTACGTGCACCCTAAGACCAATAATAAAAGGCTCAAAGCATGACAAATTCGACTACTCAAACACTCATGGGATCACCAGCATCTCCCTACACACGTAAAATGACTGCCCTGTTAAGGTATCGGCACATTCCCTATCGCCTGCTTTTAACAGAAGCCGACGCGCTTAAAACGCTTCCAAAACCAAAGGTCGCGTTGCTGCCGACTTTTTTCTTTGAGAGCGAGAATGGCGACGTTGAAGCAGCTGTCGATAGCACGCCGATTATTCGGCGGCTTGAAGGCGTTCATCAAGGCCGAAGCGTTATTCCTAAAAACCCTGTTTTAGCGTTTCTTGATTTTTTGATGGAGGATTTTGCTGACGAATGGCTGACAAAGGCCATGTTTCATTATCGCTGGTATTATCAAGCCGATATAAAAAAGGCTGCGACTACTCTTCCGCATTGGCGCAATCTCAAACCCGCCAGTGACGAAGATCTTGCTAAAATGAGTAAGAAATTCGGAGATCATCAGATTTCCAGGCTTTACGTTGTGGGGTCAAATGACACTACCGCTTCTGTCATTGAACAGAGTTATCACAGATACATAACTGCCCTGAATACACATCTGGAAAAACAAACATTCTTATTTGGAATGCGGCCATCCGCGGCGGATTTTGCAGCCTACGGCCAGCTCACGCAACTGGCAAAATTTGATCCAACCCCAGCAGAAGTTACTGAAAAAATAGCGCCGCGCGTTTTCGCCTGGGTCGATTTGATGGATGATCTATCAGGCGTAGACGCCCGCGAGGAAGATTGGATTGATGCCGCTGCAATTCCCGACAGCCTAGTCGCTATCTTAAAAGAAGTTGGACGGGTTTATACGCCTGTGATGTTGGCAAATGCCAAAGCCTTAATGGCTGGGGCGGATACTGTTGAAACCGAAGTTGAGGGCAAACCATGGGTCCAACAACCCTTTCCCTACCAAGGAAAATGCCTTCTATGGCTGCGAGAGCGGTATCACGCTCTAAATGAGGCTGACAGACAACAAGTAAGCCTCATTTTGGAAGGGACAGGCTGTGAGCCTTTAATAGCGTAGCGCTAGGAAGCGTTGCCAGAACGACTGCCGCGATTGGCAGACGGCCGCCCTTTTCTTTGCGGACCACTACCGGGTTTCGCACTGTGTGATTTCGGCTGATTAATCCGGCGGTTTGGTTTGTGCTTGCCCGAATTATTCCGCTTAGGAGCGCCTGGACGACCTGAAGGCTCTTTTTCTTCTTTGCCAGCGCCATTATTTCGAAGTTCCATTCCCTCGCTATGAAACGGATGATCTTCCAATAAGGGAACTTGCTGGCGAATGACTTTTTCAATGTCCCGCAAATATGGGCGTTCTTCATGATCGCAAAATGATAAAGAAACACCAGTTGCGCCCGCGCGCGCCGTCCGGCCAATACGGTGAACATAACTTTCAGGCTCGTTTGGCAAATCAAAGTTGATCACATGGGTCACGCCATCAACATCAATTCCCCGTGCCGCAACATCCGTTGCAACTAGCGCCCGGATTTCACCTTCACGAAACTCGTTAAGGGCTTTTTGACGGGCGTTTTGGGATTTGTTGCCATGAATAGCGGCAGACGAGATACCCAACTGATCAAGGTTTTTGGCAACTCTATTGGCGCCGTGTTTGGTACGTGTAAAAATAAGAACGCGCTCAATGGCCTTGTCTTTAAGAACATGAGCTAAAAGCGCCCGTTTCCGATCTTTGGGTACGAACAACACATGCTGATCCACTTTTTCAGCAGTCGTCGATGTTGGCGCCACATCAATACGGGTCGGGTTTCTCAAAATGCTGTTTGCCAGTTTTTCAACAGTCTTGGGCATTGTGGCGGACAACAAAATTGTTTGGCGGTCTTTTGGAAGGCGCGCCACGATTTTTTGAATGTCGCGGATAAAGCCCATATCAAGCATACGGTCAGCTTCATCCAAAACCAAAATCTCAACTTCACCTAAATTGATATGACCCTGATTTTGGAGATCCAACAGGCGGCCCGGTGTCGCGATCAGAATATCAACGCCACTGGCCATAGCTTTAACTTGCGATTTCTGGGAAGCACCACCATAAACTAACGTAGTGCGCAAATGCATGTATTTTGAATAGGCTTTTACATTGTCAGCAATTTGGACAGCCAGTTCTCTTGTCGGCGCCAAAATCAATGATCGTGCGGCTTTCGGGTTTCTTTTCCCCTCGCCTTTGACAAGATGCTGAATAATCGGCAGTGAAAAAGCCGCAGTCTTACCAGTTCCAGTTTGGGCAACACCAATAAAGTCTTGGCCCTTCAAGATACACGGAATGGCACTGCTTTGAATCGGCGTCATTTCTTCATAGCCGCCTTCTTCAATGGCGCGTAGAAGAGATGCGTTCAGACCGAGTTCTGCAAATTTGCCCATAATGACTGCTTTCCACAGATAATAAAATGATACGAGATACGAAGCGGCTACCTATCCCTCAAGCCCGGAAGAGTCAATGCTTAACGGTGTAGAGACAGGCGACCCTGCACTTACGTTGCAAAGAGGACACGCCGCACCCCTTTATACAGGGTTGTCTCTTAAGTAGGGCACTTTCCTTATATAAATATAGACAAAATCCACTCTTCTACTGATCAAGTGGTAGCGACTTCAATTTTTCAGACAAAAAATCCATTGCCCGGCGAATGCGGGGATTCGTTTTTAATTCTTGATGCGCGGCAAGCCACATTGGTAATGACGGCAATGACAACTCCGGAACCAACCTCACAAGATCTGGGCATTTTTGCGCGATAAAGACACCACCAAAACCTATTCCGGCACCCGCTTTCACCAGCTCCCAATTGGCAACTTGATTGTCCGTACGAAAGGCGAACATGCTACGATCATGGGTATACCCAAAATCTGACATTTGATTTGTGATCAAATCGCTGCGGTCATATCCCACCAATCTGTGGGAAAATAACTCTTCAGCCCCCGCTGGTGTGCCGTGCCTCTCTAAATATTGTCGAGAGGCGAATGCACCAAGACGCATATCGTTCACTTTTTGGGCGATTAGGTCTTCTTGAACAGGCTTAATCATTCGCACCGCCATATCGGCATCACGGGAGAGGAGGTTTTCTATTTTGTTACTGGCAACCAATTCAATATCGATCTGAGGTTCAATGTCCCGAAATTCTGTTAGAAGTGCAGGTAATATATAAGTGGCAACAACCTCGCTGGCCGCAATGCGGACCGTTCCCGATAGGACAGTGTTTTGACCAGCTGCTTTCAGGGCAAATTTTTCAGCCTCAAATGACATTTGCCGGGCATCATCGATTAAGGACAGCCCTGCCTCCGTTAAAGTCATACCGCTGCGGTTTCGAATAAACAGAGAAAACCCCATCTTCTGCTCCAGCTCACTAATATGACGCCCGAGTGTGGGCTGACTTACTCCTAACTGTTCCGCAGCCTCCGCAAGAGTGCCGATTTCTGCGACGATGAGGAAATGATGGATGTGGTGCCAGTTCAAGGAATGATCCTCACTATTCAAATATGAATACAAATCATACGTTATCTTCTATTTAAGATACATAATTTAAATCATACATTTCTTTTAGTCACTCATCATTCAAGGAATGTCACATGAAGAAAATTGCAATTTTGGGAGCAAACGGTCGCCTTTCGAGCATGGCTGCAACGGCTTTCCATAAAGCGGGCTACACAGTGATTGGTGTCACTCGAAATGGTAAAGCGCACAATTCTGTTGCATATACAGAAGTTCGCGCCGCCGATGCCCTCAACCCAGAAAGTTTAATACAGGCAACAAAAGGCGTTGATTTCATTTTTAACGGCCTCAACCCGCTTTATACGCGGTGGGCTGCTGACGCTCTGCCAATTGCTGAAAATGTAGTGGCAGCCGCAAGCGCGAACTCAGCCGTCCACCTGTTTCCCGGAAATGTTTATAACTATGGCACAGAAATCCATTTAGATATGACTGAAGACTGCAAAGTCTCGTCATCTGTTGCCAAGGGACTTATTCGTATTCAGATGGAAGAGACCTTTCGTCGTTCTGCACAGACGAATAATGTTCAGACACTTATGTTACGCGCCGGTGACTTCTACGGCGGAACAGTTCCAGGCTCTTGGTTTGATTTGGCGTTGGTATCAAAATTGGGAAAAGGCATATTCACATATCCTGGTCCCATGGATCTGGCTCATTCTTGGGCCTATCTTCCAGACTTGGCGGGTGCTTTTGTCTCATTAGCAAACAAGGCTGACAATCTCGCTGTTTTTGAGCAGGTCAATTTTCAAGGACATACGTTAAGCGGAGCGGAAATGATGTCGCTGATAGATACTGTGTTGGGCAAGCCCATCAGATTTCAGAAATTCCCTTGGTTTCTTCTCAAAGCCGGCGGCCTATTTAATCCTATGTGGCGGGAAATTTCGGCGATGTCATATTTATGGAAAACACCTCATTCTCTATGCGGCCGTAAACTCGAGAAAATTGAGCCGGGTTTCAAACAGACTTCTGCTCAGGCTGCTGTGAGAAATGCATTGTCGGATTTGGATTTGGTGAGCTAGATCTTGCGATTCGTCACTCGCTTTAGAGCATTTTTTCCGGACAAATTATATGAGAGTCACGGAATTTGAAGCGTTTTTGTTGCAAAAATTTTCAAAAACAAGAGAATCTCATATGAAGGTTTTAAATAAATTGATATTTTTGAGACTAACAAACTGAGCGTTTCTGTCCTTTTTGCGTAATTTGTCGCATTTCTTGCAATGAATTTATAAGTTGTGCCTAACTCTTATTGACATATTTGAAGATGAGTCTAAATATTCCCATACGTGTTGCATTCGATCTGACGTACATAGCTTGTTGGTCACCCGACTGGTTAAGTTGTCCCCTGACAATGTGATCGTTTAATATCGCTTCGTTTTTCTAATTCTTGAGACGGAGCATCACGTTGCTATTAAGGAGATAACAATGGCTACTGGTACAGTTAAATGGTATAACCCAACTAAAGGCTACGGCTTCATTCAACCAGACGACGGGTCCCCGGACGCGTTTGTTCATGTGACTGCTGTTGAAGCTGCAGGCCTTTCTGGTCTTGCTGAAGGTGCAAAAGTTTCTTACGAACTCGTTCCTGGTCGTAACGGCAAATCATCTGCTGAAGAACTTTCCGTTACTGGCTAACGCCAACGGACGATGCCTCCAACTTCGGTTGGAGGCACTGCCTCCCCTCTATATACTGAATATTCAGAGTTATATATGAGGGTAGAAGGCATCCAAAAATCCACCACCCTACTTAGTCAATTAATCGATCGCCAACTCTAATTTTGCATGGCATTTTTCCGCGATTTTGTGTTACCTAGCACTGAAAAAGATTACCCTTTTTGGCATTTTAAACAATTAGTTACCCTGTGAACGAATTCGTAATGAATTCCATTCATGTTATTTGCAAATCGTATAAAATTCGGGTGGCTTAACATGACAGGTACTATAACAGGCGTTTTCAAAAAACTCTTACGCGCGCCAATCACAGTAATTGCGCAGGTCTTATCTCCTTTTTCTAAGATATTGAGTAAGTTTGGGATAAAAGGCCGTCTATTTTTGGCCTTTGGTTTTGTTGCCTTGTTAACCCTTGCAAGCGGTGGGCTTGGAATTACGTCTTTTGTTAATCTTGGAAATTCCATGAATAACATTAATGAAAGTACATTGACCTCATTTGGAATAGCCCAAAAACTATCCAAAGCAACTGCAGGCTTTGTGGCTTCTGGAACACAAATTAGTGCCGCCACCACATATGACGTTCTTGAAGAAGAGCAAACGACGGCAAAAGAAAAATTGGCCAACCTTGTAGCGCTAATTGGAGAAGCTGAAACTGCCGGCGGCAACAAAGAAGCCCTTCGGCGCGCCCTTGAGACAACCACCCAAATGGGAGAGGTCCTTGAGAATCTCTCCAACAAAGCGACTGAACGGAACGGATCTGCTTATCAAGTTACAAACGAATTGCTTGAAATCGGCCTGATTAACGACGAGATCCAATATCTGATTGGCCCAGCTGTTAAAGAACAAGTTGCAAATTTAAACAAAGATGCGAAAGCCCTTCTAGCAGAGGACGATGTAGCTGGACTAAAAGCTGGTTTTAAGAAAATCGTCAAAAAAGATTTTCGCCTCGTCCAACGTCTGCTTCAGTTAAAAAGCGATATCAATGCAATCACCAGTATTTTGTTTAGAACTTCCAATCAGGATTCAACTTCAGACATTGAAGTTCTACAGGATGAATTTACCGAAATCAGCACCCGACTTAACCACGTCAGCATGCTCTCGGATTTTGAACAAAAAGAAGAGTTACAAGGTCTTGCAAAAGCCCTATTTGAGCTAGCAACCAAGAAAAAGAACATCTTTGTGGTTCGGACAAATTATTTGGAAAGCGTTGAAGCTATTTCAGCTGCCATCGAAGATGCGTCATGGATGGCATCCGAACTAGAACTCATGGTGGATAATCTTGTTATCGGTGCAGAACATAACTCCAAAGTCGTGATTGCAGACGCCAACAGCAATATTAAGCAATCAACAAATCTTCAGTTGATTATTGTTGGTAGCAGCTTATTGATCTCCTTACTGATTGCTTGGCTTTATGTGGGTCGTAATCTGATGAACCGGTTGAACGCATTTGTTGAAGATATGCGAGATGTTGCAGGCGGCAATCTTGAAACAGAAATCCATGTAAACGGGACTGATGAAATTCGCGAACTTTCAGATGCCCTTATTGGATTTAGGGATGGTGCTATAGATGCAGAAACTGCCCGAAATACTGCAGAAAATGAACGCTCTCAAAGAGAGTCTGATAAACAACTCGCTGATCAACAAGCCAATGAAGCTGAGCGAAAAGCCCATGAGGATAAAGAACAACAAGCTCTAGAAGCAGAACAAGCAAAACGCTCTGAAATGAACCTTCTTGCTGATAACTTCGAAGGTAGCGTCAAGCATCTAATTGAAAACTTTGCCGCAGCAACAACCCAAATGACTGCTTCATCACAAAGCATGACCGAAACAGCCAACACGACAAGTGATCGGTCAAAAACCGTTGCGAGCGCTTCTGATCATGCAAGTAATAGTGTGAATTCTGTCGCGTCTGCCACAGAAGAGCTTTCCAGCTCCATTAATGAAATTAGTCGTCAAGTTGGAACCGCAGCCAGCATAGCAACTGAAGCTGTTAGCGAGGCTGAACGTACCAACATTATGGTCAACAGCTTGCAAGAGGCCGCCTCAAAAATTGGTGACGTTGTCAGTCTTATTAATGACATTGCAGGTCAGACCAATTTGCTTGCTTTGAATGCAACGATTGAGGCTGCGCGCGCCGGTGATGCCGGTAAAGGGTTTGCAGTTGTTGCTTCTGAGGTGAAAAACCTCGCGACCCAAACGGGGCGGGCGACGGAAGAAATTTCAAGTCAAATTAAGGCCGTGCAAGACGAAACGAGCAATGCGGTTACAGCTATCGGCGGTATCAGCACAACAATTGGCCGCATTAGCGAAATTGCCACAAGTATTGCATCCGCTGTTGAAGAGCAGGGCGCGGCAACGGGCGAGATTAGCCGAAATGTTCAGCAAGCGGCCCAAAGTACACAGGAAGTCTCCCAAAACATCAGTTCGGTCAATTCAGCCGCCATGACCACAGGGCAGTCAGCCTCAGAAGTGAAAAACGTTGCCGATGGACTATCTAAAGATGTCGGAAACTTGGATACGGAAGTTAAACGCTTCTTACAATCCATTCGCTCCTAGTGGCAATCAGATTTCAGAATTGAAGAGGCAGAAGTGACTGAGCTTGCGGGACTTGGCATAGCGGCTTTTCTATCGGCAACATTACTGCCCGGCTCTTCTGAGGCGCTACTTGTTAGTCTTCTTCTTTTGGGGGAAGAAAGCCCAGCGTGGTTGCTAGCTTTTGCCACATTTGGCAATGTTCTTGGATCTTTGTTCAATTGGTATATGGGGGCGTTTTTTATGTCATTTCAACATAAAAAATGGTTTCCCATCTCACTACAGAAAATAGATAAGGCGCAGGTCTGGTTTAGCAAATATGGCATTTGGTCACTTCTTTTTGCTTGGGCACCCATTATCGGTGATCCGCTCACCCTAATCGCCGGCATGATGCGTATTTCACTTATCCCATTTATTCTTTTGGTGACAATTGGCAAATTTGCCCGCTATGCCTTGATTACCGGCATAGCTCTCGTCTGGATTTAGGGTTAAAAAAACCCGGACCTTTTTGAGAAGTCCGGGTTTCTATTATTAGGCGACCATTGCGCCGAGGCGATTTTTGATCAGCCCTTCCGCATCACTCACAATGCGGGACACCAATTCATCAACACTTGGAATGTCATCGATTAGACCGATGCACATACCGGCAGACCAAACACCTGCATTCTCGTCACCGGTTTCATAAACCAAACGTCCCCGTTGTCCGCTGGCTACCGGGCCAATTTCTTGAATGGTTTTACCTTCGGCTTCCATTTCGATCACTTTTAGGGAAACATCGTTGGTAAACATCCGTGCCGTATTCCGCAATGAGCGGAAAATCAAGGATGTTTGCAGCTCATTCGCACCCATGATTTTTTCTTTAATGGATTGATGGATAGGCGCTTCTTTTGTTGCCATGAAACGGGTTCCCATATTGATACCATCAGCGCCCAACGCAATTGCTGCCGCCAGGCCACGGCCATCGGCAAAACCGCCGGAGGCAATAATCGGAATATCTATTTGATCAGCAGCCCGCGGGATCAATATCAAGCCCGGTGTATCATCTTCACCGGGGTGTCCTGCACATTCAAAACCATCAATACTGATGGCATCAACGCCCACTTTTTGCGCTGAAATAGCATGACGCACGGACGTACATTTATGAATAACCTTGATATTCGCTTCTTTAAGTTTTGGCATGAAAGCTTTTGGGCTGTTGCCTGCGGTTTCAAGAATTTTCACGCCCGACTGAATAATCGCATCCATATATTCTGCATAAGGAACAGGTTTCAGTGTCGGCAAAATTGTAAAATTAACGGCAAAAGGTTTATCGGTTAAGTCCCGAACGCGATTTATTTCTTTTACCAGCTCTTCTGGGGATGGCTGGGTAAAGGCTGTTAAGCACCCAAGCGCGCCTGCGTTTGCAACGGCGGCAATAAGTTCTGCGCGGCCAACCCACTGCATACCACCTTGAATAATTGGATGTTCAATGCCAAAGGCTTCAGTAAATCTTGTTTT
>CAJXWA010000052.1 GCA_913062525.1 uncultured Alphaproteobacteria bacterium | reverse complement strand
CTAGAAGAACTTGAAGCGATAACGGCAGCCTTTATCCGAAAAGGTGTTCGAAAAGTGCGTCTTACGGGCGGCGAGCCTTTGGTTAGAAAAGGTATTATGGCCCTAATCAACAGCTTAGGACGGTATTTGGAAAGTGGCGAACTGGACGAATTGACCCTGACAACCAATGGCAGTCAGCTGTCCAAATATGCGACGGAACTCGCCAGTGCCGGCGTCAAACGCATTAATGTATCGCTCGACACGTTGGATCCAGACAACTTCAAAGCCATTACTAGATGGGGCAACCTTGATAAGGTTATTGAAGGACTTGATGCCGCCCAAAATGCTGGATTAAAAATAAAATTAAATACGGTAGCCGTTCGCGGTGTAAATGATCATGAAATAGACGATATGGTCCGCTGGGCTGGTGGCCGTGGTATGGATATAACGTTCATAGAAACCATGCCAATGGGAGCCATCGATGAATTGCGATCTGATCGCTTTTTACCATTGACCGAGGTGAAAGAAAGCTTAGCTAAATCCTGGACCATGACCGAGAGTACCTATAAAACTGGTGGCCCATCAGATTATGTAGATGTGGCCGAAACAGGTCAGCGTATTGGCTTTATTACACCGCTATCTCACAATTTCTGCGAAAGCTGCAACCGTGTTCGCCTAACCTGTACTGGCATGCTGTATATGTGCCTTGGCCAGGATGATAATGCTGACTTGAAACAAGTCATAAGATCTAAGAACGGCCTAGAGGCGCTCAGCGATGCCATAGATGAAGCCATCGGCCGTAAACCTAAAGGGCACGACTTTGTCATTGATCGTGACAGTGACCTTACCCCTGCAAATGTTCGCCATATGAGCGTTACCGGTGGCTAATTTGGTCGCCCCGACCCTATTTTTTTAATAGCGATCAAGAGCAAACAAAAATATCAATAGCGGTAGCATGACTGGGGACTAGTTTTGAATAAAATACACTTTACAAGCAGCGACGTTGAAAATGCACAGGCTGCTTGTAAGCGCTTAATTCATCAATATGGCCAAAGCCGAATCCTTGACGCCTCTGTCATCGTGGCACTTGGTGGTGACGGCTTTATGTTGGAAACCATGCACCGCTACATGGCAAGTAGCCTCCCAATTTATGGAATGAACCAAGGCACCATTGGTTTTTTGCTGAATAATTACGCGGAAGATAATCTTTTAGAACGCTTAGAGGCTGGCGAGATCACACGCCTGCACCCTTTAAAAATGACGGCAAAAGATGTATCTGGGAAAATTACGGAAGCGTTAGCAATAAATGAAGTCTCATTGCTTCGAGAAAGCCGTCAGACGGCAAAAATTCAGATCGCCGTTGACAACAGCGTAAAGGTTGAAGAACTCACGTGTGATGGCGTCCTTGTGGCGACACCTGCGGGAAGCACCGCATACAATTTTTCTGCACACGGCCCGATTTTACCCGTAAATGCAGGCGTGCTTGCCCTAACCCCCATAAGCGCGTTCCGCCCCCGCAGATGGCGCGGCGCCATCCTACCAAGAGAAGCCAAAATTGAATTCACCATAAATGAAGGCAAGAAAAGGCCGGTAAGTGCAGTGGCTGACGCTGTAGAAGTTAGAGATGTCAGCTCTGTAACCGTAGAAGAAGCCCCTGAAATAACAATTAATCTCCTGTTCGATCCAGAGCATAATTTGGAACAAAGAATTCTGGACGAGCAGTTCATTCTGTAAAGGTCATAAAATGAGCGAACAAATTCTAGTATCTGTTGAAAATGGTATCCAAAAATTGACCATTAACAGAGCAGATAAAAAAAATGCACTTACACAAGATATGTATGCAGTGCTTGCTGACAGTTTAGTCAATGCCGAAACGAACGCAGACATCCGCGTTACCGTTATAACTGGTGTTGCTGACAGCTTCACAAGTGGCAATGACCTAATGGATTTTTTACAAAACCCGGCGCAAGATGAGACAACACCTGTTATCAGATTTCTAAATGCACTTGCCATAATTCGTAAACCATTGATTGCGGCCGTAAATGGTTTAGCCGTTGGAGTTGGTACAACAATGTTGCTTCATTGCGATTTGGTTTACGCGTCAGAAAATGCCAGTTTTACACTGCCATTTGTAAATCTCGCACTTGTCCCAGAAGCCGCTTCCAGTTATTTGCTTCCCAAAATGCTGGGTCATCAAAGAGCCGCTGAACTCCTGCTCCTGGGAGACAAATTCGATACCGATAAAGCTCAAAAATATGGTTTTGTGAATGAAGTTGTCGCACCTGAGGATTTGGATGCCACAGCAATGGCCGCAGCGGCAAAACTCGCGGCAAAAGCACCTGAAGCATTGCGCCTTGCAAAAGGACTGATGAAAGGTGATGGCGATAAAGTGTTAGAGCAGATGAAAATAGAAGGGGAAATTTTCCAAACCCGTCTCGTCTCTCCAGAAGCGCGAGAAGCTATGACAGCGTTTATGGAACGCCGGACCCCTGATTTTACAAAATTCTCTTAAGTCTGAATAACACCGATTTAAAAAGGAGGCTGTTACAGCCTCCTTTTTTGTTATTTTTTCCCTCGTGTGATATATGGATAAATTGTAGCTAAAATATACGCTAATTTTTATTATAGTTTTACTTAAACAATACTTATTTTTTACTTGTTTATTACTTACTTAGTAAATCTATTTTAATTTTTTTACATCATACTCCTCTCAATAACACAGCAGATATTCATTCTTATCTATTTGAGCTGTATTCGGTGGAGAAATTTAATGAAAGTTATTGCAGTAGCCTCTCAAAAGGGCGGCTCCGGAAAAACGACCCTCGCAGGACATATTGCCGTGCAAGCTGAAATGGCAGGCGCCGGCCCCGTCGCTCTTGTTGATACAGATCCCCAAGGCAGTTTGTCAGAATGGTGGAATGAACGAGAAGCCGAAACTCCATTGTTCGCCCGCACATCAATTGAGAAACTCAAATCTGATGTTGACCGTATGGCGCAAATGGGAATCAAACTTCTGATTATTGATACGCCTCCAGCCATTACAGAAACCATTGCAACTGTTTTGGCAGTAGCTGACCTTCTCATCATCCCAACACGGCCCAGTCCTCACGATTTGCGGGCTGTTGGTGCAACTGTGGAACTTGCAGAAGGTTTGGACACCCCTTTAATCTTTGTCGTAAATGGGGCTACCCCACGTGCAAAGATCACCAGTGAAGCTGCAATTGCATTATCACAACACGGTACCCTCGCCCCTTCAATTATTCATCAACGGGTGGACTTTGCCTCAAGCATGATCGATGGGCGCACCGTAATGGAGCTGAATTCAGGATCAAAATCCAGTGAAGAGATCACCAAATTGTGGAAATATGTACAGGATCGTATTGAAGGTAGGCAACCAACCCTGTCCAATCGGTTAAACCGAACCTCTGCACCAAAGGCAGGATTCCTCGACAGTTCAGCGCACGCCTAATCCCATAGATCAAAAAGAAAGAATTCCGATGAAAGCAGCATTTTTATCAGGATCCCTTATTAGTTCTAAGGGATTAGCCACTCCAGCGACAGCATCTCAGCCGCCCAAGGAGCTTCTTGCTAAGCGGAAGCTGGCTGAACGCTCTGCGACGATCCACAGCCCGCACAGCTCTTCCTTAAGTTCACACCAGGAACTCCGGCAAAAGGTGTCTCCGAAAATGCACGATTCCGTTGCGCCTGTAATGAAACAAAAATTGAAGAAGCCAACAGCCAGTTCTTTTCATTCGTTTAAAGTCGAAACGGAAAAACTCAAGAAAGATAAAACCGGACGCGTTCGAATGAGTGTACGCATGAAAACTGATGACCATTTGCTTTTGAAGTTGCTCGCAGCACATTCTCGAAAATCTTCGCAACTCATTATTGAGGATGCTCTTCGTGAATACGCCCTTAAACACGGTGATAAAATACTTCCAGCAACCTGTAACTGCATGACAAGCAAGGCTTTCACTTGATATAGGGAGACAGCATTATGCCAAATCTTATTAATCAGGAAGAATTCGAGAATGGGGGCAACGCAGCTTCACTCGCAAGAATTCAAGTCCGAAAGTCAAAGGCACCGACAGATGTATTGCCTCCAACGGCCAAAGCAGGTGATATTACATCTCGCTTAGCTGTATTAAGCGCCGAGTTGGATCGCGAGCTGGAGGCACCTACTCCGACACCACAAACTGATTTGGCTCCGCGAAAAACAAATGAGCGACGTGTTAGTCCAGAAGGTTTCTCCCAAACAGAACGGAGACAAACTCCTGAACGACGCCTAAATACTGGATGGGGTCAGAAAAAAGAGACGCCGCCAGATATTTTAAGTTATTGGATGGATATTCGTCGCGGTCGCCGTTATCCGTCGTGGCAAACACTTGAGCCAGAACAAATCGGCAAACATTGGCCCAATTGCATTTTGGTTCACTGCAATAAAGAACTTGGCCGTTTACAAGTGAAATATGAATTCACGAATGCGCTCAGGCAAGCAATTCAATCGGATACACCTGATGAAGGCGTAATTGAACGTATCGAATTTACGCCCATGATTGTTGATTGGATTTTGGGGCTTAGCCGTATCGTTGCCAGTGGCGGAAAACCAACACATGACACAGAGTATTTCCCGTCATTTAATGGAGAGTTCCCATTAAGAGTAATCGCTTTACCCCTCAGCGATGACCTTAGATCAGTTGATCATGTGCTATGTTATATACAACAGCTCAAATAGCCACTTTTAAGTCATTTGAGTTTGGTCAAAATTTCAGCTTTTTCTGCTTCCGTAAATCCAACCACTGCAGTATCGCCAAAGTCAAATATTGGCCGCTTCATCAATGTGGGTTCACTTATCAGCATCTCATACGGCCTATTCCCGTCAAGAAAAGCCTTCTGAGTATCGTCCAATTTACGATAGGTAGTTCCTCGTTTGTTGACTAGTTTTTCTCTACCAACTGCAGTATTCCAGTGTTCTACTACTGCTTCTGTTATCGGGGTTTTTCTGAAGTCATGGAATATAAAGTCGATTTTTTGCTCTTCTGCCCATTTCAATGCCTTACGAACAGTATCACAATTTCTTATACCATAGATTGTAATCATAATTTTTCCCGCGATTAAATAATTAACCATAAAATCTTATTTACCAACACTTAAGCCTCGTTGCAAGCAGCGTTAGATCTGCGTCTTCATAATCACATATTTGAAATGAAATCGTCTTCACCATAACGGAGGAAGTCGACAATGAAGTTCTTAAATTTTTTATTTCAGATTATTTCAAAGTTCAAAAGGTCCAAGGAAAAAGGCGCTGATAATGAAGATCTGCTGCAAAACTCCGTAGACAATGCCATGCTTCTTATTTTGGCGGCATCTGAAAACGCTATTGAGCTCGATAGAGAGACCGTCAATCACGTAATTCAAACGAAAAACGCGTTAAAAAAAGGGAATTTGGAAACCGAATCTGAACAAGAATTTTGGGTGTCCTACGAAAATATTGCCAACCGCATGTTACCCATTAATGTGGGCAGTATAAATGCGACATATGATCCGACACCAAACTACAGTTTTTCCATGTTTGATGCTTTTAATCGTAAAAAAAAGCCTCTCTCTCGACGCTGTGCATCGAGTTACAAACTACTCTCCCTAACAACATTGGTCTTGCTAATTTCAGTGCAGATATACTGGTACATCGGTTTTACACTCACAACTGATATTAACCAACAAACTGCAACCATCAATAAGTTGAACAATGACCTTGAAATTGCAGCAACAAATCTAGATATACCGCAGAAAACTGCGAAAAATTCGACTACATTAATCTTGGATAATGGCATTAAAATCCAGAAAAAAATTCAAGAACACCTCCATTGGAAAGAAGCCGCCATTAACCACCTTGAAAATTGGAATGACAGCTGGTCTAACATTGGGTTTATAACCATTGGCCCCTGGAAAACCTCCGAATATTTAGAATTAAGCCAGGAAGTTCAACGCCGCATGCAATTTGTAGCTGCGGGCAACATGCTTCAAGCAATAAGCGAATACATATTACCAATTCTTTATGGCTTAATTGGCGCCTGTTTTTACGTCCTACGGCAATTACCTAAGGAAATTGAAGCACTTACATTCTCCATGAATTCTTATATCAGCTATAGTCTGCGCATTGCACAAGGACCTCTCGCCGGAATGGTGGTAAGTTATTTTTTTACAGGAGAGTATGAAAACCCCGCAATTTCCACATCAAGTACCTCTCAGTTTCATTCCTACGAGCCAGGTTTAGGTACTTTAAGTCCGCTCGCAGTGGCATTTCTTGCGGGTTACAGTATTGAATTTATTTTCCGTTTCATTGATAAAATTCTAAACTCTCCAACTGGGGAAAATAAAGTGACCACTGAAACAAAAAAACACAAAAAACCAATTAAATTGGAGAAGTCGTTGAAAAGAAACGGCAACTCGGAAAACTAGTATTAAATTTATTAAATTAGATAACTCTTTTATAATAAATTAACGTTATGTTAACTTTCGAAACTGATTATGGAACTTGTCCAAGGTTGATCGGAGCTGATGTTACCTCTTTCCAAGCCCCCCCCCTTAAGGGTAATGCAGCTTCGATTACTTGGGTCTCCCTCATCCCCCCATTAAATTCTCCTTAAAACTTCCTATAATTTCAATTGCGCACGTTTAACGAAAAAGTAAGAGAACAAGTCCATCTTATTTTGATACGTTGTATTAACTAAAAATGAGTCACTGATTTGCACCGCATAGAAGTTAAAAAAGGTCAGAGAATCCTTAATGATCTCGATGTGGGAAATTGTGCCTATATCGTTGAGACAGGCAGGGTTACTATTGAGGATCGCGTCTCTAGCCGCGGCAACTACACTGTAAGCCCAGGTGAAATGTTTGGGGAATATGGTGTTATTGAAGAAGCTCGCCACTACTCCAATGCGACAGCAGTTGAAGACAGTTTGCTTGTTGTGGTGACGCAGGCCGAGATTGAAGAAAAGAGTGCCGCATCTGATCCAATGATCAGTTTGTTCCTGAATTTCTTCATGGGGCGTTGCCATAGTCTAACCGTTCGAGAATACGGAACAGACGACGAAATCAAAAAATTCGAAGACCGATATAAGCATCGCGACAGCAAAATTCAGGAAAATCGAACTGAAATAGTCGAGCAATTTAAAATTAAAGAAGAATTGCAACGCGCTCTGGAGGATGAGGAATTTGTTCTTCATTATCAGCCTATTATTTCCCTCCGCGGGGGATATACGGCAGGATTTGAGGCCCTAATACGTTGGGATCACCCAGAACGTGGCCTATTATCTCCATTTCACTTCATTGATATTGCCGAAAAAACAAACATGATTGTGCCTATCGGTGAATGGGTTTTCAAAGAAGCATGCAAACGAATAACTGACTTCAACCAGCGAGCAGCTAAATCCGAAAGCCCTGAAATTTTCCTAAGTGTAAATGTCTCCGCCAATCAATTTGGCGTCCCGAACATGGTTGAACGATTTAAGGAAATTGCGGGCGAAACCAAGGTTGATGTGTCAAAAATTCAACTGGAAATTACGGAAAGTGTCTTAATGGAAGACGCTGACAGCGCCAAAACCATGTTGCATGACCTTAAACAATTTGGTTTTCAGATTATTCTTGATGATTTTGGGACCGGTTATTCCAGTCTGAGCTATTTACATCAGTTCCCGATCGACAAATTGAAAATTGATCGATCATTTACCCACGCAATGTTAGATGACCAAGCGAGCCTAGAAATTGTGCGCGCGATCTCTGGGTTATCTCATAATATGGACATTGAAATTGTTGCCGAAGGTATTGAAACCATGGAACAACTTTCGCTTTACCGAGACCTCGATTGTCACTATGGGCAGGGCTTCTTAATTGCCAAGCCGCTACCCGTCATTGATGTCTATAAAATTCTCGGAACGCGTATGAAGATATAAAACCGTCTATAGACGTTCAATATCTCCCTGTTCTTGGGATTCATGAAAGGCAAGAGCGAAATCTGCCATCTCTCCATCACGAATTGCAGAACGCATACCTGACATAAGATCTTGATAATATTGAATATTGTGCCATGTAAGCAGCACGGATCCTAAGATTTCTTTTGCTTTAAACAAGTGATGTAAATAAGCTCTAGAATAATTTCTGCATGCAGGACATCCACATTTTTCATCCAAAGGCCGCGGATCTTCTTGATGTCGGGCATTGCGCATATTGACCGTTCCAAGGCGCGTAAAGGCCTGCGCATTTCGACCTGAACGTGTTGGCAAAACGCAATCGAACATATCCACGCCACGCATTACACCCCCAACAAGGTCATCAGGTTTACCAACACCCATTAAATACCTAGGCTTGCCTTTAGGCATGTTAGGCGTTGTAAATTCCAACGCTTTAAACATATTTTCCTGCCCCTCACCAACGGCAAGTCCGCCAATGGCGTAACCCTCACAGTCGATATCAGTAAGCGCTTCAATAGATTCTTGCCTTAGGTCTTCATAAATTGACCCCTGAACAATTCCGAACATGCCGTAACCATCACGAGGCTCAAACGCATCACGGGAGCGTTTAGCCCATCGCATTGACATACGCATACTCTCAGCCGCTGTTTTATGGTCAGCTGGAAACGGTGTGCACTCATCAAACGCCATTGTAATGGTCGCATCCAGATCATTCTGAATCTCCATTGACCGTTCAGGTGTCAATTCGAACTTTTTACCGTCTATATGGGATTTGAAGGTAACTCCGTTTTCATCAATTTTGCGAAGTTCGTTCAATGACATCACTTGAAAGCCACCAGAGTCCGTCAAAATCGGGCGCTCCCAATTCATAAACTTATGAAGCCCGCCAAGTTTTTTGACGCGTTCAGATCCTGGGCGCAGCATCAAATGATACGTATTACCAAGAATGATATCCGCGCCGGTTTCCCGTACGGCCTCAGGCGTCATACCCTTTACAGTGCCAACTGTTCCCACCGGCATGAACGCAGGTGTGCGGATATCGCCATGGGCGGTTTTTACAGTCCCCTGGCGCGCAGCGCCATCAGTGGCATGAATATCAAATTTGAAGATTTTTTTTGTCATTGAGCGGGATATAACAGCGAACTGTCACCATAAGAGTAAAAACGATAATTATTGTCGATTGCGTGAGTATAGGCAGCCTGCATTTTCTCGAACCCACAAAACGCAGATACCAACATAAATAGGGTTGATTTTGGTAAATGGAAGTTTGTCATCAGCAGGTCAACTGCCTTGAAACGATAACCGGGCGTAATGAAAATATCAGTTTCGCCATGGAACGCGCTGACAATACCGTCGTCATTCGTCGCACTTTCCAGCAGCCGCAAGCTCGTCGTGCCGACAGAGACAATACGTCCGCCCTTTGCCCGACATTCATTAATACTATCAGCCGCGTCTTGGCTAATAATACCAAATTCGGAATGCATGATATGATCGTCCGTATCGTCAACCTTCATAGGCAAAAATGTGCCAGCCCCAACATGAAGCGTGGTTGCGACGCAAACGATCCCCTTGGATTCAATTGCGGAAAGCAATTCAGGCGTAAAATGCAAACCCGCCGTTGGAGCTGCAACAGCCCCTTCTTCGCGGGCAAAAACTGTTTGATAATCTTCTTTATCTTGATCATCTACGGGGCGAATTGAACTGATATAGGGCGGTAACGGGATTTCTCCGTAATTCGCCAAGCATTCCATGAGATCTGCACCTGCATGCGAGAAAGCCAGAACAACTTCGCCGCCATCAAGTTTTTGCGAAACCATTGCAGAGAATTCTTCAGAAAATTGGATTACGTCGCCAACTTTTAATTTCTTTGCAGGTTTTGCAAAGGCATGCCACGTATCCAAAGACACGTTTTTATGAAGAGTAACTTCGACTTTAGCAGTTCTGCGTAACCCTTTAAGACGCGCAGGGATAACTTTGGTGTCATTAAAGACCAAAACGTCACCGGCTTCTAAAAAATCAGGAAGGTCACCAACCAATTTGTCATCAATCTGATCTTTAACCACCAACAATTTTGCCGATTCCCGAGGGGATACCGGTCGATCAGCGATCAACTCAGTTGGTAAAGTAAAGTCGAATTCATCTACACGCATATCTTTAAACGCAAACGAACGGCTCTCCATTTAGAAAGCCGTTCGCCCAATCTTGCAAAATTAGTCGCCGCTTATGCGACGTCGGCAGCAACTTTCATGCTGATGATTTTATCAGGATCTGTAACAGTTCCGTTCATCATGCCATCGCCTTTTTTAATAGCGTGAACATGCTCCATGCCTTCAGTAATCTGTCCCCAAATGCTGTACTGGCTGTCCAAATGCGGGGACGCGGCCAACATTAAGAAAAACTGGCTGTCAGCGCTGTTAGGATCAGAGGAACGCGCCATTGAACACGTGCCTTCCAAATGGGCTTCGCCAGAGAACTCGGCGTCAAGGTTTTGGCCAGAACCGCCTGTACCTCTGCCGTCTGGATCACCAGATTGGGCCATAAAGCCGTCAATTACGCGATGAAAAACGATCCCATCATAGAAACCTTCGCGGGCTAATTCTTTGATACGTGCCACATGATTTGGTGCCAAATCCGGGCGCAGTTCAATGACAACACGTCCATCTTTGAGTTCAAGATATATCGTGTTTTCAAGATCTGATGACATTACTAAGCTCCTATTGACCTGCAAAACTGCAGGATCTCATTGTCTATTTTTTCGCTGCATTCAGCATTTCAACGCGTTCTACGATTTCAATCGCCGTCGATTTCGATACAAATTTGGTAATATCACCGTTAAGAAACGCGATTTCTTTTACCAAAGACGATGCGATAAACTGATGCTGGTCCGAAGCCATCAAGAAGACAGTTTCAATTTCGGAGTTTAGCCGTCTGTTCATTCCCACCATCTGAAATTCGTATTCAAAATCAGATACAGCACGAAGTCCGCGAATAATAACACTGGCATTACATTCTTCTGCGAAATGCATCAACAAATTATTGAACGGTTTGACAACAAAATTTGTATCGGGAAATTCCACGATCATTTTTTCTACCATGTTACATCGCTCAGCAACACTGAAAAGTGGGTTTTTCCCAGGGTTCATTGCGACACCGATAACCAGTGTGTCCACCAATTTCGCTGCCCGTTTAATAATGTCGTAATGACCCAACGTTATTGGGTCAAAAGTTCCAGGATACAGGCCGGTACGTTCTACTTGCATTGGAGAGGCTCCTTTTAGACTTGCTATTCTTTGTTAGCATTCATCCAAACAACACCTAAACCTTAAGCGTTGTCGTCGTTATCAGAATTTGGCACAACTTCTTCTGCTTCTGTACCATTTTCCAGGTTAATGTCATCTCCGTCTTCCTCGTCATCGGATTTTGCCTCCTCCAACGCGGTTACGGATACTACTTGCTCTCCCTTGGCAGTCTTGAACAGGGTTACACCCTGCGTATTCCGACCTGCCACACGAATATCAACAACTGGCGTGCGGATCAGCTTACCCCCGTTGGTTACAAGCATGATCTGATGACCAAGCGTAACCGGGAATGTTGCCACAACCAGTCCGTTACGATCAGAGGTTTCAATGTTGATGATCCCCTGCCCGCCGCGGTTCGTTACCCGATATTCATATGCATTCGTCCGCTTGCCATAGCCATTCTCAGTAATTGAAAGCAGAATTTCTTCCCTGTCAAAAAGATCTGCATACCGGTCAGGATCAAAGCCTGCGTAATCTGTTACATTGCCTTCTTCGTCTGCGGAACGACGGACTTTGAGATAAGCATCTCTTGTTTCCGTATCCACATCAATATGTCCAAGAATAGACATACCCATCACGTCGTCTTCACCAACAAGTCTCATGCCGCGAACACCACTTGAATCGCGTCCTTTAAACAGGCGCACGTCAGTTGCTTGGAAGCGGATACATTTACCGCCCTTAGCAATCAGTAATACGTCTGATTCAGAGGTACAAAGCTGTACACCAATGAGTTTATCACCGGCATCCAACTTCATGGCAATCTTGCCGTTTGATTTCACGTTGGAGAAATCGCTCAGTAAGTTCCGGCGGACATTGCCTTTTGCCGTCGCGAACATAACTTCGTAATCGTTCCAAGTCTCCTCTTCCTCCGGCAATGGCATCAAAGTCGAAATGACTTCGCCATCTTCAAGGGGCAGGAGATTGATAATCGCTTTACCTAGGCTGGTTGGTGAACCAAGTGGTAAGCGGTACACCTTCATCTTATACACGCGTCCAAATGACGAGAAGAACAGAACAGGTGTATGCGTGTTCACAACAAAGACTTGTGTTACAAAATCTTCATCACGTGTCTGCATCCCTGCCCGACCTTTACCCCCCCGGCGTTGCGGCCGGTATGTGGAAAGTGGAACCCGCTTGATATAGCCCTTGTGACTGACTGTCAGAACCATATCTTCGCGTTGGATCAGATCTTCAATATCGTGTTCAAACTCGTTGTCTTCAATTCGCGTACGGCGCGGCGTCGCGTATTTCTCTTTCATTTCCAGCAATTCAGTCTGGATGATGTCGATCAAACGCGGACGGCTGGATAAGATATCGAGACAATCAAGGATCTTATCGCCAAGACCTTTTAATTCATCGCCGATTTCATTTTGTCCAAGTGCTGTCAACCGTTGCAGACGTAGGTCCAAAATGGCACGAGCTTGGAATTCTGAAAGCTGGTACGTGAGATCCTCATTAATCGGATACTCAGGATCATCAACAAGGCGGATTAAGCTTTCCACCGCATTTGCCGGCCAGGCTTTAGCCATCAACTGCCCACGGGCGGTTGCAGGATCAGGCGCTTTTCGAATAAGAGCAATAATTTCGTCGATATTGGCAACCGCAATTGCAAGACCGATCAAAACATGCGCCCGTTCGCGAGCTTTACGCAGCAAGAATTTGGTTCGGCGCGTTATAACTTCTTCACGGAAATCTAGGAAGGCTTCCAGAAGTTGTTTAACGTTCATCATTTCCGGCTTACCGTGATTAATGGCAAGCATGTTTGCGCCGAATGATGTCTGCAATGGTGTGAACCGATACAGTTGGTTCAATACAATTTCAGCAACAGCGTCGCGTTTAATTTCCACAACAACCCGAACGCCGTGGCGATCAGACTCGTCGCGAAGGTCGCCAATTCCTTCAACCTTCTTTTGTCGAACCAGATCAGCGATTTGTTCAACTAAGCGAGATTTATTAACCTGATATGGAATTTCACTAACGATTAGCGCCATGCGATCTTTGCGGATTTCTTCGATATCCACTTTCGCGCGCATAATCACGGACCCACGACCAGTTGTTCCCGCACTAATAGAGCCGGAACGCCCTAGAATAACACCGCCTGTAGGAAAATCTGGAGCTGGAATATATTCCAGCATTTCCTCAGGAGTTATCTCAGGTTTGAAAAGAAGCGCAATACTACCGTCAATCACCTCGCCCAAGTTATGCGGCGGGATATTGGTGGCCATACCAACAGCGATACCACCGGCACCGTTCACCAAAAGATTTGGGTAACGTGCTGGTAATACTGAAGGTTCGCGTTCTGAATCGTCGTAGTTATTTACGAAATCCACTGTATCCTTATCGATATCATCGATCAGGCTTTCAGCAGTTTTTTGAAGGCGTGCTTCCGTATACCGCATGGCGGCGGCTCTGTCGCCGTCCATGGAACCGAAGTTACCTTGTCCTTGAATTAGGGGTAGTCGCATGGAGAAACTTTGCGCCAGACGTACCATCGCATCATAAATGGCGCTATCGCCATGAGGATGGTAACGACCCATAACATCACCAACCACACGGGCTGATTTACGGAAAGCTTTGTCGGATGTATAGCCATTTTCATACATGGCATAAATAATCCGCCGGTGAACCGGTTTCAGGCCGTCCCGTGCATCAGGTAAGGCTCGAGATACGATAACGCTCATGGCATAGTCCAAATAGGACGTACGCATCTCTTCTACAATTGAAACGGGGACGATATCTTTATCGGTCGGAGGCAGGGTTATGTCGTTCAAGGCACACTTCCAGATAGTTAAACGGACTTGAAACTCCCATTCCAAATCCTGTATTCTTGATACTGTTCTCAGATACCGCCATATGGCGTATCCTGTCATCCGTTCTACAAGATATTGAGGGGCATAGCAACCTATTGCGCCTGCGAAGAACAGGAATTACCAAACGTCTGCTTGGGGAAGCCTTCAAGTGCGCCAAAAACGAGGTGTCAGGAATATAAGCAGTGTAAAAATCTCTAACCGGCCCAAGATCATTTCAAGTGATAACACCCATTTGGCAGCCGCGGGAATATTAGCGTAATTCCCGTGGGGACCGATAATAGCGCCAATACCAGGCCCCACATTTGTAATGGCTGCTGCTGAGCCACTAACACTCGCCTCAAACCCCAAACCCAAGCCCATCAAAATCAAGGCAAATACGGCGAACGTGACAATAAAGATGAATACGAAACTGGCGACACCAGTGAAAACCCCGTCACTTATTTTCTTACCTTCGTACTTTTCGGCAAATATGCCGTTTGGAAATATTTGTCGGCGAATGATCTGACGGATCATTTTTGCACTTATTATAAAGCGCATGATTTTTATGCCGCCAGTAGTGGAACCTGTACACCCACCCGAAAAAATCAGAATAAAGAACAACAAAGCAGAGAAACCGCCCCAACTTGAATAATCGGATATGGCAAAGCCAGATGTGGTGACAACAGAGACGACGCTAAAGGCAGCATTTAAAATGGCTTCTCCCCACGTAAAATCGCGTGCATTGACGAGCCATAAACTTAAAACGGTTATTATGAAGAGAACACCAATGCCGTAAGTCTTGATCTGCTCACTGCCAAATTGACGGGTTCTAATGGCTCGAATATACCAAAGGAAGGGAATGCTTCCCAGAAACATGAACAGAATACATGTCCATTTAATGAAAGGACTTGCGAAATAACCAATCGACGCATCATGGGTTGAAAAGCCCCCAGTCGCAACCGTGGTTAGCGCATGGGCAATGGCATCAAATTCTGTCATACCCTCAATTTTGTAAGCACTTGCGCATAAAATTGTGAGCGCCACGTAAACCCAAAGCGTGGTGGAAGCTAGTTTGGCAGCTGACGGCAGTTCTTTATCTGAACTCTCAGAACTTTCTGTGCGAAAAAGCTGCATACCACCAATTCCCAAAAACGGCAGCATGGCAATGGCTGTTACAACAATACCAATGCCGCCAAGCCATTGCAAGAATGCGCGCCACATCAAAATACTATTGGGTGTTTGATCAAGATTCACGAGAACCGTTGCGCCTGTTGTTGTGATCCCGGAGGTGGCCTCAAAAACGGCATCGGCAAGGGGCATGCCATACAAAAAGAACGGTAGTGTTGCGGCACTGGTCAGTACCAGCCAAATAGAGGCCGTCAGGACGAAAATTTGTTTGTGAGAAAATGTAATGGCCCCGCTTCTGGCCGAGAGCATTAAGCTCAACCCCACGAAGATTATGACGCCGAACGCCTTTAAGAAGGGCTGATCAGCCCCACGATTCAACATCTCTATGATTAGAAGAGGAAGAGAAATAATCGCCAGAACGGCGCCATTTACAAAAAGTATTGGTCTCATTCATTCCCTAAATAAATCGAACTTCAACCGATTTAATTATTCCCCCGAAGTAGTTCTTAAGGGCGATTTATGCGCCCTCTTGAACAACAGGTCAATGAACTTTGCGTCAAACGCATTTTGCCTAACAAAAGGTATTTGGGTGACAATTAAGCGTTTACGTTTTCAATAACGCTTGTGGGAGCTGATCTAACAACCCGGTTTGTGACCATGCGTCCATGCAGCTTGGTGATGATACCGCTTGCTGTTTTCTCAAATGCAAATGGAAGAATTGCGTGAACAAACGCGCATAATGCGGCAAGTAATAACCAAAACCCAAAACTTGAAGACATATGCATGTGCTCCAAATATGTTTCATTTACAGATTTTGGGTGATCTGTGAATAATGCTACTAGGTTCGTCATTTACTCTCTCCACTTCGTTAAGGCCCATCCGCCTTTGAATTGAGATAATGATACCCATACGCCATTGAGAATATTTTCCAAAATTGACAGTAAAACCAATAAATGCGAAACATACGTTCGTAAAATTTATAAATATTGGAAATTTTGTTTCATGGATGACATTGACAAGAAAATTCTAAACCATTTGCAGAAGGATAGCCGCATTCCAGCCAACGAATTAGCGGAGCGTGTTGGTTGTTCCCGCACAGCTTGTTGGCGGCGGATTAAGTCCATGGAAGAAGCCGGTATCATTCGGGCAAACGTTGCTTTGGTAAATCGAGATAAAATCGGCCTTCCTGTTACTGTGTTTGTGAACATTAAAACCAGTTCTCATGAGCCTGATTGGCTTCAGAAATTCGCAAATGTTGTGGAGCTGTTCCCTGAGATCACAGAATTCTACCGGATGAGTGGTGACGTGGACTACCTTCTAAAGGTGGTCGTTCCCGATATCGCCTCCTACGACGATTTTTACCGCCGGCTCATCCAATCCATCGAATTGAGTGATGTCAGCTCAAATTTTGCAATGGAAGAAATTAAATTTACCACTGCCCTGCCCGTTCGCTAGATCGTCAAAAATTGCACAACGGTATTCGGATATATACAAACTGCCGAAATCGCGATCCTTCACTCACCTAAACAATGGAGTGAATGAATGCAATTGAATAAAAAAACAGTAATTATAACAGGTGCAAATAGCGGGATTGGCGCGGCAGCTGCGGTTTTATTTGCAGAAGAGGGTGCAAACGTCGTTCTCGGTGCCCGGCGCGAAAAAGAATTAGACGAAGTTACCAATCAGATTTTGGCATTTGGTGGACGTGCCATCTCCCTTGCAGGTGACGTGTGTGACGAAGATTACGCCAAATCATTGGTCGAACTTGCAGAAAACGAATTTGGAAACTTGGACGTAGCATTTAACAACGCTGGCATTATGGGAGATCAAGTTCCCGTGCATGACATGACATCAGAAAATTGGCACTCGGTCCTCAACACAAATTTAAACAGTGCTTTTTACGCGGCAAAATACCAAATTCCAGCTATGAAAAGAAATGGTTCAGGTTCTATAATTTTTACATCCAGTTTTGTGGGTTACACCGCGTCCTTTCCTGGAATGGGTGCATACTCTGCAAGTAAAGCGGGCTTGATTGGCCTTACACAAGCCTTAGCCACCGAAAATGGCACAGATAACATCAGAGCCAACGCCCTTCTTCCCGGCGGTACTATTACTCCCATGGCGGGTGATTTGGAAAACAACCCATATATGCGTGAATTTCTGGAAGGCATTCATGCGCTCAAACGTCTAGCTGATCCTATTGAAATTGCTAAAGCAGCACTGTTCCTCGCCTCAGACAATTCAAGCTTTGTAACGGGGAGCCCCTTTTTCGTTGACGGCGGTAATTCTATCAACAAAGTATAAGACCCAGCCCAAGTACTAGCTACAAAGTATAGACAGAAGAAATTGATTTAGTAGTATTTTTGACTATGGAATATTCCAAAATACGTATAGATTCGGTAAATCCACCCAAAGAGTCCATTGACATAGGCCTAATTTAATACTTACATTTCTTCTGTTATACCTCCTTTTGGTAATAATATAACTAGTATTTATGTATGAGTAATTCGGTAATGACTTCGTTTAATTCTAATAAAATGCAGGTTTTCATTCTGCTTGCGTTATTCGTTCCTTTATTGCTTTTTTCATATTCTGAAAGCACAGCAAGAGAGGTCGTACTCGCTGGTGAAACCAATCGAGTGGTTTATCACACTCCCTATGTTGAATGTGCATTCACTCAGCTTGACTACAGGCTCAGAACTGTTGGAATTCCTTGGAAAAGGGCGCAGCTCTCCACCGAAAGTGGTAAGTTTGATGGATTTTTTATGGCAACTCAGAATAGTTCCAGAGATGCTTACGCAGTCTTGTCTGAGCCATTTTTCGAAATAGATTGGTTGTATGTTGTAAAAAGAGGAAGCGGAATTTCACCCGCTGATGCAGACTTCTTTCAAAACACGTTTGCAGCTGAGCATGGCAACAGTCGCATGAAGTGGTTAATCAATAAAATTAAGGGAATGGGGATAACTGAACAGGTAATTATTAGGCCAAATTCAACAAACATTTTGAAACTCCTAAAAATAGACCGCGTTCAAGTCAGTATTGAAAACGGTGAAAGCCTAGAAAGAGCAATCGCAAACAATGGTTTTGATAAGTCAGATTTCAAAACCTATCTGGTTAAAACTCTTCGATCTGGTGTCTATTTTTCCAAAGCTTTTTTGGCCGACAAACCCAAATTTCTGCCGCTATTTAACGCTGCGGTTAAAAATTGTAATAAAAACCAGTGACGCATTGATATTGATTGATCCCCACCAATCGCGTAGGTTCGAAAAAAAATCTATTCTTTAAGGGAGATCAATCATGAAGATTACATCATTCTCACGCCGTGCCGTCGTTGGCGCTGTTGCTGGCTTAGCAGTATTATCAGGCTTTGTAACAACGGCTGTTGCCGCTGATAAAATCACAGTTGGCGCACTCCGTTTTACATCTCATTCCCCAACCTTTATTGCTTATGAAAAAGGGTATTTCAAAGCAGAAGGGTTGGATGTTGAACTTAAATTCTTTCAAGCAGCCCAACCAATTGCTGTTGCCATCGCATCTGGCGACATCGATTTCGGTGTAACGGCCCTCAGTGGCGGTTTCTACAGTCTTGCTGACAAAGGTGCATTGAAAGTCATTGGCGGCCTGATGGCTGAGAAAAAAGGCGCACCGGGCAACATGATCCTTGCGTCGAACAAAGCTTATGATGCTGGCCTAAAAACGCCCGCGGATCTTAAAGGTAAAAGCTGGGCCATGACACAACAGGGCTCATCATTCCATTATATGGCCGGCATTATCGCCCAGAACAATGGTTTTGCTGTAACGGATATGAAATTGAAACCACTTCAAAAAGTTGGCTCGATGATTGGCGCATTGAAATCGGGGCAAGTTGATGCCATGGCAATCGTGCCGCATATCGCATCTGCTCTTGCACGCGGTGGTGCCGCTAAAATCATTGGTAAAATTCAGGACATGAGTGATTACCAGGTGACAACAATCTTCACGTCTACAAAAAATACAACCGACAACCGCGATGTGATTGCCCGCTTCATGAAAGCATATGCAAAAGGCATCGCCGATTATGATTCGGTTATGCAAAATCAAGCGAAAGATCCAGCAGCAACAGATGCAATGGTCAACCTGATCCACAAATATGTGTATGCCAGCAAGCCTATTGAGAAAGCAGCCCCATCCATTAAAGCCGGTGCTGTTTATCTTAACTCCGGTGCGGCACTTAATGTTGGTGATGTTGCAAAACAACTTGCATGGTTC
>CAJXWA010000051.1 GCA_913062525.1 uncultured Alphaproteobacteria bacterium | reverse complement strand
GGAGAGGTTAGAAGTGTTTCATCCATTCTAAAAGATCCTCGGCCTAACACAGAAGAAAATGACATAAATGATGTTTTTTTAATTTCAGAAACAACCCGTATCACTGATTTAGGTGGCGGGCGCATTCGCCAAACGAAAATGGTGGATAAATCATCATCGCCGGATAACGAAGCTGAAATCCTAAGAATTGAAACAGATACGGATGCTCTTGGGAGGGTTATCAAAATAAGCGGGGAAGCTCGCGACAATAGAGGGTTATTACTCAGATCGTCTTCATTGCTGACTGAATATAATCTAGCCGGTCAATTGACCACGATTACGGATGAGGCGGGAAGCGTTCAAAAAAGCTCGTTCGATCAACTTGGCCGCCTGATTTTTGAGGAAACCGACGGATATGGCGCTACTGAATTTCGCTACGATGAGAATAACCTTGTTTCTGAGGTGACAAAGAACGGGCAAAGCATAAGTCATAAATACGATTTGATGGGCCGGTTGGTCACAAAAACGATGCCAGATGGCCGCCTTTATGCGTATGAGTATAGTGACGATTTTAAATCGAAACTTAGTCGTGTAACGCTCCCATCACATAAAACTATCGATTTTGAATACAGTGATCGCGGCCAAATTTCAGAGAAGAAAGTGGAAATCCCGGATGGGAATGGTCAAAGGTTTGAATTCAAAACATCGTTTGAGTATGAAAATGATCAACTTTCAGAGGTGCATTATCCAGATGGGTCGATCGTTACGTATCAATATGACGGAACACGGCTTGTGGACATTCAGTGGGGTGCAAAGCGGCCCAGAAACTGGCAAGACAAAGATGTCTCTATTGCGGAATATAATGCAAAAGTATCTGACACTGGTGAGGTTGTCCTCACGAAGACGCTCGGTAATGGAATTGTTGAAGATTATCAGTGGACTGAGAATGGGCGACTTCAATCAATTGGATTTAAAAGACACGTAGCTGAGGCAGAAACGA
The DNA here is from genome assembly GCA_913062525.1 of uncultured Alphaproteobacteria bacterium. GTDB lineage: Bacteria > Pseudomonadota > Alphaproteobacteria > Sneathiellales > Sneathiellaceae > Sneathiella. The sequence continues at coordinate 18,479 of CAJXWA010000051.1, read as the reverse complement.
CACTGCCAGTTACGTATTTTTCCTATGACTTTAAGGAAGAGACAGATCTTATTTCTCATGAAAATCGCACTGATTTTTATAGAAATGGTGAGCAACTGACAATCCGTTCACACATGTATGATGAGGATTTGAAACTGCATGATAGTCTTGATAGATCAAATGAGAACGGGCGATCTACATACGAACTATCAGATTTGAACGAGCGACTAGATGCGGCTGATTTGAAATTTGATGAAAATCTAAATGTAACGGAATTCAAAACAAAGAGCCGGAAAGTATCTCTAAATTTTGATGCTGAAAACCGCCTCAATGCCAGCACTATCTTGAAAGATGGGAAGTCTCGGCATTTCACCTATGAATATGATCATCTTGGCGAACGTATAGAAAAACGCGAAGAAGGCGGTTCTGTTACCTATTATATCAATGAATTCTATGAGTTTACAGTTCATAGCGATGGAACAATGCAGGAAACGCGCTATGTGTGGGACCATATGGGCAGGATTGCGGCCTTCACGGATTTGGTTTCAGATGATGACTTTTTAGCATCTGTATTAATCCCTGCAGTTGCGTCACCGCCAATGGCTGATACCTGGATTGCCAGTGGATTGGGCCTGTTCTCACAGTTTTCCGATACATTGACAATGGCGCTCTCGATCGTTGCTAAAAATGGCGTTGCGATTTTGTCGCTTTCTTTGGCTGTGGTTTTCAGCAGCCTTTGGGCTTTCCATATGATAACGAGCGAAAAAACAGGAGCAGTCGCACGCGCGCCTTTGACAAAAATTGGATTGTTCAAACGATCGGCACTTCTTCTGACAACTATTGTTTTTTCAACGGTGACTATGGCGCCGAGTGTCCATGCGGCGCTTGAAGGTGGGGATGGGTCTCCAAAAATAGATCATGTTACCTATTTCCATCATGATATACGCGGTAGTGTCATTTCCGTATCGGATTTGAAAGGTAATCAAAGTGCGTCTGTAGGTTACAGTCCATACGGCAATATGGCCGGTGGGAACTCAACGGCTGGAAACAACAACTTCCGGTTCAAGTTTGCCGGTATGGAATTTGATGAAGAAACCCAACTTTATTACGATGTTGCGCGCTATTACTCGCCAGAACTGGCTCGCTTTCTAAGTCCAGATCCTGCCCGGAGCACCCAAGATCCGTATGCTTATACTGAGAATGATCCTGTTAATTTCATTGATCCTGATGGACGGATGATAATGGGGCTCCCCTTAGCTGCTATGCACCGGAACGTGGGCGTGCAGGCTGTTCCCACAGAACCAGCTATGCCTGCAGTCCAACCTGTCGAAGATGACGAGAATTCTTCGTGGTTTCGTTATCCAACGTTTTGGAATTGGACTTTTAAAAAGACCCGCGAATTCGAACCACCTGTGGATGATGAAGGTCCTCACGCTGAACCAACTGACGAGGATCGTTCAGCTTACGACAGACTGGCGCGGAGCGGTTATATGCAGGGATTGACCCGCATGGGCGGCTATCTTCAGAGTGTTTTTGGTGCTGCATTACTGGCATGGTTGGCACCAACATCGTATGAGTTTAATGACGGAACCATGGCGACAGCGGGATTTGGAGTGGACCTTGCCGTCTACTTCATGACTGTTACTGCATTCTCTGCCTATGGGAAAGGCTATACCGCCAATGAAAGCCAACATTGGAACGGTATTAAGGCAAAAGGCGCAAAAAGTGCTGACTATGCGCGTCTCGCAGCAAGGCGCCTTTTGTGGAAAATTGGTGTTCAGATTACAGCCTTTACCGGCATTAAGCTCCTTGCGTCACTTGCTAGCGGCTATCCCGTACTCGGTGAGGATAGTTCTACCAATGAAGCGCTTACGACCCTTGGATTGTTAGTGGCTCGATACCTCGTCTACAGTATTGGCGGTAATACCGTTCTATTGCCTTATTACTTGATGACTAAAGAGCCAAAGGAAGGTTATGACGATCGTATGGAGCAAGAAAGGCTTGCTGCAATGCCGTGGTGGAAGAGGTGGGTCGTCAAGGCATCTATAAGTTATCGGAGCTATACAGCTCGGAAAGGCTTCTGGGCTGAACAGAGCACACCGGGTACTTGGAAACGATTTAAACAAAATCTCTGGTATCCGTCATATATTGTTCAAATGTACGGTTTGTATATGTTGAGCTCGCTCGGATATTACGGCGGATTGGCGGCGATTATGCCAGGTCTTCCCAATTTGGATGCCAATGGGTTTTTCACGGCGTGGCGCCGAAACTTAATCCTGATTATCCTTTCGCCTGCATCTAGCCCGTTGACAGTGTTCAATTATTGGAGAAAGTCGTTCACAATCGTTAAAAAGAGATCACACCAAAATCCAAGAACAAGTGGTTTTCTGTTTCGAGTTTTAGGACCTATCGAGGGCCTGCGTATTGGCAGGTATGAAGATAGGGCCTATTTGCCTCCTGAAACATGGATGAAGACACTTAGAGACAGTCAAGTCGTGCCAGATTTGGAAGAGGCTGTGGAGTTACCTGCGCTGGAAATAGATGATGGCGACGATCCTTTTCCAGGCCCTGAGTTTGACGGAGATGTGGGAAGTCAGGGTCCCAGTGAAAGGAAAAACGCAGAACCTGATGACGATGACGGAGCAGATATCATTGCTCCTTAAGACGTCTGAAAATTGATGAATTAAAATTGGAAAGGCCGCACTTAATTTGTGCGGCCTTTCTTTTTGGCTGTCAGTTAAACAATGTTTCTGTATAAATAAGTCAAATTAAGGGGATCTTTGGAATGCATGAATTTTTTGACCGTATTGTTATTGGCCGAGCGAACAGGCAAACGATCTCAAAATATGCAAGCGGAATTGACCGCTATCTGGGTTTAATGACATTGTTTTCTGCGGCTCTTCTTGGTCTTGCAATTTCCACACCCATCGGAATTTCAGACGATTTTTTAGGGCTGAGTGGGTCTCTTACAATATTCACCGCATTGGCTGACCTCACTCAAAGCGGGCAGGGAACTTACGCTGTAGCAGGAGCGGTTTTGTTCATTGCCCTGCCCATTTTTGGTATCTCGGCGGCGTTTGACCTTTGGTATAAATACGAAGTTCACGGCGCAAAATTTGAAAAATATGCAACCCGTGCCGGTGCCTGCGGCCGGTTTTGGTATTTGTTAGCTATTGGATCCGTCGGGTTCGTGTATCTGCTGAAAACAAGCGAAAACGGCATCGTTTACATGCCGGTTTATTATCTGTTCTTGAGTGTTTTACTCCAGAAGCTCGTGCTTGCGCGCATGACCCGTTTAACCGCAGCTGTGAAATTCGTTGATGAAATTGATTGAGCCGACTAGCGGCTCAATTCTTTCATAGCGTCTTCCAGACCACCTATGGTCAATGGATACATACGATCAGTCATTAATTGTTTTACCATTTGAACTGATGGTGTGTAGTCCCAATATTTTTCAGGAACTGGATTCAGCCAGACCGCTTTGTGATAAATATCAAGAACTCGCTCCATCCATGCTTGGCCCGGCTCTTCATTCCAATGCTCAACGCTGCCACCGGCATACGCAATCTCATAGGGTGACATTGTCGCGTCACCTACAAAGATGAGTTTATAGTCAGCAGCATAAGTATGCAGAACATCCCAAGTTGATTTGAAGTCAGCATGTCTGCGGCGATTATCTTTCCACAATTTTTCATACAAGAAGTTATGAAAATAATAGAATTCTAGATGTTTGAACTCTGTTCGCGCTGCCGAAAATAACTCCTCGCAGGCCCGGATATGATCGTCCATTGAGCCGCCAATATCAAACAGGATAAGCACTTTAACTGTGTTGTGCCGCTCTGGCCGCATCTTCAAATCAAGGAAACCTGCATTGCGGGCAGTGGATCTAATGGTATCATCTAAATCCAGCTCGTCAGCGGCACCCTGACGGGCAAACTGACGCAGGCGTTTCATGGCAACCTTAATGTTCCGGGTGCCAAGTTCCACATCATCATCAAGGTTTTTATATTCGCGTTTATCCCAAACCTTTACAGCTTTGCGATGACGACTTTCCTTTTGTCCGATCCGGACACCTTCTGGGTTATATCCATACGCGCCGAAGGGAGAGCGACCTGCTGTGCCGATCCATTTATTGCCCCCTTGGTGACGTTTTTCTTGCTCTTTCAGCCGCTCTTGCAGCGTCTCCATGAGCTTTTCCCAGCCGCCGAGCGCTTCAATTTCCGCTTTTTCTTCATCGGTTAATGAAAGTTCAGCAAGCTTTTTGAGCCATTCGTCGGGAATTTCAACGTTCTCGTCGTCAGCGATAAACTCAATGCCGTTAAAGCAATAACCAAAGACCTGATCAAATTTATCCAGATTTTTTTCATCCTTCACCAGCGTCGTGCGGGCTAGGTAATAAAAATCATTTACGGAATATCCAATGACGCCAGCCTTCATGGCTTCAATCAAAGTTAGATATTCCCGTATGGTGACTGGCAGTTTCGCGTCTTTTAGTGTGAAAAAGAACTTCGCAAACATGTTGATTTACCTCAGTTAGCGTTGCTCACGTCGAGATAAAAATGCCAATTTCTCGAACAAATGGACGTCTTGTTCGTTCTTTAGCAGGGCGCCATGTAATGGTGGAATAAGCTTTGACGGATCTTTGGATTTCAAGACTTCCTCTGGCAAATCTTCATTCATTAGAAGTTTGAGCCAATCTAGCAACTCGCTCGTGGATGGTTTCTTTTTCAAGCCAGGTGTGTCGCGAACGCCAAAGAATACGTTGATTGCATCACGAACAAGTTCTTGTTTTGCATTTGGATGATGAACATCGACAATTTTTTGCATTGTTTCTTGATCTGGGAACGTAATGTAGTGAAAGAAACAACGGCGCAAGAAGGCGTCAGGTAATTCTTTTTCATTGTTGGATGTTATAATAACCAACGGGCGATGCTTGGCCTTAATGGTTTCTTGTGTTTCGTATACGAAAAACTCCATACGGTCGAGTTCTTGCAGCAAATCATTTGGAAATTCGATGTCAGCTTTATCAATTTCGTCGATCAGCAAGACCGGGCTCTCGTCTTGTGTGAACCCTTCCCACAATTTACCAGGGCGAATATAGTTGGCAATGTCGTGAACTTTATCCTCACCAAGCTGAGAATCCCGAAGGCGGGACACAGCGTCATATTCGTACAAACCTTGTTGTGCTTTGGTGGTGGATTTAATGTTCCACTCAATAAATTTTTTGCCCAATGATTTAGCAACTTCCTGTGCCAAAACAGTTTTACCTGTTCCGGGCTCACCCTTAATTAAAAGGGGGCGTTGCAATGTAATTGCCGCATTTACGGCAATCATCAAATCTTCTGTGGCAACATACTGTTCGGTACCTTGGAATTTCATGTCTTTTCTCGGTTCTATTTTTGTTCTGTTGCGAGGGGTCGCAATCTTCATTGATTGATTAGAAAATATGCCGACACGATCAAATGATCAAGTAATTTGACAAAAAGTCAAAATGAGCGGATCGTGCAAGAAAAAGAAAGAAGCCACTGAATGTCCGAAACCTCCCCCAGTAACTTAAGTCAGCGACGCGCATATTCGATTTTCGCTGTCTGTGCGGTTTTGTTCGGGCTGGGACAATTCCATCGGTTGTCGGGTGCGGTGACCATCCCGCCAATAGCTGCGGAATTGGGGTTCGCTGTTGACAGTTTGGGACTAATTGCGGCGGTTCTCTTCTTTACATCAGCTGTTTTACAGGTTCCAAACGGTCTGTTGCTTGATCGTTTCGGACCCAGGCGCGTTGTTCCCATTTACGTGGGGTTTGCCGTTGGTGCCTGCCTCCTACTCGCCTATGCAACCACATATGAAGAAGTGGTGATTGCTAGAATGCTGCTGGGCGGTGGTTTCTCAGTCACTATGATGTCTTCATATGTTTTGTTTTCCAAATGGTTTCCCGCTGACCGCTTCGCAACGATTGTATCATGGTTGATGGCCGCCTCTAGTATTGGCAGTATCCTTGCGTCATACCCATTGGCTTATTTTATTGCTGAATTTGGCTGGCGACCTGCATATCTAATTATTTCGGCAGTTACTTTGGTGGCTATTTTAGTTGGGATACTGATTATCCAGGATGCACCTCCTGGATACCGTCAAAATAAAAACCAACCGACCACCATGATGCAGAGCATTAAGGGTTACAGTGCGGTTCTTCTGTACCCCAGGTTTTTCTTTTTCTTGGCAATGGGAGCGGTTGCCTTTGGGCCGTCCACCACAATTCTTGGGATGTGGGGTGGTCCGTTTCTTGAAACTGAATACGGTCTAAATGGAATTGAGCGCGGTCAAATTTTGTTTCTAATGGTGATTGCAATACCTGCTGGCGCGTTGTTTTTTGGTCCGTTAGATCGTATTTTTAAAAGCCGGAAAAAAATAATCCTGACGGCGGTGTTCGCTGAAGTGGTCGCATTTTCTATCTTGGGTTTTTATAAAGACCTTCCCGTATGGGCTATTTGTGTTCTGTTTGTTCTGGTTGCTTTTTTACAACAACATTATGTTGTCCTAGCGGCGCAGTGCCGGGCCTCGTTCCCGGACTATCTTGTGGGACGCGCAAACTCAACCTTAAATCTAACCAGCATTCTAGGCGTTGGTTTTATGCAGTCTCTGTTCGGGTGGGGATTGATGTATTCACCGCAAGCGGGATACCAGATTTCGTTCATTACTATTGCACTTCTTTTGATTGTCGCGATGCTTTTTTACTTAGGGTTTAGGGAAAACGAACAGGCTTCCGGCTGAATCCGTGGTCACTTTTAGGTGAATTACATCCAAATTTCTTCATATTCGAACAAAATTATATTAGAATTTCTATAATGTACTTGAATTGTCTTTGAATTCCGGTAATACTTCATAAAAAACTAAATAAAGTCAGTGCTCAGGGAAACTAACTATTTCACTTGTTGAAAGGGTGGAAAATAATGCCCACACGTGACGCTATTAGTACTCTTAAAAGAAACAGAGCCTTCATTTCTTCAGTAATGTCGGCCCCTATGCTCTCCCGGGAAAGAGAGTTCGAGATTGCCAGATTATGGCGAGAAGAGGGGGACGAAGATGCGTTACACGAGCTGGTAACAGCTTATGTACGCCTTGTGGTGTCAATGGCATCCAAGTTTGGCAATTACGGTTTGCCGCTCGGAGATTTAGTTCAAGAAGGGAATGTAGGATTAATGCAAGCCGCCTTCAGGTTTGAGCCAGAAAGAGAAATCAGATTTTCTACATACGCAAGCTGGTGGATTAAATCAGCGATGCAAGATTATATACTTCGAAACTGGTCAATCGTCCGATCAGGTACAAGTGCCGCGCAAAAGTCCTTATTTTTTAATCTTCGTTGGTTGCGTGCGAAAATACAAAATCCAGAAGAGGGGAAAGTCTCCTCTGCGACTTTAATGACCATTGCCGAGAAACTGCGAGTTAAGTTGAAGGACGTTGAAAATATGTCCAATCGACTAGCTAGCCGCGATCAATCCCTAAGCGCTCCCATAAGCGAAGAAGGGGATGACAGTATTGGAGATTTCCTCCCCGACAACCAACCTAACCCCGAAGAAGTCACCATTCGAGTTTGCGATGGGGAGATAAGGGGACGCTGGTTGCGCTCTGCCATGGGAGAACTCTCTGACCGTGAGCAACTCATAATCCGTGAACGCCGGCTCAATGAGGATAAGGTAACACTTGAAGCATTGGGTAATCGATTGGGGATTACGAAAGAGCGTGTTCGCCAGATAGAGCATAAAGCGTTTGAAAAACTAAAATGCTCGGTGGTGCGTATTAGCCGAGATCCGTCTGAAGCTGGTGGTCTTATTCCAAGCACCATTGCGCTAAAGGTAAGCTAAAAAAGGCTGCCTTGTACAGGCATGTCTGAAATTTCGATCTGCTTAATCAGGTCGGCATCGTTTTCCCGAACTTTGCCGACCCGTTTATGAACTGGATAGTAGCTAAATGATGCTTGCTGAGCTAGTGGCGGCAGGCTTGCTATGTCAATTCCAGTGAGCCAGCTCTTATGAAAATTAGGGTTTACGGTAACCGGTATACGATGATGGATATGGGAAGATGTCTCATCAGCTGCCTGGGTTAGGATGGTGCAGCTCTCGATCTGTTCTCCTTCATGGTTATTCCATGTCTCCCAGAGACCGGCAAAGGCGAAAATCGGTTGGTCATTCCCTTGAATAAAATAGGGTTGTTTGCTGCCGTCTTTTGTTTTCATCCATTCAAAGAACCCGTTAGCTGGTATGAGGCAACGCCGACTTTTAAATGCGCTGCGAAATGAGGGCTTCGATGATACCGTTTCTGAACGGGCATTTATGAGCGAGCCCGAATTTGAACCATCCTTTGACCACGATGGTATTAACCCCCATTGCGGCATGAAATGTTGCATTTCTTCGTTTGTATTTGATGCTAAGCGGAGAGCAAATACAGTGTTTGTCGGAGCGATATTGTAGGAGGCCCGTAAATTGGGGCTACCTGAAAGCTGGAATAAATTCCGCAAAGCTTCGATAGGGCTTGAGAGGCTAAACCGGGCACACATTCATTTCTCCGTCACATGTCATTGTTTCCATTGTATTTGTGACAGAGATTACATTCAATCTACATATGAAAATAACTTGGTCACAGTTCGTTGAACTCGGATTGAAACCCAGAATTTCAACACTAAATGAGCCTCATGCAAAGGCAGGTTTATAGCTGTCAAACAGGGTTAATAGAAATTTGTGGGTAATCTAATGAGAGAACAAATAACTTCAACTTGGCTTATTGTCATGTTTTTGATTGGCGCAATGTTTTTTATATCTTACGTATCAGGACCACATACGACAGTGCAAAATATTCAAATGTCCAACCAAGAAAATTTAAATGGCACAATATCAGATCAGCTTATTTCAAAAGTGGATCAGGATGCAGCCCAGATAAAGGCTCAATGATTGGTTAACCCAAATTGGCAAGGCCGGGAATCAATTCCAAGAACCAATAAGCAAGAACTTGAAACTGGCCTGTAAAAATTAGCAATCCTGTCGCTATTATAATAGCACCTGTCCCAATTTCCATCGCTTTGAAATATCTACGGAAATGCCGCATAAATCGCAAAAATGGATTAATGGCAAAGGCCGCGATCATAAAAGGTATTCCAAGTCCCAAGGCATATACGCTTAAGAGGCCGACCCCATGCGCAAGCGAACTGTCACTTGCTGCTAATGCGAGAATTGTCCCAAGAATTGGCCCAATACAAGGTGTCCAGCCAAATCCAAAAGCCAACCCAATTACATATGCGCCAAGCCAGTTTTGGGGCTTATCGATATCATTGAAGCGGGCTTCCCGGTACAAAAGCGGAATTCGAATAATTCCAGTCATGTGAACGCCAAAAATAACGATCACAATGCCAGCAATTTTTGATAGGATATCAAGGTGTTGAATGAGTAGTCGATTGATGAATGAGGCACCGGCCCCCAATAGTATGAAGACCGTTGAAAAGCCCAAAACAAAAATCAGCGCCATAAGGATGACTTTGACGTTCAGTGCTCCGGCCTTTTTTTGGCTAGCTTCAAGCTCGAGCTGTTCTAGGCTAGTGCCGGCGACAAGGCAAATATACGCCGGAACGAGCGGCAATACACACGGGCTTAAGAAACTGGCGATGCCGCCGCCTGCTGCTGCAAGATATGAAATCTCTGAAATTGCCATTAATCTGCCTGTGTTTATTGCGCTTTAAAAGAACTGCTTCACAAGTATACTTTTTACAGCGCATATTCCAGTCACAACATTGTAGAAAAAGTTGAATTATCAAAATTCGATGCCTGGGAGCCTGAGAGATACACAATATGGTCAAGCCAAATATCCGTAATTTATCAAGTATCTGCCAGTCGCTTGAAGGACCAGGTCGCGTAATACATGCGGAGGCACCATTGGCAGAATTAAAGGACAATGAACTTCTCATAGAGGTGAAAGCAGCGGCTCTTAATTTTCCAGATTTGTTGATGACCTATGGTGCTTACCAGTTTCGCCCCGAACTTCCGTTTGTTGTGGGAATGGAGGGAGCAGGTGTTGTCTTGGAGGCCGGGTGTGATGCAAACCATGTGAATCCGGGTGATAAGGTTTTATTTCGAGGTAAAACGGGAGCTTGTGCGCGCTTGAAGATTGCCCAAAATACAGATGTCTCTTTGATGCCCGGGCATCTTGATTTTACAGACGCAGCCGCATTTGGGGTGACATTCCAGACAGCGTATGTGGCACTTGCCAAGCGGGGCAGGTTACAGGCAGGCGAATGGTTACTTGTTCACGGCGCTGGTGGCGGGGTTGGGCAGGCTTGCGTGAGTGTCGGAAAAGCCTTCGGAGCAAAGGTGATTGCGACAGCCAGCAGCGAAGAAAAGAGAGCAATTGCCAAGCAGTCAGGTGCCGACTTTATTATTGATTATAGCGAGCAATGTTTTAGTGAAGCCGTCATGGACGTAACCCAGGGGCAGGGAGTAGATCTGATCATGGACCCAGTCGGTGGTTGGGTTCTAAACGAAAGTGTGTACTGTTTGAGTTGGATGGGGCGACTACTAACGGTGGGATTTGCTGGCGGAGATTTTGGAAATATTGATTTGAAGGTTTTGGCGCAAAAATCAGGGGAGTTGATTGGTGTACGCGCTGGAGAATATGGGCGGCGAAACCCCGAAGCTGGACAGCAGGCGTATGGTGAACTTCTTCAATTAGCAGAAAAAAATGATTTGCGACCTCATATAGGAGCCGTGTGGAACGCGTGGGAGGTTGCGGCCGCTCTCAAATCAATGGAAGATCGCATAGCCATCGGCAAGCAGGTCATCTTTATCAATTAAGTCCACAGATCGGATGCAAACGTCCCGAGAGCCTTATGGGCTTCGGGACACAGTTTGCATTAGCAAAATAGCATTAAGCTACTTCTGCCAAGCTTCCTTCTTCACCAAGGAAGATGTCATATAAAACTTCTAGAACGTCGATAACGCTTTCGTCATCCAAAGAGTAATATATAGTTTGGGCTTCACGCCGTGTTTTAACGATTTCTTCCTTGCGAAGGCGAGCAAGGTGCTGTGATAAAGCCGATTGGCTAAGGCCAACAATTTTTTCAAGTTCACCGACAGAACGTTCCGCATCAACCAAATTACAAAGAATTAGCAACCGGTGTTTGTTTGACATAGCTTTTAAAAAGCGACTTGCCTCTAGAGACTTGCCTTGAAGTGCTGTGATATCCATATACTCGACCATTACATATAAAAGTGAAACAAATTCAAGATATCTGATATAACAAAAAGCTGCATTGATGCAAGTAAAACAATTCATTTAAGCGAAAAAAGACGATTATTTGTGACCTAAAGGGTCAGAAACCCTTTTTTTTATGGGTATCCAAAATAAATATAACTGTAACCGCATATTAAAATAATGCGATAGACCTCCAGACCTAGTTTTAAAGTAGATAATTCAAGAGAAATACGGTGCGCTAAAGGCTGTGTTTGAGAAGGACGAGTTGACTTGAGAAACACCTGCTCCATATCTTGAATTCAGAATAACGCTCAACCATCCGATTCTCCAAAACTGACGTTTGTGTGCCCGATTTGTTAACGAATAGGATTTTTGAACTTTCACCATAATTGCAGGATATCACACCTAGATATAAGAGAAGTTCAGTTCAATATTTTTATTAAAGTATTGTAATTAAAGGGTTAAAAAGGATTTTGTGATCATTTAGGTTGATTGAAATAGACGCCCTTGGAACTAATAAAACTTGATGAAGTCATTTGTAATGGTTAACAAAATGGTCGAAAAATAGGAATTTCACCCCATATATGGGTGATGAAAGTAATTGAGGATGTTTGATATAACAGGGTGAGTTTTTAATGACCCGTAGTTGACGGCCAAGATGACGTCATTCCGCAAGGGTCTGATAAAAAAGTGAGTGTTTTGTATGATTAAGCAACTTTGGCCATTTTCCATGGGCTATCGATCCGGGCTCTGGATTGGGGCGGCGGCAATTGTTACGTCGATGGCAATTAGTTTTTCTCTTTTGTTCAATATTGGAACAAGAGATGCTGAACTGCGGTCTACCTACTTGAAGTCAAAATATAACATCTCAACTCCCCAAGAACTTGAAACTAAAGTGGCATCCCTAGGCCGGGCGTCACGGCGTGGCATGAAAGAGCTTAAAAATCTGGATATGCCTGTGTCGGGCCCAACTGAGGCGACTATTGCCGGCGTAGACTTATTTGAGCGGGTCTTTTCAAGACAAGAACTTTGCCTTGCGCAAGCCGTTTACTTTGAAGCCCGCGGAGAGCCGTTAATTGGTCAGGTTGCCATTGCAGAGGTTGTTCTGAACCGGGTTGCCACTAAAAGATATCCAAGTACCGTTTGTGGCGTGGTTTTCCAAAATCAGCATTTGGCTAACAGATGCCAGTTCTCATTTGCTTGTGACGGTAAACCAGATCGCCCCAACGACATCGGCTCATGGGAGAAATCTCTCAAAATTGTTGCCCTAGTTATGGCCGGAGAGAGAAGCGGAGTGGCTAAAAAAGCCACTCATTATCATGCTTCCTATGTGTCGCCACGTTGGCGCTTATCGCTCGACAGAGTGGGCGAAATTGGTCGTCATATCTTCTATAGATCGGATGTAATTTAAATTTAACTCGCAGCCGGCACCGGTTTACGTTGTGTTTTCGCATTATAAATGGTGTGGATTGCGAGCGTAACCAGTACAAGACTTCCGCCGATTAATGTCTCGCTCGATGGCTCTTCACCAAGGGCGAGCCATACCCATAAAGGACCGAGGAAGGTTTCTAATAGCATAAGAAGGCTGACTTCGGCAGCTGGAATGTAACGCGGTCCGATGGTGATCAATCCAAATGCAATGGGGATAACCACAAAGCCCAATAAGATAAGCAGCCCCATGTCTGTGGAACTGACGCTTAACGTGTCTGCGAAGAACAAGGCAATAATTGCCAATAGAATACCACTAAAACCCAGTGTTGGTACCATATCAACCGATTTTGAGCGTCGAACAGTCGTAATCTGACTGGCAATGCTAAGGGCGGACACTAGTGCATATAAATCGCCAGTTAAGTGATCACTGGAAAGACTACCCTTAAATATAAACGCTATCCCACCGCAACTAATCAAGATGGCAATGAGAGTTGATAGCCTGATTTTTTCTTTCAGAAAAACTCGGGAGAGGATAACTGAGAAAAAAGGCGCTGTTGCAATCAAAACCAACGTATTGGCTACACTGGTGTGGTGAAGTGCTTGAACAAAAAATACAGAACTCAAAGTGAAAAGCAACGTCGCTTGTATGCCGAGCACGCCAATTCTTCTGAATCTATAAATAGCTCCGGTTCCGAAGCGTAGGAAATAAAATCCCAATATGGCCAAACCGAAAAATAATCCGCGCCAAAATAACAATGTCCAGGCATCGGCACTTATGAGGCGGACCAATAAGCCATCAGGTGTGAGAACTAAAACGCCAAGAGCTGTGATTAAGGTACCGTAAAGATGTTGGGAAAGTTTGGGCATGAATTTGATTTTCGTGAAAAGGGGGCATCGACAATATCGTTACAGCCGCATGTAACCTAAATTTTCAAACTCGGCAAGCGATCACGCTCTATTTCAACGGACCCCGGGCAATCTCTTCTAAAATTGGGCAATCTGGTCGATCATCGCCATGGCAGCTTTTTGCAAGCTTACTGAGCATATTCTTCATGGACGTTAATTCTACAATTTTGGTTTCGATAGTGTCGACCTTTTGCAACGCAAGCGCTTTCACCTCACTGCTAGATCGATCAGAATCATTGTAGAGAGAGAGAAGCAGTCTGCATTCATCCACTGAGAATCCGAGTTTTCGAGCCCGGCTTAGAAAGTTTAAATACAACACGTCTTCATCTGAATATGTGCGATAACCGTTTTGCGCGCGTGCCGGTTTGACAAGTTTAATGTCTTCGTAATAACGAATTGTTTTTACGGGGAGACCCGAGAGCTCCGACGCTGTTCCAATGTTCATCACCCGCTCCCATCATCTAGGGAAACGCGGCGCAGTCGCAGCGCGTTGAATATAACCGACACGGAAGACAAGCTCATGGCAGCTGCCGCTATCATGGGAGAGAGTAGGGTTTCCGTAAAGGGGTATAGAACGCCTGCGGCAATGGGCACGCAGATCAAGTTATACCCAAAGGCAAACGCCAAATTTTGTTTAATATTCTGAATAGTTAAAGCAGAAAGCTGATAGGCCCGCATGATAGCGGAGATATCGCCTTTCAGCAGTGTAATTCCAGCGCTTTGCAGGCTAACGTCAGACCCTGTGCCCATGGCAATTCCGATATTAGCTTGCGCAAGTGCGGGGGCATCGTTTACACCGTCGCCTGCCATGGCAACGATGTGGCCGCGACTTTGCCAGTCTTCAACCAGTCTCTTTTTATCCTGCGGCATCACATTTGCGTTTACTTCATCTATTCCCAGTTCGTTTGCCACGTGGCGGGCAGCGCCTTCATTGTCGCCTGTCGCCATAACAATTTGAATGTTTTTCGCCTGCAATTTGGCAATAACAGATTTTGATTGCGGTTTGATGGTATCTGAAATGCCAATGCTCGCGAGCAGTGCGGTGTCTTTTGCCAAATAAAGGATTGTCTCTCCTTTCGCTTCAGCTGTTTTTGAAAACTCAGCAACGACGCTTAAATCAACGTTATTTTTTGCCATGAAAGCGGAGTTGCCAATAAGGACATGCTTATTCTCATGGATTGCTTGCACGCCAAGGCCGCCGACATTTTCAAAATCTTCAACCTTTGCAAACGGTACATTCTCTTCTTTAGTTATCTTCAAAATAGCCTCAGCAAGGGGGTGCTCTGAGCCATTTTCAAGGCCGGCAGCAATGGCCAATATTTCAGAGCGAGAGGTCGAACCAACGGAATTAATCGTATTAACGCTCGGCTTCCCTGACGTGAGCGTGCCGGTTTTATCCATAATGATGACCGTTGCTTGCGAAAATTGTTCGAGCGCTTCGGCGTCTTGAATAAGGACGCCAGCGTGAGCCCCGCGTCCTGTCGCAGTCATAATGGACATTGGCGTCGCAAGGCCAAGGGCGCAAGGACAGGCAATAATCAGTACTGAAACTGCGGATAGCAAAGCAAATACCATTTTGGGATCAGGCCCAACAAGTGCCCAAACAACAAAGGCCGTGATGGCTGATAGAACAACAGCAGGAACGAAATAGCCGGCAACCTTATCTGCAAGGCCTTGTATGGGAGCACGAGTACGCTGGGCTGTTGCGACCATTTCGACAATTTGTGAAAGCACTGTATCCGATCCAACTTTCTGGGCCTCAATCACCAATGTTCCTGATTTATTCAGGGTTCCGCCGGTCACTGGGTCGTTGGTTTGTTTGTCCACCGGTATAGGTTCACCAGACAGCATGCTTTCATCTATTGCTGACGCACCTTCTAAAACAACTCCGTCAACGGGAATGCGTTCGCCGGGGCGAATGCGGACTTTGTCCCCTTGGAGAATGTTTTCGATGGGAACATCTCTCTCGGTCCCGTTCGTATTGATCCGTCTGGCAGTCGACGGGGCAAGCTGCATTAATGATTTAATCGCTTCGCCAGTACGTTCGCGAGCTTTCAGTTCAAGTATTTGTCCCAGAAATACGAGGACAATTATAACAGCAGCAGATTCGAAATAGACCGGGATGGCGCCGTTTGTCATCTGGAACGTACCCGGAAAAATACCCGGTGCGGCGACCGCAATAACACTATAAAGGAACGCCGTACCCACACCTATAGCAATAAGTGTCCACATGTTAGGGCTTCGATTTTGAATGGATCCCCATCCGCGTTTAAAAAACGGCCACCCGGCCCAAAGAACAATAGGGGTCGCCAACATAAGTTCAGCCCAACTAGCGATCGGTTCTGTCAATATCTCGCGGACGGGGATTCCAAGCATTGGGCCCATGGCAATGAATATCAACGGAAGTGTCAGAAAAGTAGAAATCCAAAATCGTCTGGTGAAATCAATTAATTCTGGGTTGGGTTTATCGTCGGGAATACCCATCGGTTCCAGCGCCATACCGCATAGGGGGCAATCTATCAGATGATCTTCAATGATCTCTGGATGCATGGGGCAAGTATAAGTCGTATCTTTTGGGGCAGCCTTAGCTTTCTTCTTATGAGACCCCGTAAGATAAAATTCTGGATCAACAGAAAATTTGTCGTAACAACCCTGAGAGCAGAAGTGATATTCAGAGCCTTCAGTTAGGAGATTAGGCTTTCCTTTTCCAAGAGTTACAGTCATCCCACAAACAGGATCTATGACAGATGTGATCATCTTGTCATCGGACAGTGAGTGTTCGCCGCTATTGGTTTGGTCGGACATGCTGAATTATTCCTCTTTGCTGATCTACTGTATAGATAAACCCTCCAGTAACAGGAACGTCAAGAGGTAAAGTACGGGGCTGCGTTTAAAGTCGCTCTGAGTTCTCAATTAATTTAATTTGGAGTTGAGTTGCCAGCTCGCGCCGTTGAAATGGTTTTGTGAGCAGAACGTCGTTGGGGTCCCAATTGTTTGATTTTTGAGTGCTCCCCGCAGCCTCGGCAGGATATCCCGACATGTAAACGATTTTATTGTTTTGAATGATATCACTGTTCTCTTTGAAAAACTCAGGTCCGCTTAAGCCGCCCGGTAACACAACATCTGACAATATTAGGTCAACCTTCTGGTTTGACAGAAGAACTTGCAAAGCGGTCTCCGTATCATTGGTCGGGATAACTTCGTAGTTGAGGGATTGCAATATTTTGGCAGCGAGTATCAGAACTTCTTTGTCATCCTCCAAAATTAGGATTGTCTCTCCGTTACCTTTGGGAATTTCGGCGTTAAACATATGCGATGATTTTTTCAGTTGGTTCTCAGTGCAGCGGGGAAGATAGATTTTGATTGATGTCCCCAATCCTTGTTCGCTGTATAAATTGATGTAACCGCCGGACTGTTTAACAAAGCCATAAACCATGGAAAGCCCAAGTCCAGAGCCTTTTCCGACGTCCTTGGTTGTGAAAAACGGCTCGAATGCGTGTTCCATAATTTCTTTTGACATACCTGTTCCCGTATCAGAGACACATAATAAAACATATTCACCTGGAACGGCGTCGGGCAGAATTTCTGAGTCAGAGGCATCCAATGTGAAATTACTCATATCAATGCTAAGTTGTCCCCCGGTTGGCATGGCATGGCGGGCATTTACCGCAAGGTTTAGGATGGCATTCTCGACCTGCGCAGAATCGGCCAACGCCGGCCATAGATCCTGCTCGGCATTCGTTTTTACTGTGATCGTTTCTCCAAGGGATCGATCAAGAAGATCTGAAATGCTTTCAACCAATCGCCGCATATCGAAAGCTTCTGGGTTGAGAGGTTGTTTACGGGAAAACGCAAGTAACCGCTGAGTGAGCTCACTGCCGCGGACGCTAGCTTTGATAATGGGGGTGATGAGCCGAACTTGATCTTCTGCTACGATCGTTTCGAGCAGTTCAGCATTTCCATGAATGATGGCGAGCAGATTATTGAAATCGTGAGCTATTCCGCCAGTGAGTTGACCCACCATTTCCATTTTTTGGGATTGAACTAATTTAGCCTCCAATTTCTCACGTTCTAAAATTTCATCCTTTAGAATTTGATTTGTTTTCCGCAAATCCAGCGTGCTTTCTAAAACTCTGTCTTCAAGATGGGATGTGAGGTTATTAAGGGATTTTCGTTCTCGCCATAGAATAACGGCCACAAGAAGTCCACTTGCCACCATGCTGGGAAGTAAAATACGTGCCCAGGAGCCGACTTCTTGCAAGTGAGTGTTTAGTTGATGACTGCTCTTCGTGGCATTCTTCGTGGCAAGTAGGGTTAGTTTATGCAAACTAGGTGAAAGACCCTGATATTGCTTTTTTAGCTCCATAACTGTCGCTGAATCTGTCCGCTTTAGAGATAAAACCTGGTCTTCTGTCGCGAGCAATGCGGTATTAAACTGCTCCAAAAACGTAGAGACACCTTCCAACTCTTTAAACGCTGCGCCGACCCGACCAGATGAATTTGTTTTCAACCGGCTCCACAAGATGTCATAGCGGATGATGAGTTGTTGTTTGGTAATAGACGTATTGTTTGGGGTGAACTGATCCAGAGCATAAATAAACTGATGGAGCTCGTAGTTTGTTTGAGAACTCAAGCCGATTAGAGTATCTCGGGCTATACTGTCCAATTTTTTAGATTCCTGGGCAATTCCGCTAATGAGCCAAAATGCGGATGCTGCCATGGAAAGAGTGGCAATCATCAAAACGACATAAAGATATTTTGTGGGGCGGAACATGCGTTAATTAACCAGCCTTCGTTACTTAATTGAAATTTTGATCAGCTGCCAAATTGACCGTGAATGGTAGAGCTCAGACCTTAAACTAGGCGTGTCCGACCATGGATAAATGATCCAAAGAGGGCCTTTGTCCCGAATGGACATAACTTTTCCGTTCATT
>CAJXWA010000050.1 GCA_913062525.1 uncultured Alphaproteobacteria bacterium | reverse complement strand
TTGTTCACTCAATGGCGGACCGAACTGAACATGTTGAAATGAGAAGTTTACGAATTCTGGTTGCTGAAGATAATCAGGTAAACGCGTTGATAGCCCGCTCATTTTTAGAAAAACTGGGACATGATGTGACATTAGTTGAAAATGGCCAGTTGGCAGTTGAGAAAGTGTATCAAACTGAACCGTTCGATCTAATATTTATGGATATCCATATGCCAGTGATGGATGGAATGAATGCGACCAAAAAAATACGAGAGGTCGTTACCGATAAAGAGCTTTCTATCGTGGGTTTAACCGCTGAAGCTTTCACAGAACGTCATAAGGAATTTATTGATATTGGAATGAACGACGTGCTCACTAAGCCATTTACAGAGGAGCAACTGGTCAATATCATTTTGAAGAATACTAAAAAGAAAACTCCGATTGCGACAAAAGGCAAAAACAACACTACAGATAAAACGGCAATGCTAAAAATCGTGAAAATATGATACCTGTTAGCCCTAAGACGATTGGTTAAAGGTGATACTTTCACCAATAACCAATCCATATAGTAATATATCAAATGTTAGGGTGCTTTAAGCCATTCAGCCGTATCACCACCGAGTGCAGGTGAGGGGCATGACCATTTTGAAATTGTTTCCGAAAATTGGACAACCGGTCCAAGATGTCTGATTTGACCGTATGATGTATCGCTATCTAACTGTAACGGTGCGACCTCTTCATCTGAAAGTCCCACTATTGGTTTTGAAGCATTAACGCGCCCCTGGCGTTGCAAGAACATAGCCGATTGACACAAAGAAACCTTCACATGGTAGCTTCCGCCATCTACCGCACGTTTGGCAAGTGCGAGCATGGTGCCGTAAGCTCCCAAATAACCCGTCATATAATCACATACGAAAACAGGCAATAGTTCAGGAGGATTTCCAACTTCATGACTAATTCCTGTTACGGATTGTGCAACTTGCTCCCAGCCGCCGCGATCGCTAAAAGGGCCACCTGATCCGTAACAATTGATTGAGGTGTAAATTAACCCCGGACGGTGTGCTGCGAGTTCCTCTGGCCCGAACCCACGTGCCTCTAACACGCCAGGACGGTAACCTTGGGAGAAAACATCAGCAACTTTTATCAACTCCTTCAAGTGAGCCGCTTCCTCCGCAACGTTCATATCCAGATAACAGCTCCGTTTACCGTGGGACAGATCAATAACAAATTTTTTGAGTTGCGGGATTCCTTTGGCTGCGACCATTAAAACATCAGCGCCATGTTCTGCTAAAGTTCTGGCAGCAACAGGCCCAGCAAGAATACGTGTCAGATCTAAAACTTTAATGCCGTTAAGCGCGGGCCCATCCTCTGGAAAAGGTTCAGGATCACTCTCCCCAATTTTTTCGATTTCCACAACAGCTTGGGCTGCAAGCGCTTGCCCATGGGGGTGAGCTAACCATTCTGCTTCAGATCGAATGATACCACCGCAGGTGTTTGCCTCTGCTATGGCAGTATCCAGCTCTTCCGCATCCCATTTGGCAACACCCGCCGCAATGCTGTCCATGTTCATTTCGCAATCGAGAATATTGAGCACCTTTGCCTTGAGGTGCCGCATCCCAAAGTGAGGTAAATACCAACGGCCATCCTTGGTTGGGTATGCTTTGACGGTATCATATGCCATTTGGGCCAAGGGCGAGTCTGGTCTGGCTTGGTAGCTCCCGTCTGGTTCGCGATATTGCAGATAACTATGGCTGTTAATCGCTGCTGCCGCATGACGTGTATCTACAGATACGTTTTGTCTGCGCCCGGTCTTCATCTCCCAAATATCCGAGACGGCAACACCAGTTGCGGCTAGAACGCTCGCAGCCGTCTCGGCAACTTTGAAATTTGTGGGATAAATTGGATCATTACCGATTATGTCAACAGACCCGTCGTCTTGACGATTTCGGATCTGCAGCAACTCATTTAGCGCTGTTTTCATTTTTCTGTTCTCCAGATATTTTTAATTTTTACCTAATATGAAACGCATATTTTCACTGAAAACACAACATTTTCAGAGTATAAGATGTAAAAGATAACCTGTTTTTAAAGTTGTCCCAATTATCACCTCAATTTAAAGCGAGCGTTTCATTCTAAGGCCAATAATTATCAATCAATGCTAACTCTTGGGTCAAACTTATACCTTAAACAGGGAATATTATTCAATTATGGCGGTAAAAAAAATAGGTTTAACTTTTGGAACGCTACTGGTCGCTGTATTGTTCTTGGGCCTTACGAGTCAAACGGCTATGAGCGGTGATTGCGACTATAATGATGAAACCCTAATTATTCGGGTTTCTAAAAACTATGATGGTTTTATAGAATTTGAGCCGCCGAGAGGCCATATGCTTACTTTTACAATTGCTGAATTTCAATCGCATTTGGAAAAACCAAAACAGGCTGCTCATCCTTTGGACATACAAGTGAATGATGTTTATAAATTAGAAATTAGGCGGCATTTCGGCAGTAGTTGCGATCCGTTCTCTATTACTGGCTTAACCAAAGCTGAAATTCCAAACGTGATGCTTTATCCGACTGCTTTCTATGCTTATGGGGGATCTTTTGTCCTGGCTGAGGCAAAAGGCTGCGCTCTACAGGAATTCCCAAATTCTTGTATCAATGATCTTGCATTAGACCCTTCATTTAACAGCGAAGATCTTAGTCACCTTGCGTCCATCAAACCCAGAAGCGTCGGTTATTGTTCGGCAAAAACCATGATGTCGATCTGGCCCCATATTGAGCCGCCTTTAGATACCAAGCATGTTCTTGCTTGCGTCGAAAGTATTCACGGTGAAGAACTGGCGATTGAGTTTTCAATCCCTGAAACGGGAGAGAGACGCATATTACTTCAAAGGATTTATGCCGAGACTTGGCCCAAATAGAAGTTCAAAATAAACAAGTGGCGTAGGGGCTAAATAACTTTGCAGAGCACTTGAATGACCCCAATGGTGTCACTGAACTCGTCATTTTTTGGTAAATAGGGCGCGGCATTGCTAACACTAAGGGGCTTCCAGAGTTTTCGCGTTTCGAAATCATCCAGTAGAGCGTTAAAGTCCTTCTGCTCCCAGAGATCATCCCGTTGCGTAAACAAAATATATCCACCTGCACGAACAATCCGGCACAAATCAACGAATAGACTTGGCGCATCTTCAATGTAGGTCATGACGCCCACACAGGCGGCGGCTTCAAACGTATTATTGGCTAATGGTAATGGGGGAGATTGTAAGTCGTGACGTTGCAAACTGGCATAGCAGGCTTGTTTTTCGGCCTTCTCCAGAGAGGCTGACGAAATATCTATTCCTACGATCTGGCAATCAAGACGGCCGGACAACGCCTTACCAAACATGCCGGTCCCGCAACCGACATCCAAAACACTGTCGCCTGATTTCAAATACTCACAAAGGGTTTTTGAAGCGTTTACTGGTGCTTGATAATCCCAATTTTTTAACGTTGCATCATAAGTCTCTGCCCAATCGTCATAATAGGCAGCAATCGCAGTCGAGTTCGTGGAACCGTCTTTCAATGAAGTGAAAGCGTTTTCGGTATCGTTTCCATTGTTTTTACTAACGGTGTCGTCGCTCGACATTAGTTTACTCCCTAGTTACAACTTGTTGCGCCTCATCTTGGCCTTGAAAACCTAAGTACAGACATGAAGCCGGTCAGTTAATAGTGTGTAGTCTACCAAACTAGTATCATGTATCTTACAAGATCAATGTTTTACTCGAAAATATCAGTCATCATCTTTCGGCATTTGGAGTTACGATCATGAAGCAAATAACCGGAATTAATCATGTGGGAATTAGAGTTCGGAGCCTAGAGACCGCAAGGGCATTTTACGAACAACTAGGGTTCGAATTTATCGTCGGCCCAATTGGACCTGAACCGGTTGCTGTGATGTTGCATCCATCAGGTGTCAATATCAACTTTATCCTGAATGCATCTTCAAACGCCTCTAACAATAATATCCTAATGGACGAAGCCGAAAAACATACGGGGATTACGCATATTGCCCTTGAAATCAATGACATTGAAGCAGTCCAACAGCAACTAAACGCACTTGGGATCAATATTACAGAGACAGTAAAATTGCCCGATGGAACGTTCTTCTTTTTTGTTCGGGATCCAGACGGTAATGTTATCGAGCTTCATAAACCAGTCAAATGAGTTTCCCAACTTTAGGTGGGCATTGGTTCGCCTTTTCTATTTTTGAGAATCCATTCTTCGGCCTCTGCTCGGGAACGACAAACTAAAAATGGATTAGCAGAATTCGCTTGCAATTCCATCATGCGAGACATAGCAAACTCTATATCTGTGGGGCTAACTAGGGCGATAATTAGGTCGGGATTTTCTTTTAAGTATACAGCAGACATCTTACCAATAGCCACGGTCACCTCCGTTGAGACATCGAAATTAGTGACCTTTGTGCGATCAGACAGCCAAAATTGAATTGATGAAAAGCGACAATCCGTGAAAATTGAGCGCACTACATCGAATATATCATTGCCAGTAACGTTTCCATGATAGTCCATGTAAACGCCTGTCCCGTCATTCGCATACTTGATTTTTACCGGCATATTTATCCAAGTTTAATCAATTGAAGAAAAGCCTTTCCACATAAAATTACAGTGAATTATCAGGTAACAACTTGATCAAAGTCAAGTGCAACGGAAAAAGAGGATCAGTTATATGGAGTGATATCATTCAAATGGTACGGCTATTAAAGCCGACGAAGAAGTGTTGACTTGCAGGTGGAATTCCAATTGGTGATATAGCGTTGCACGCTTGTTATTTCCTGCGTTCACAAGTCAGACCCCAATTTTGCCGAAACGATTAGGTGAGTGACGATAGTTTTTTATCAACGAACTCAATAGTGCCATTTATCAATTCCCAGTAACTCAGTAAAATAATTGAAAATTATCTATGGCTGAGTTCGTTGTCCTGCTTATACTGCGGCTATAAAAAGAAAGTATTTTTAAGGTCAGGGCTCCTTTATGCGTACATTTAATTTCTCTCAATTATTTTCCCTTCGATTGTTGGGTGTTGTCTTAATTTTGTCTGGTTATCCAACTTGGGCCAATGCATCCGACGACCTGCAAGATGTCATGGTGGTGGGTAATAACTGGGATGGCACCGCTGATATTTTCAATGCAAAGACATTTGAGAAAATTAAACGCCTCAACATTGTTCCAGACCTCGAAGAGCGTTTAGAGGAAATTGATAATTCAAGTTGGGTCCGGCAGATATTCTTTAGAGTAATCCGGACTGTGATAGGTGAGGGGCATGACCAGTTGGTTGATGACATGTTCACCTCCAAGGATGGTCGTTTCCTTTACGCATCCCGTCCGAGCTTTGCCGATGTGGTTGCCATTGATATGCAGACCGAAGAGATTGTATGGCGGACTCCGATTGAGGGAATGCGGGCTGATCATGCTGCCATCTCTCCCGACGGAAAAACATTCTTGGTCTCAGCCTCTACAGCTAAAAAAGTACATGCAATTGATACTGCCACCGGCCGTATTACGGGCGAGTTTGAATCTGGTGATCAGCCACACGAGAATAATTATTCTAAAGACGGCAAGCTCATTTATCATGCCAGCATTGGTAAAGTATATGTGCCAACGACCAGTGCTTGGCTCGATTGGATTAAGGGGGATCGCTGGGTACAAGTCGTCGATGCCGACACTTTGCAAGTTCTAAAGCGAATTGATATTGGCGAGAAACTTGAACAAGCCGGTATGCCATGGATTGATAAAGCGGTGAGACCAATGGCCATCTCTCCAGATGGACGTTTCATTTATTTGCAAGTGTCGTTCTTTCATGGATTTTTCGAATATGACCTGCAGTTAGATAAAATAACGCGCAAGATGGAACTGCCTATCCCCGCCGAAATTCAGGAAATGAGCTATTGGGATTATCAACTCAATTCTGCTCATCACGGTTTAGCCATCAACCATGAAGGCACCAAACTCTGCGTGGCCGCAACCATGTCCGGTTATGTTGCCATAGTGAACCGCGAGGATTTCACCTATAAAACGGTTTCTCTGTCCAAGGAACCATTAGGCGCTAAACCCTATTGGGCAACGGAAAGTGCTGATGGTCGCTTCTGCTATGTATCTGTTAGCGAGCAAGACCGGGTTTCAATTATTAGTTTTGATACAGGCAAAGAAGTTGCCAGTGTGCCTGTCGGCGATCATCCTCAACGCATCAGAACTGGCAAATTTTTGAAACAATAAGGTTTTATCACCAAGATCTTCAAAAAATTGATCGCTAGTAGGAGTTATCCGGCTAGCGATCACATTTTGGATGCAACTCTTCAATAAAATAGATCTTCCTTGTTATGTTTGAGCAATTGAAGAATTGAAAAAACAGAAAACACAGCCCCCAAAAGAATAAACACGATCCCAATAATCATAATCCAGAAACCAGTCTCCATAGTCGATATGAGGGAGGTCGCCTCAAATACTTCGGGGTACCGAGGGAAGAAAGTGACTTCAATTGCATCGCCAACACGGACAACGAATGGCGTACCGGCATATATCAATTTCCTCTTGGAATATACGTTCCCATTTTGATCTGTAAAACTAAACGACAGTACGCGATCGTGCCCTATACCGTGAAATTCGGTGACGGTTCCAGAGCCTGTGTCAGTGTCCATCAGAAACAGAGCATATGGAATTCCCTCATCATCTGCCCAAAAAACCATAAAGGCACCAATGACCATAAAGATCATGGTTGTAAAGTATTTCTGATATAGAAAATCTTTTTCGGCTTCGCGTTTCGATGACATTCAACCAACCTTGATTAAGTGAACGAAAGTACTCCTACTTTAGATGCAGGAGAACGAACTCGCAACGGCCTATCATCATAAAAATTGTGCAATTAGATACCTCTAATTTTTTGATCTTGCGCCAAACCTAATCTAAGTGTACCGCTGTTTAGGTCATCAACGAATAGTATAATGTGAGTTGCCATGCCTTATGAAATTGCTATGGGCCCGCGCGAGCGGAAATCCCCCTTTTTTGATCGTGCCGTCGCTGATGGTGCAACTCATATGACCATATACAATCAAATGTATATGCCGGTGTCATATGGCGATTCCGCTGCGGAATATAAGCGCTTGCTTGAAGGGGTCTCCATGTGGGATGTCGCCTCGCAACGCCAAGTGGAAATAACGGGCCCAGATGCAGAACGTCTGGTTCGATATTTGACACCGCGCGATTTAAAAGACTGCCCCATTGGCAGAGGTAAATATGTGCCCATTTGCGATCATGACGGACGTCTTCTGAATGATCCTGTCCTACTTCGCCTTGAAGAGCAGAAATTTTGGCTGTCGATCGCCGATAGCGACATATTGTTGTGGGCTCGTGCCATCGCCAAGGAGGGCGGCTACGATGTTGTTGTGCATGAACCAGATGTCAGCCCACTTGCCATTCAGGGGCCAAAGGCAACTGACGTGGTTGCTGATCTGTTCGGTGACTGGGTGCGGGATTTAAAATACTTCTGGTTCAAAGAAACCGAATTGGATGGCATTCCTCTAGTTGTCGCGCGTTCCGGCTGGTCTAAACAGGGTGGATATGAGCTGTACTTGTGCGATGGAACGCGGGGATCTACCTTATGGGACAAAGTGAAAGAAGCGGGGGCCCCTTATGGTATGGGCCCCGGTGCACCCAATTATATAGAGCGATTGGAGAGCGGTCTTTTATCCTTCGGTGCAGACACGCTACCAGACAGCTCACCGTTTGAAGTCGGTTTCGAGAAAATGATCCATTTGGACCGTGAGGATGATTTTATTGGCAAACAGGCTCTGACACGCATCGCAGAGGAGGGACCAAAACGCAAATTGGTTGGGATTGTCTTTGGCGGTGACCCTGTAACCTTTAACGAGCATCCGTGGGTTGCCCGTGTTGATGGCCACATTGCTGGTGCCATTCGTTCGGTCTGCTATTCACCTCGTCGCCAATCGAATATTGGTCTTGCGCTCCTTGAAACCAGATTTACAGAACTGGGAACCAAGTTAGAATTCAAAGGTGATGGACGCTCCTTCAAAGGTGAAGTCGTCCCGCAACCTTTGGTCAAACCCGGAACGCCAATTCCTGAATAACATCAGGGTTTTTCATTTGAAGTCCGAAAAAACCGTTCGGATTTCACTTGCGCACTAACAGCCTAATCACCTGAAATATGTATTTTAGATGATTAGGCGCTTTATAATTTCTACGTCAGATACGTTGCATAAATCAGTTTGACCAAAAAACCGATACCGATTTCTTGCAATCAAACCATAAAAGTAATCCCGCCCGCGTTTTGGAATTATGCTCAGAATATTTAGGGCCCTCCAGATCCCTCCCAATCGATTTCCAACCCTGATCACCGCATCCAGTGACGAATACGCATATCCTTCTTCAATAAAAAGCCAGGACATCGGGTCCGCGGGATCCATTTCATAGTGCCGCATTAACGCGTTTCCAAGATCGGATTGAAGGGGAATAATGCGAAATACGTTTTGGGGGTCATTGTGTGCGATCCATTTTGCACCGCGCGCACAAAGCGAACACTGTGCGTCCATCACGGTAAAGGGGCCCGTATCAATAAAGTTGGGAACAGCCTCATCAACTCTAAAAGAAAAAGCGGGGCGATCACTCTTCATTGGATTTTCCGATTTGAGGTAACAATCACTAGTTGACTCCATTTATCACATAGCAAGTTTGAAAGAAGACACAGACGGACCGTTGACTTTTGACATTCTACTGGGAAAACCGTTTTCTATATTGGCCTGGACTAACCCCAAAATGAGTTCGGAAATGATACCGTAGACCCTCGACGCTCGGCACGCCAACAGCTTGGGAAATGTCATTGATGGAGGCTTCTGATGTCTCTAGCAGCGTGCGCGCTTGCATAAGCCTTTCTTGAATAATCCATCGGCCCACGGGCATTCCGGTGAGTGTTGTGAATTTCCTTTGAAACGAACGCGCGCTCATGCCAGACAAACTGGCCAATGAAGAAACACTGTGTGCCTTGTGAAGATTTGATCGAATATGATCAAGGATAGACGATAGCCGGTGCGCTTCATTCTCATGCGGGACAGGTTGTTCAATATATTGTGTTTGCCCGCCTTGTCTGTGGGCGTGCATGACCAAGCGACGGGCCACTGAATTTGCGATTTGGGCGCCGTATTCTTTCCTGACAATATGCAAGCATAAATCAATTCCGGCAGAACTTCCTGCTGATGTCATAATATCATCGTCATCTACATAAAGACTGTCTGACGCTACAATGGCGTCAGGGTATTTATTCTTGAAATCCGACACATACTTCCAGTGCGTCGTGACCTTGCGTCCAACAAGCAATCCTGCGGCCCCCAAAACATAGATACCTGAACAGATCGACACAATAACGGCTCCTCTATCATGAGCAGCCTTTAGGGCTTGGCACATGGACGATGGAACGGTTTCATCTTTTCCTCTCCACCCGGGAACGACAATGATCTCAGCATCCTCAAGGTCTTTCTGCGAACCGGTTGCTGAAAACTGTAAACCGCCAGCGGCTAGAAGAGGGCCTTTCTCTAGCGCGACCGATTGGAATGTGTACCAAGCGCCCTCGATCTCAGGACGGTGTAATCCAAAAATTTCAGCCACGATGCCGAACTCGAAGGAACATAATCCGCTGTAAACGAGAGCAACGACCTTTTTGTGGCTGGTTCCACCTGTATCGACAGTTACCTTTGGCATGTTTTCCATCCTATTTGGCATATCCTCATATAGGGAAGCGCATGGTTTGGCATTATATATACGTTAGTCGAATTTTTGCAAAATATAATGGAGAAAACCATGAAGCAGATAACCGAATTGTCAGCCGCAATTTCTGTCTACCTAGATGCCATCTACTTTTGTGATGTGGATAAATTGGATGAAATATTTCATGAAAAATCGAGCCTGTTTGATGCAGATAATGGGGCTATTTTTGTTGACCCAATAAGCAGTTTTCGGGCGGATGTTGGCCAACGCCCTGCGCCCGCTAGCATTAATCAGGAAAGGCAGGATGAGATCATTGCGATCGATTGGCTTAACAGTCTCAGTGCCGTCGTTAAATTACGGTTACAGTCGCATGATAGCGTGTTTGTTGATCATCTTTCATTTGTCAAAGGGCAAAACGGTTGGAAAATCGTATCCAAAATCTGGCACTTGGAAAGCAAAGCTGAAATAGTCACTGCAAAATAAACTTGCTAGATTCCAACAGCTGTCAGAACAGGCTTGATCTGTTAAATCCGGTTTTGTGTTCTGGCAACCGGATTTAACAGAAACAAAAAATTATCCTTGCGGGGTAGGGGCTTTGGGCGCCAACCCGCGTGCCAGAACGTAGAAGACAGGTGTCAAGATTAAGCCAAAGAAGGTGACACCCAACATGCCTGAGAATACCGCAACGCCAATTGCTTGACGCATCTCCGCGCCGGCACCCGTTGAGACGGCTAAAGGCAGAACTCCCATGATAAAGGCAAAAGACGTCATCAGGATTGGGCGCAACCGCATCCGGCTGGCTTCAATAGCCGCTGATACGATGGAATGTCCCTCTCGTTCTAACTCACGAGCGAACTCTACAATCAAGATCGCATTTTTGGAGGCAAGCCCCGCCAACACAAACAAGCTGATCTGGGTGAAGATATTATTATCTCCCCCCACGTAGAGAACACCAACCATGGCCGATAAGATGCTCATGGGGACGATCAAGATAACTGCAAGCGGGAGCGTTAGGCTTTCATATTGAGCCGCCAGAACCAAGAATACCAGAAGGATACAAAGCGGGAAGATAAAGATAGCCGTGTTTCCTGCCAAAATCTGTTGGTAGGTCAATTCCGTCCACTCAAAATCCATTCCAGGCGGAAGCGTTTCTTCAAGGATCTTTATGATAGCAGCCTGTGCTTCTCCGCTGGAATATCCAGGGGCGGCATTACCGTTCAGATCAGCTGATCTGAAGGCATTATATCGCATAGCTGTATCTGGCCCGAAAGTCTCAGAAACCGTCAAAACACTCCCAAGAGGCACAAGGTTCCCCTCTGTATTGACTGTCTGAAGTCTCAAGATATCTTCTGGAGTGGAGCGATAGGCTTTATCGGCCTGAGCAATTACTTGATATGTGCGACCGAACTGATTGAAATCATTAACATACATTGACCCCAAATACACCTGCATGGTTCTAAATACTTCCTCAACAGGTATACCCAATTGCAAGGCTTTGACGCGATCAAGATTAGCCTGTAACTGCGGTACGTTGACATTATAACTCGAAAATACGCCAGCCAATTCCGGTGTCGACCAAGCCTTCTGAAGAACCTGTTTCATAACATTGTCTAGGGCTTCATATCCTTGATCATTGCGGTCTTCAACTTGCAGTTTAAAACCGCCTACTGTACCAAGTCCCTGTACCGGCGGTGCCGGAAAAATGGCGATGAACGCGCTATCAATCGCAGCAAATTTTTGTTGTAGTTTCTGCGCAATAGCCAGCCCATAGAGGCCCGGATCTTCACGATCTGCAAATTCATCGAGCGTTACAAAAACAACGCCGGCGCTGGAACTATTGACAAATCCATTGATCGACAATCCAGGAAAAGCGACGGCACTTTTCACGCCGGGCTCCATCAATGCTATATCTGACATCTGCCGGATAACCGCTTCGGTCCTTTCCAGAGTTGCCCCTTGAGGGAGTTGAGCGAAACTCACCAGATACTGTTTATCCTGAATGGGTATGAAGCCTGATGGCACCATCTGGAAACTCTGATAGGTGAACCCAAGCAAGATCGCATAAAGCGCCATCATGATGCCCTTACGTCCAACGAGGCCTTTAACAGCGACCGTATAAGCATCTGTACTTTTGTTGAAAAAGCGGTTGAAACCCCGAAAAAACCAACCCAGTGTTTTATCCATAAACCGCGTCAGGAAATCTTTAGG
Organism: uncultured Alphaproteobacteria bacterium; assembly: GCA_913062525.1. Classification (GTDB taxonomy): domain Bacteria; phylum Pseudomonadota; class Alphaproteobacteria; order Sneathiellales; family Sneathiellaceae; genus Sneathiella. Next base: position 7,822 of record CAJXWA010000050.1, on the reverse strand, counting down.
GGCGTCATGACTTTTGAGCAATAACGCTGACAATGCAGGGCTTAACGTCAACGAGTTAATGGTGGATATGATGGTTGCGATGGCAATGGTTAGGGCAAATTGTTTGTAGAATTGCCCAGTCAGGCCACTGATAAACGCAATGGGAACAAACACACCAGTGATTACAAGTGACGTTGCAATAATGGGTCCCGTCACTTCTTTCATGGCGGCAACAGTCGCATCCCGCGGGTTTAGACCGCTGGCAATGTTACGTTCGACATTCTCCACCACGACAATTGCATCATCGACCACAATACCGATCGCCAAGATGAGACCAAACAGCGATAAAACGTTGATGGAAAATCCGAGAAGATACATTAACGAAAAGGTGCCCACGATTGATACTGGCACGGCAAGCAGTGGTATTAGGGAAACGCGCCACGACTGCAAAAACACCACAACAACTAGGACAACCAGAGCAACGGCTTCCAGCAAAGTTATGACCACAGATTTGATTGAATCTGCAACGAAAACCGTTGGATCATAGACAATGGAATAATCTACACCTTCGGGGAAATTTTTCTTCAGCTCCGCCATTGTTGCCCGAACATCGCGGGAGATGTTAAGGGCGTTTGAGCCGGGACTGGCAAAAATAGGAATGGCCACTGCTGATTTATTATCAAGCAAAGAGCGTAGAGAATATTGTTGTGCATCCAATTCAATCCGCGCCACATCACCAAGGCGGGTCACTGTGCCTTCTGAAGTTCGCTTAATGATAACGTCTGCAAATTCCTCTGGTGTGTTTAATCGACCCTGTACATTGATGGGAAGCTGGACTTGAATGCCGTCATCATATGGCGCGCTACCAATTATACCTGCGGCCACCTGAATATTCTGACTGCGAATTGCCGACACCACATCAAAGCCCGTCAAACCACGTTCGGCGACTTTTTCAGGGTTTAACCAAATACGCATGGCATAATCACCGGAGCCGAAAAGGCGAACCTGACCGATGCCGGGAAGGCGGGCCAAACGATCTTTTACATTCAGCGTTGCGTAGTTCCGCAAATACAACATATCATAGCGATCGTTGGGGGAGCGCAAATGGACAACCATTGTCAAATCAGGCGAGCTTTTAACAACAGAGACACCAAGTTGGCGCACAACATCTGGCAATCTGGGTAAGGCTTGAGAGACCCGGTTCTGGATTTTCTGCTGTGCAAGGTCTGGATCTGTGCCGATTTCGAACGTAACGGTCAACGACAGATTACCATCAGTTGTTGCCAAAGAATTGACATACAACATTCCTTTAACCCCATTAATCTGCTCTTCGAGCGGGGTCGCAACTGTTTCTGCAATTTCAGCTGGATTGGCGCCAGGAAACTGTGCTTGAACAACGATGGATGGCGGCACGACTTCCGGGTATTCGGAGATCGGAAGCTGTAACATGGCGATAAGACCAGAAACGAAAATCAATACGGATACGACACCGGCAAAAATTGGGCGATCAATAAAGAAGCGAGAGAATTTATACATCTCGATTACCTAACGAAGAGGAGCCTGAAAAATGGCTAAAAATAGGAAGAACGCGAAAAAGGCGTAGATCAGGAAAGGTTGGCTTGCAACACCTGCGGTGCAACGGGCATGCCGGGACGCACTTTCATGATCCCTTCAACAATAACTTGATCGTCAGGGGACAACCCCGACGTTACCACGCGCCGACCATCTTGATAGGCACCCAGCGTCACCAATCGATACTCAACCGTATTTTCAGGCGAAACCGTGTACACAAACTTGCGATCCTGATCCGTATTGATAGCACTTGGCGGCAGTAAAATAAGATCTTCAGACTGTGGGTTACCAAGGCTCAATTTAGCAAACATGCCCGGAAGCAGGGCGCCATTTTCATTTTCAAAAATTGCCCGTGTTCTGATGGTCCCGGTGTTTGGGTTGATTTGGTTATCGAAACTATAGATATGCCCCATTATTGGCGTACCTGTACCAATGGTCAGTTGAACAGGTACAGATCGGTTTGATATCTCAGATCTGTTTGTTTGATGCATTTGGGTCAAATAGGATTGTTCATCTATTTCAAAGTCAGCGTAAATATTGTCTGTGGACACAATCGACGTGAGGATCGGTGCATTTGCGCCACTGGACACGAGATTACCTGCGGTTATTTCCACTTGGCTGACGCGGCCACTAATGGGCGTTTTGACATAGGCGTGACCGAGTGAAATTTCCGCTTGCTCTAGGGTTGCGATAGCACTCAGCACCTGACTTGACGCCACGTTATAGGCGCTCACCCGTTCATCAAACACTCCGCGAGAGACATGACCTTTATCCACAAGCTCTTCTGCCCGCAACTTCTCTTTTTTTGCAAGGGTGAAGGTCTCGCGCGCCGATTTCAATTGAGCTTGCGCTTGCTTGACGGCCGTTTTATAGGTTCTGGGGTCAATAACAAACAGAATGTCTCCCTTTGTCACCAATTGCCCGTCTTCAAACCGTGTTTCGATAATTGTGCCACTCACCTGAGGGCGTAAATCAATTTCATCGATGGCCTTCAAGCGGCCGGAAAAATTACTCCAGAGCCGAATATTCTCGGTCTTCACCTGTAAGACGCCAACGGGAAAGGCTTGAGCTTGCGCAACTGTAGGGGCGGGTTCGGCATCAGCGAAACGACTATTGGATAATGTGTATCCAGCAGCTGCCAGTGTCGCAATGATTGCCGTTGCCGAAACAACTGTTTTTAATTTTGACGATGATGGCATGTTGGGGACGTCCTTCAAATACTGGTGCCGATTGGTAAGTGGAGGGCTAACATGCTTGTAGATTGAAGGGGGAGCAAGCTGGAAAGGATCCTTATGATGCGGAATGTGACATGCCTTACAAGCTGCGGCGTTTCTCATTGGTTGTGGATGTGACCATCACTACAAGATCAATGAAAATATGAAGGTTTACCCTACGGATTTTGTTATTTTTTAAAGCCCCGTAGAGTTATTTCAAATGCGAACATTAGGAGATGCCAATGACCGTACTATCGGTATTTATCATGGATCTTATCGTAAGTTCCATTTTCCCTGATGTTGAAAAGGGTCTTGTTAAACTCTTCAACAATTTTTTCGACGCCCTCCTTCTGTTTGGAAAAACAGAAATAAAACTCTTTCCGAGAAATAGGGTGGAATTCAAACCGACCTTCTAGTCCCATTTTCTTGATGGCAAAATCAGTCGATTGCTTGTTTACGTACAGATAGTCAAAACGCTTGCCAACAAGCATCTTAATTGCGGTGTCAGTTGTGGGAGCTACCATTGGACGAAGATCAAGGGCCTGAAGCTCTTTCAAACTTTCATAGGCCGCTATTGAGGCAACGGACTGGTTTCGAACATCCTCCAGAATTTTTGGCATTGGGCCCTCATGGCCCTTGCGCATATAAAACCCGTTGGTGAATTCACTTATGGGATTAGAAAATGTGATAAATTCTTCACGTTCAGGACGATAAGCGCATGTCATAATCCCGATGGTTTTACCTTTTTTAGCAATGTGCAAAACGCGCTTCCAAGGTAGGAATTTAATCTCAATTTCGTAATTCAACTGCTTGAATATTTCGGTAATCAGCTCATAATCGAACCCCTGCAGACCATCGATCGGTTGCTCCATTTCATAAGGAGCATAGTTTTCAGTGACGATTAACAATGGTTTTGCATCTGCTGCAGCAAAAGGTTGGATCAGCAAAAGGAAAAACGCAAAAAACAAAATCGTTATACCGCTCAACATTTACCTTCGATCCTTGGTACTGTTTTTATTCTCGTAATTTTTAGAATTTTAATTACATGATGAAGAATGCTGTATCAACAATTCTATGACGATAACCTTAACAGAAAATAATTAAATAGAAGCATTCTTATATAGGTGAACAATAGCATCCAAATTTGATCAAAAATAACCAGTCATTATGGGTATGGAGAAAGCTTTCTATTCCAAAAAAATCAATTTTAATGGTGAATAGATGGTTTAAGTCCCAGTCCTAAAATAGAAATGCAGCCATCACATTTCACGGGAAAAGACGGCCATCATTTTCTGCCCGCATACATAGAAAAACTGGATATTACTCAATTACGTTTTTCAGTTTTTTACCATTGATTAGATATTCAATCGTTGTATCCCTGAATTTCTCATCACGGTTATTCCACTCTTCATGATAGGACAGGAATTTCATCAATGTTTCAGCTGTCAGAAGCTTATTGATTTTTTCTATAACATCTCGGCCGAAGGCATTGTTTCGACAGGCGACATACACGTTTTTGTAGGCGTTATGTTCCTTGAGGCCATAGGCAATATACTCACCTTTCAAATCATTCACACGTTTCTGCGTTGTAACCGTGGTCGGATAACCAAGTGTGAAATCGGCCCGACCCAGTTCGAGCAAACGCAGATTAATTATGTTTGAATGGCTGATTTGTTCAATCAGGTTTGTCTTTCCGATATAAGGAGCGATGTATTTATGCAAAACCGGGTAGCGGCTTTGCTTTGCTTTGTCACTGAAATTTAAACCTACGATCATCAGCTTAAGATCTTGCGGTTTCAACAGCTCCTCTAACGACACCATCGTTCCCTTGGGGCCAATGCGTTGCTGGAGACGTTTGGGGAAGATCGCCATTTGAGGTGGCGTAAAACTATAGGGTTTTGATAGCATCAGTTGATCGGGGAAAAAACCTCCCCACACATGAGCAGTACAACGATTACTTCCCATTACCTCCCGGCTCCAGCGAGGTATGTTTACATGCTGGATGCTATGATCATACTCCGGCAGGTTATCAATAAAGAAATCAAGGAATTTATCGGCGTACCCCTGACCTTTTAACGGCCCTGACACAATAAATTCAGGAGGCAGATCCCAGATAAACCATAAAAGTGGCGGCTTGTTCTCGGCAATTGATGATGGTGGAAAAGACAATACACATAATACCAGCAAAACAATCTGTCTCAGGTTTTTGCTAATTCTCATTTTTGTCCTCAAATCAATTGAACAGCCTTTAAATCCAAATAATACTGAAACTGATTAAGACACTACGTCGGACAGCAAGCAGGTATTTACTGATATTTCCTGCATATTCTTTATATTCAATAATACCATACATGGCTGTACCAGTATTGATAGTGTGTATTTTTATCCCCAACCTTTGTCTTTATGACAAACCGTCTCGCCCCCATTTGACTTTTGACCAAACCAGCTCGTGTAAAAAATAGGCGATGAAACCTGCTATAGACCCAGCAATTGCGATGCCACTGCTAGCGGCGAACGAGCCGGTAAATATAAAACCAATTAAAGTCATCGATAAGAGACCTCCAATTTGCCAGGTTATTGATTTGGTGATCAATCTTGGTGTTGTATCCATAATAAATTCTCAACGTGATAGGGTAGCCCCATCAATATTCTGAAAACTTACGAATGGACATTCTGTAAATTTGCTGCGTAATTTCTAGTTTGGTGATTAAAATCTGCAAAGGTGAACACAATGGACAAACGCGAACGGGCGACGATTTTCAGAAAACGCCTTTTGGAAGCCATGAGCCTTAAAAAGGTTTCCAGAAGCGCGTTGGCCAGAGACATTAAAGTGGATCGGTCAACAATTGGACAATTGTTAAAAGATGACCTGCCGCGCCTTCCAAACGCACAGTTAGCCGCTGACGCTGCACTTGCTTTGGGCGTGAGTACAGATTGGCTGCTAGGTTTGACAAATCGGCCAGAAACACCGGGTGATATTGTCGCGGCTGCTATGTCACTAAGCCCTGCGGAACGTATTTCAGCGGATGAACAACTGCTGGGGTGGCATCACGAGGCGGCGGGATACAAGGTCCGTCATGTACCCGCAACCCTGCCTGATATCTTGAAAACAGAAGCCATGTTGGATTGGGAGTATTCATCATTTCGCGATAAGCGGTTACCTGAAGCATTCAGTGCCATGCAAAAGCAACTTGAATGGCTGAAATCAGGCGTATCAGATTATGAAATAGCATTGCCCATGCACGAGATAGAGGCCTGCGCCGCCGGAACAGCTTACTACGCTGGTTTGGACAAAGACCTGCGATATGATCAGCTGAATTTTGTTGCAGACCTTTGCGATGAAATGTTTCCAAGACTGCGTTTATTCCTATTTGACGCCCACACCGTGTTTAGCTCACCCGTCACCATATTTGGTCCAAACCTTGCCGTTGTGTATGTCGGTCACTGCTACCTTGCATTTCGAGAAATCGAACGGGTTAAATCGCTGACAACTCACTTTGACTGGCTTGTACGAGAAGCCGTAGTCGACGCGCGCGCCGTTCCCGGACATATCCGCTCATTGTTAAACCGATAGCGCTGGCGCTCCAGCAATGGACACAAATTTGCAAAGCCGCAACGACCGTTTATTAGAAATGGTTTTACCTGTGACACTTCGCGGTAATTATGCCCAAACTTGATCTGTTGATAGTCAATACAGCCGAATATTCCTTGCAGTAAAAATAATAATTCTTGCCGTGAACTTCCACATCATCGATTGGGGTGGCTTGGATAATAATCTGGCAATGTGAAATAAGGTCATCAGCGGAAAGCGCCTGCAAACCTAAGTTCTTTGCAATTCGGACTAAGCCGAGTTCCGTATTTTGGAAATTGTCCGCAATGTAGGCTTTGGTCGTTTCTGAGATGTGATCTTGTTCAAGCATTTATCATTCACCAAAAAACACGGCTGGACGGGGACAATAGATTTTTTACAGAAACCAATTAGGGCTCAATAATTACCTTTACCTGCGGAGAAATGCCGCCAAAGCGTCAATGCATTAATATGCTTAAGTTTTGACAACAGCTAGATTGATCAATGACTCACTTGCGCGTCTCATTCGCAAACTATGGAGCCATACATTACAACATTTGGTACGTCATTTTCGCCTATGTTTATCAAGCGCCCATATTGATAATCTTATGAAGCACTCAATACAATCGGGGGGGCCATGCTACCGATCTAGATCTGGGCATGTTCAAGAATAAGACATGAGAATTCCCAAAAGGTATTTCTTACAACAGAGCAGATCAAATATCTTCCTACTTGTATGTACCCAACACTTAGACAAAATGCGTTACAGGGTCGCGTTACGTTTCTTCATTTTTTTATGCTTCGATCAAATCATCCAATAGACGAAGAACATCGACGGAAGCCTCGCCCACTTTTTCCAGATACTCCAATGCCCCCTTAGTATCGTTTGAATTGAATCTTTTTACGGCCTCAATACCACAATCGTGGACAATCTTATGAGGCCGCTCTAGCTCCCGATACGCGGCCAAATGGCTTAACTGTTTCCCGTCATCACCATAATACCATTTACCCAAACGACAGCTCATATGACTGGCCAATTCTTCTGCTTTCAAGCTTTCGCGGCCAATAACCATGTCCGCGAGACGTTTTTTCCAAACAATATGGTCGGCCTTGGCAATTCTAATAGATTTCTTGGGAATATCGAATTCGGCCAGTTTACTAATTTGGGTGCCTATAAGGCCGACAATTTTGTCCATTGTTACAACACTGCTATTAATCGCGGAGACATTGTCTGCGGCAGCACTTGCAATAGAGGTGACATTTGAGGATGCATCCTGTGAAACCTGCTCCTGTTCCCCCAGAATATTTGAAATTTCACCCATCCTTTGAGATGTAACATTAATGGCAGCAGCAATTGCATCCATAGACAAAACAGCTTCCTGCATGGATTTTTCACCGATGGAAACAGCTTCCGCACCTTCATCCATAGACCCAACGGCAGCATCAATTTCAGTTGTAAGTGCTGAAATAGTTTGGCGGATTTCTTCAG
>CAJXWA010000049.1 GCA_913062525.1 uncultured Alphaproteobacteria bacterium | reverse complement strand
TGCGTTGCCCGGTGGGCATCATAACCGCAATGGGAGAAAGGGCGAGCCTAGCAGCTTCCCTATCTTCTGGTTTACGAAGGGAGAAAGAGACCGAATTTCTCGATACTTTCAAATTTCTGTAACCAATGCGCGGTTCCGCACTGCGAAAACTAGTCCGAACCGTTTCAGTTAGGCTAACAAGCATTTTTTTGACGATGTCATCAGTATCCACCTGCAAGAGCAGGTGAGAGCCTCCCTGAAGGTCCAGCCCAAGATTGATATGTTGGTTGGGCACCCATTCAGGGAGCCCCTCCAAATTCGATTTGGATACAAAATTGGGGAGGGTGTAGACCACGCCGAGTAGGCAAACGAGCACTATCAGAGCGGCCTTCCACTTAGGGAAGCTAATCATGGATCAATCCGTTATTTCTTTTTGAGAAATCCGAGCAGGCCACTAGGTTTAGCAGCTTCGTTTGTTGGTGCAGCAGTTCCATCAGCAGGTTCAGTTTTCCCGCGAACTTCTGTCAGTGTTGATTTAACAACATCCACACGAACTTCAGGTGCAATTTCAACTTGCACAAGGTTGTCGTCCCGAACTTTAGTCACTTTACCAGCGATGCCGCCGGCTGTAACCACACTGTCACCACGACGAACGCCTTCAACCATTGCACGGTGTTCTTTAACGCGCTTTTGCTGCGGACGGATAAGCAGAAAATAGAATACCACACCAATAAGGACTAGTGGCAGCATCTGTGCAATTTCCGGGCTCATTCTCAAGATCCTTACTTTACGCTCAAAATAGAAGCGTTTTATATTGTCCAACAACAGCCAAGGCGGACCCTAGCTGCCAATAAAATTACGAACGACTGTTATAGTTGACCTGACTTTCATTGCAAGTAGCAATATGAGGCTCTGTCCCTCGCCAATTCCCAGATTTACCGGGCGATACCCCACCGCTCCGCATTTTGGACTATGCTTTTTCGTTCAGGAATATAGATTGGGGCTCCCGAAACAAATTACAATCGTGTGTCATGGATAATAATAAAATACTTGAACAACTCACCCGCATCGCAGATGGCCTCGACCGCTTGGCGCCTGCGCCAAGTGCTGCCCCAAGCCTAGAAGACGGCAATGCCTTCGTCTGGAATGCAGACAAAAACGCTTTACGCGCCATTGAACAAGTCAACTACGTTGAAATGGGAATGCTGAAAGGGATTGATCAGGTAAAAGATATTCTGATCGATAACACGCTCCGCTTTGCAAAAGGGTTTCCTGCGAATAATGCATTGTTGTGGGGGGCTCGAGGGATGGGGAAAAGCTCTCTCGTCAAAGCTGTTCACGCCCTTGTAAACGAAGAATTGAGCGATCAACTCGCATTGGTCGAAATTCACCGCGAGGATATCCCCTCCCTACCCGATTTGATGCAAACTTTGCAAAAATCCACACGTAATATTGTTCTATTTTGCGATGACTTGTCATTTGATGGTGATGATGACACTTACAAATCACTGAAGACAGTTCTGGATGGCGGGTTAGAAGGTCGGCCAACCAACGTCATATTTTATGCCACGTCAAACCGGCGGCATCTCATGCGGCGTGATATGATTGAGAATGAACGTGCAACGGCGATCATGCCCTCAGAAGCGATCGAAGAAAAAGTGTCGCTTTCTGACAGGTTCGGCTTATGGCTTGGATTCCACAGCTGCTCGCAAGATGAATACCTTGAAATGATTCGAGGGTATGTAAGTCATTACAATATTCCGATTTCTGAGGATGAGCTTGTCAAAGGGGCCATTGAATGGACCCGCACACGGGGATCTCGATCCGGTCGTGTCGCCTGGCAATATGTACAAGAAATCGCAGGTCAAACAGAGACTAAATTGGTTTGAATTAGCGGTTTGCCAAAAGCCTCATGGGGTTTTTGGCAGCACCGTCTTTTCGGATTTCAAAATGCAATTGGGTGTTTATCACATCACCGGTTGCTCCGGCGGTCGCAATAACATCGCCTTTTCGAACGGCTTCACCTTTGCGCACACTGGTTTGATCCACATGCCCATATGTGGTGACAAAGCCATCAGCGTGAGAGATAAGGATCAAATTCCCAAAGGACCGCATTTCATTCCCCACATACGACACAACACCATTTTCAGCGGCCTTAATAGGCGTTCCTAATTTCAGCTTTATATTAATACCGTCATTATGGAAGCCAGAATCTTTCTTTCCATACGCGGAAACTACAGGGCCTTTTGCAGGCCAATAAAAGATTTTTCCTGCTCGGCTAGGCGGTTGTTTGATGCTGTAGCGATGACGCGGTAGCGGCGGCAAATCAGCAGATGGAATTTCCTGGCCATCAACGATCGCATCTTCCATTGGCGGTAACGTTGCAATCCGCTGGGCTTGTGTTTCCCCATTTGAAACCAGTTTGGGAGCGGTCAAAACAATTGCATTAGGTTGTGGTTTTCTCAGTGGTGGCAGCGATGCAACAGCCACGCCTTTACCAGAAATTACGGTTGTTGGAGCTGTCTTTCGCTCAATAGGTTGTGTCGTCCTATTTGTAGCACCTGAGACACTCCAGTTTGTTTTACTAACGGATGCAATTTGTGTTTCCGCGGCGCCTGTTTTTGGTATTTTCAGTGCCAGTCCAGAGGACAAGACATAAGGGGCTCTCAAACGATTAAAATGAACAATCTCGCCCATTTCCACATCATATACCCTTGAGATAGCGTACAGTGTCTCGCCGCCCTGCACCCGATGCGTTTTGAACACAGGAACTTTAACCTGTTGGCCCACGTAAATTATAAAGGGAGGTTTGCTACTGTTTAAAGCAATTACAGATTTCGCAGGCACATCGTGACGATCTGAAATCTTTGTGATCGTATCGCCGGGTAGTACTGTGACGTACCGGTAAGATAGGTCTTTATAATAAAGCGATGGATTAGTTGTAATTTGCGGTGATGAAATGGTTTGAATTTTTGGTGCTGCAACCTGAACGGATTTCGGAGGCACGAAGCTCTCTTCAGGGATGTAGCGATCATAACCACAAGCCGAAAGCCCACTTAAAAGCAGGCCTGAAAAAACCATATAACGAACAGATTTTGGATTCTTCAATATCATAGGGAGCAATTTAACCATAATTTTCGATGATTCGCAAGAAAATTAACCAAACCCTTTATTCCTTAGAGGTTCAAACTTCGACCGCAAGCCCTTGAACCAAAGGTACAAATCGAACCGGTATCAATTCTTCTTCAGCCAGCATCCCATGATGGTCCTTCGTGATCCTGAGCATGGTTTGATCCCCTTGATCCCGACCAACTGGAATAACCATCACGCCATTATCTCCCAACTGATCAACCAAAGCGGCGGGAACTTCCTCTGCCGCTGCCGTAACGATGATATGGGAGAACGGTGCCTGTTCTTTCCAGCCCCTGTAGCCATCTCCAAGTTTACAGGTAATGTTCGACAGGCTGAGTTTTTCAAACAGCTTGGCTGCATTAATATGCAACGGCCGATGCCGTTCCACTGAATACACTCGCCGGAAAAGTTTAGATAAAACAGCAGCTTGGTATCCGGACCCTGTCCCAACTTCGAGAACTTTTTTAAGCGAACTCGGGTTCAATAGCTGCGTCATATACGCAACGATATATGGCTGGCTGATGGTTTGCCCACTGGTAATTGGTAGGGCAATATTTTCATAGGCACGATCACGAAAGGTTTGCGGAATGAATTCCTCTCTAGGAATTCGCTCCATGGCAGAAAGAACGCTTGTATTGGAGATGCCTTGACGGCGAAGCTCCATTATTAACCGAATTTTTTGCGCCGCATTCTCGTTCACGATTGCTCCCGTACCTTTAAGAAAGCTGCTTTGCGAGGTCATCCATCACTGAATTAGCCGTCAGATTAAGATGCAACGGTGTTACGGAAACCATGCCCGTTGATACAGCAAATAAATCATCACCTTGTTGTGGATCACCTAATGAAGGTCTGTATCCAAGCCAGAAATAATCATGGCCACGGGCATCAACACGGGCATCAATCAACAGATTTGACAAATCGCGTTTGCCTTGCCTTGTTGCTTGAATTCCCATCACTTCATCGACAGGAACTGCCGGGAAGTTGATATTCATCAAAGTACCGCCGCCCCACTCCATTTTAAGGAGGTTCTCAATGATCGCTGGAGCCAATTTTTCAGTGGTTTCCCAGTGAATATTTTCTGGGTCAACAATACATTGGCTTATGGCTATGGAGCGAACCCCTAGCAAAGTACCTTCACTTGCAGCGGCAACGGTGCCGGAATACAAAACATCTTCCCCCAAATTGCCACCGCGATTAACACCGGACAAAATAAGATCAGGAGGGCTGTCTTTAAAGAGGTAATTCAGGGCCATCATTACGCAATCAGTGGGGGTGCCGCTGACAGAATATTCAGTTTCTGAGTATTTAGTTAGGCGTAAAGGATCATGGAGCGTTAGTGAGCGAGATGCTCCGCTTTGTTCTTTCGCCGGAGCGACCACAATCACATCGTCGGACAAAGCCGCCGCAATTTTTCTCAAAGTCGCCATGCCTGGCGCATCGAAACCATCGTCATTACTGAGTAATATTCTCAAAATTACACCTAATTCCTTACTTGTTATTGTTTTTTTTCTATTCAGAGGCCTCTATTGAGGGCCGCCGATTTTCTCAACACCGCCCATATATGGCTGCAGCACCTCTGGAATAGCGATTGATCCATCAGCCTGCTGATAGTTTTCCATAACCGCAATTAGCGTCCGCCCAACAGCGAGGCCCGATCCATTTAGTGTGTGAACGAAGCGAGTGCCTTTTTCGCCTTCTGGACGGTATCTTGCTTTCATCCGGCGGGCTTGGAAATCACCGCAGACTGAACAGCTTGAAATTTCACGGAACGCATCTTGACCCGGCAACCAGACTTCAATGTCAAAAGTTTTCCGGGCGCCAAAGCCTGTATCACCTTCGCAAAGCATAACAACGCGATAGGAAAGTCCGAGACGTTTCAGAATATCTTCGGCGCAACCCGTCATGCGCTTATGCTCTTCTTCAGACTGCTCTGGTGTTGTGATGGAAACCATCTCAACTTTTGCAAACTGATGTTGACGCAACATGCCAGACGTATCCTTGCCAGCAGATCCAGCCTCAGAGCGGAAGCACAAAGTATGCGCCGTATACCGAAGTGGCAGTTCGGCTTCAGTCAAAATCGTATCGTTGACCAAATTGGTCAGAGAAACCTCTGCCGTTGGGATCAGGTAGCTGCCTGTATCCAATTTATAAAGGTCTTCTTCAAATTTTGGGAGTTGACTAGTCCCGTACAACGCATTTCCGCGGACAATCACCGGCGGAGACACTTCAAGGTAGCCTTTTTCAAGTGTATGAACGTCAAGCATGAAAGCACCAAGGGCTCTCTCGAGCCGGGCGATCGCGCCGCTGGTGACAACAAAACGGCTACCTGAAAGCTTGGCTGCCGTCTCAAAGTCCATCATGCCCATATCAGCACCGAGCTCGTAATGCTCTTTAGGTTTGAAAGCAAACTTGGGTATTTCACCAAAAGTGCTAACTTCTACGTTATCATCTTCCGTGCGACCAACGGGAACGTCGTCACTCAGAATATTTGGAATGCCGGACAGGATATTATCCATTTGAGTGCTAAGGTCTCGATCGTCAGCTTCCATCTTCTGAACATCGGCTTTCAGACCAGCGACTTCCTGGATAAGAGGCGCAGCATCTTGACCAGACGATTTTGCCTTGCCAATAGCTTTCGCCGCTTCATTGCGCCGCGTCTGCATAGATTGCAGTTCCGTTTGATGAACACGCCGCTGCGTATCGATCGCCATTATCAGCTCAGCCATCGGCTCTGCATTTCTGCGGGCCAATGCTGCGTTTAGCAAATCTGGGTTTTCACGAATCCATTTAAGATCAAGCATTTTCTCGCCTGTTAGTCAGAAGATTTAACGATAGGAATGAAATTTATAATCGCCTCTGGGCTTTCCGTCCAGAAGCAACATCTCTTGTTTGACGCAAAATCAACTCGCACTGGGTAATTGTTGCTCAAATACCCAAAAACCAGTGTTTTTAGTCGTCTTCATCGCCTAGTTCAGCTTCTCGTTTTTCCCGTTTCTTTTCAACCAAACGAACACTCAAGATCGAGAGACCATACAGAATGATGATGGGGATCGCTAACGAGATTTGCGACAATGGGTCCGGCGGCGTCAAAACAGCGGCCGCTATAAAGGAAAAGACAACGGCATATTTAAACTTAGCTCTCAGCCCCTTGGACGAGACAATTCCCACACGCCCTAAAAGCGTTAAAAGAACTGGCAATTGAAAGCACAATCCAAAAGCAAAAATCAGTTTCATTGACAAACTAAGATACTCGCTAACGCGGGTTTCAGCTTGAATTGGAAGGGCTAGTGGTGCCGAGGGCGTTGGCAAATACTGCTGCATCACCGGAAATTGTGCGATGGTTGCCCTAAATGCATCAGCATAAAGCGATGAACTTCCACTTGATTCAAAGCTCAACAAAAACTTCCACGCCAATGGCATAACAAGTCCGTATGCAAGCGCCCCACCCATAAAGAATAAGATCGGTGTTGCCACAAGGAACGGCAAGAAGGCTTTCTTCTCGTGCTTATAAAGGCCCGGGGCTACAAACGCCCAAATCTGGATCGATATCACCGGGAATGAGACAAACAAGGCCACAAAGAATGCGATTTTGATATTGGTAAAAAAGGCCTCATGGAGACCGGTGAAGATCATTCTCCGACCTTCAATATCGTCACCAAAGGCTTCCACTAATGGGCGAACCAAAAACGAAAACAACTCAGGGGCAATGATATAACACAAAACAAAAGCTATTAGGAGAGCGACAACCGAATACACAAGCCGGTTACGAAACTCAATAATATGCTCCATCAAGGGAGCCTTGCTATCTTCAATATTGCTATCTGCGTTCATTAGGATGAAACTTTTGGTTCAGGCGCAGGCTCATCAGCACTCTCAGAAGGTCCGCCAATGGCGTTTTCTGGCGGGGTTACCGCTTCGTTATTATTGTCAGAGGTTGCGGGCTTATCATCCACAATATCCGGCTTGGCATCTTCAAACATCGACGAAAAATCGTCTGTAGAACCAACAGCGTCTTCGATCTGTTTTTTGATGTTGAAATTATCGCCCTTAACGGTCTTTTGAACCGTTTTTTTCAGGTCATCAAGTTCAGCATCGCGGGCCAAATCATCTATTCCGGTTTGGAAATCACGCGCATAGCCGCGGGCTTTTCGAATATATTTAGCAATCGCCGCAACAGTGCGCGGCAAATCCTTAGGCCCAATGACAATAATTGCGATGATGGCAACAAAGACCATCTCCGACCAGCCAATATCAAACATGGCTCACCATGATACTACCCTCCGCAGAAGAAACAGAATTCAGCGCAATTAACCTTGCGATGCTTTATCTTTGTCTTCTTCAGCATCTTTAGCCGAGCTGGTGCTTTTGATTTCTTTCTTATCTTCAGTTTCGGTATCGTCTTCATTCATACCGCTTTTGAAATTTTTGATGCCTTTTGCCAAATCACCTGCAACGCGCGGCAATTTACCAGCACCGAAAATGATGAGCACGATGACGAGGATCAACACAATCTGCCAAGGACCAATACTCATAATAAAAACTCCTGATCTCACGTTTGAGATCCATAAATAAATTTAGCTGTTACTCATCGCCGTGGCGTTTTTCGCCGCACCGGATCAACGTAACAATCTCCCATGCCCTATATAACCATGAAACCCACAAGATACGACAGTTATTTTTGTCATTGCTGCAGCAAATTACATAAGTTGGCTATCTTAGTCAGCTGGAAATAGGAAGACTTGACGTCGATCAAGGGAGATCGAACAAATTTCGCCTTCTTCAGGCTGCAAAACAGTGGCTGCGCGCGCTGTTACCCGCCGTCCTGTAGAAAGTTCAAGTTCGATAAGAGCAAAAGGTCCTAAATTTCGGACGGCATTAACAGTTGCGGTTACCTCACCCTCGCCCCGAACAGGGCCAAGCCTAATGGCCTCAGGTCGGATAAGGACTTCACATTTACCACGTGCCTTGGTCGCACCTGCATGAGGGACTTGCCCCAGTTCCGTCTCTAAAATACCATCGACAGAATTTGCGGCTACCGTATTTACACTGCCAAGGAAGGAGGCCACGAACTGATCGACAGGCTTCCCATAGAGTTCGGCAGGTGTGCCTTGTTGCACAATGGACCCATCTTTCATCAAAACAATCCGATCGGCCATTCGCATGGCTTCCTCTGGATCATGGGTCACGAGCAAAACAGTCGTGGAGGTTTCTTTTAAAATCCGAAAGGTTTCATCTCGAACAATATTCCTAAGAACCGCGTCCAGTCCCGAGAATGGCTCATCCATCAATAAAAGGCGCGGGTTTGGCGCAAGTGCACGTGCAAGAGCGACGCGCTGCTGCTCACCGCCCGATAGCATATGAGGATATTTATCCTGATCCTCCTGCAACCCCATGCGTTTTAGCAACGGAAGAGCGATAGCATCCCGGGCTTGCTTATTCTTTTCAGACAGTCCGAATGTCACATTCCCAAGCACACTTAAATGCGGAAACAAGGCATAATCTTGAAAAACCAGACCAACATGTCGATCTTCGGCCGGAACAAAACCACTGTTCCCCGCCACCTGCTCATCTCCGATAAAAATATCGCCGGCCTCTGCCTGATCAAGACCTGCAGCCAAACGTAATGTTGTTGATTTTCCGCAGCCGGACGGGCCGAGCAAGCAAACAATTTCACCCGTATTCACGGTTAGGTTTTCAATCTGAACAACAAAATTATCGCTGTTTCTGTGTTTCAGGTTTGATATTTCCAGTTTACTCATTCTCTAACCTTTAGACCCTTGTCCCGGACGAGAGCGCCCAATTGCCCGGCTTAATATAATAACAGGGATAATGCCAGCGGCAACAATGGCGATCGACGGTCCTGCAGCTTCAGCCAATCGCTCATCAGATGCTAACTCGTAAGCCCTGACAGCCAATGTCTCAAATCCAAACGGCCTCATTATCAAGGTCGCAGGCAACTCTTTCAATACATCCACAAATACCAAAAGTAATGCCGTCATAACACTCCCTGAAATGATGGGAATATGAACTCTAAATATGGCGTTCAGGCCCGTAACTCCCATAGTTTGAGCTGCCATTTCCATATTGGGTGTAATTTTTTCAACACTTGCCTCAACCGTATTTAAGGAGACGGCTAAAAACCTGACCACATAGGCAAACATCAAAGCAATAAGAGTTCCACTTAAAATCAACCCCGTTGATATATCAAATGTGTCGCGCATAAAGCGATCAACCGAGTTATCGACAAAGCCAAACGGGATCAAAACACCAACGGCAAGAACCGGCCCTGGAATTGCATATCCCATTGCAGCAATTCTCACAGATATTTTCCTAAGCGATAAGCCGCCAGCGTTGCGATCTTGACGCTTTGCATAGACCAAGAACATAGCGATTAGCAGTGCGAGAATACTTGCCGCAACAGCAACGGAGATACTGCTGATAACCAGTGACGGAAATCCGAGATTAAAGACCGTCTCAGGGTATAAAATGCTTTTATTGAGAAGCCAGCCTACAGGCAGCAAAAATCCAAAAAATACGGGCACGAAACAAAACAAACTGCACACAATGGACTTCCAGCCGGTAAGCTGTTGCCGGTTAATGGTTTGATATCGCCCGCCCGTATGATGGTATTTTCGCTTTCCCCGGCTAATTCTTTCCAAAATAACCAGAAGAAAAACAAATCCCATTAACATGGCCGCTAATTGCGCGGCCGCGGCAGGCTCACCCAACCCAAGCCAAGTTCGGTATATTCCGGTGGTAAATGTATCCACGGCAAAATATTGAACGGTTCCAAAGTCGCTTAACGTTTCCATAAGCGCCAACGCAAGTCCCGCGACAATAGCAGGGCGCGCCAAAGGCAGCGCAATCCCAAGAAAGACTTGTAGCGGGCTACGTCCAAGGGTCCGGCCAACTTCTAAAGCCGCGACAGATTGTTCATTAAACGCAGCGCGACTAACCAGATATACGTAAGGGTATAAAACCAGCCCTAACATTAGAGCTGCGCCGCCAACACTGCGCATTTCAGGGAACCAATAGTCATCCCGGCCCCATCCGAAGAAATCTCGAAGAGTGGTTTGAACCGGCCCTGCAAAATCGAACATTCCAGTGTAGGTATACGCAATGATATAGGCAGGCATTGCGAGGGGCAAAAAAAGCGCCCACGAGAAATGCTGTCGTCCAGGGAACTCATACATGGTAACAAACCACGCGCAGCTCACACCAATTGAGAGGACCAGAAAGCTGACACCGATTGTCAATAAAGCAGTATTAATCAGATAGTTAGGAAGAACAGTTGTTGCGAGATGTTGCCAAATATCACCTGTCGGCACAAAGATAAAGCCGATAACGACCAATATGGGTACAGCAATTAATGCCGCCACTGCCAATGCAAGAATGGACACTGATCGTCGCTTAAGATCATTCTGTAACATTCTATTGCGTATGTTGGGTTCAGCAACCGCCAAAAGCCAGCTTCCTCTAGACGTTGAATTTTCTCTTCTCAATAGGCCTAATCCACACAGCTGTAAATAAGAATTATTCGCATTCAGGTGCGACATTCGGACGCGCAATCGTGCAGCTAAGTGCTTTTCTACACGTTATTTTGCTATCCGAAGTCAGACACATAAGTTAAATATTCCCCATGTAATTCAAAATCAGTGACGGCCCCCACTCCTAGATATAATTGAGGACTAAATGAAGAATGTAGTTGAAGCAGCACCGAGAGTTGGATGCGGCGCGCTTATCGAAAATGCAACTTCAGAAATACTCTTGGTAAAACGGAAACGCGCTCCAGAAAAAAATCACTGGGGTTTCCCCGGCGGTAAAGTCGATTTTGGTGAAACAACTGAAGCTGCAACCATCCGTGAAGTGATGGAGGAGTTGGGCGTAAAAATAAATTTAAACGGCTTAGTTCACCTTGTGAATTACATTGATATTCCGGCGGGACAACATTGGCTGGCCCCCGTTTACAATGCCGTAATTGTTTCAGGAAGTCCTTCAATTAGAGAACCAGATGCACTCTCTGAATACAAATGGTTTTCACGAACAGACCTTCCTTCGCCGCTAACACAAGCAACCCTGCAAACGCTCCGTAAAACCCAGAAAATATGACCAATCTTAGATAATCTGCAAGCGAGCAGCGCTTAACATCAAATGAATAAATTTGACATTATTTAGAATTCGATGATATTTCTTTATACCTAGATTGTAGGTAATAAGGAATAATAAAAATGTCCTCGCAAACACTAGATAAAAACATAAACACGCGCTGCGAACAGATTGCTGCGGTCACGGAAGGGCCGGTTTTTTCAACGCTTATTCAGCTTAGTGCGCCAAATATGTTGATTTTGGTGGCTTCCGTATTCGGGACTATTGTTGAACTTGCCTATGTAGGAAATATGGGAACCGTTGCCCTCGCCGGTATAGCTGTTGTATTTCCAATGATAGTCCTCCAACAATCATTCTCAAATGGTGCCATGGGGGGAGGCGTTTCTTCTGCCATTAGCCGGGCATTGGGTGCAGGGAACGAAACCCGCGCCCAAGCGATAGCAGTTCATTCTCTAGTCATTGGGATCTTGGCGGGTACTCTGTTTACAGTGTTAATGTTGTCTTTTGCTCGCCCCCTTTTTCACTTCCTCGGTGCTCGCGGGCAAGTCATGGAAGAGGCCTTGGCATATAGTAACATTGTGTTCATGGGATCAGCAGCCGTCTGGCTTACCAGCATGCTCATGTCTATTCTCCGGGGGTGCGGTAATATGAAGATCCCGTCTCAAACTCTTTTCGCAATTTTGACATTGCAGGCTGGATTGGGGGGTGTTTTGGGTTTTAGTGTTGGATCCTTGCGCAGTTTGACGCCACTCCCACGCATTTCTTCATTCTTGTGGCTGCAGGAATGACAATTTACGGACTATTCGCAGCAATAACGGTTTACATGACCAACTGGAATCCAGTCGGATCCATTTGATATTAATCAACACTATATTTCATAAAAAAGAGAGCAAAAATGCCCACAAGAATTATCAAACATATTCTGAAAATTACTCCAGATGCACTTGCCTTTCATATTGTAAAAAAACTCGTAGGACAAACAAAACCACTTAATCTCTCCGAGCGAGAAAAAGACGCCATGGCTCTCGCAAAAATAACTAAATTGGGGATGAACGGTGAAATAAATGCTTGGGAATGGGGAAACGGACCTATCGTTGTGTTTGTACACGGTTGGGGCGGTCAAGCTAGTCAAATGGCGGTCCATGCCCAAGAAATCTCCAAGCGCGGTTATAGATGCATAGTCTTTGATGTAACAGGCCATGGGGATGCGCCTAAAAATTACACACAATGGGATTACTTCATTCGTGACGTTACTGCTTTCTCAAAATCACTGGATGACAAAATATACGCCTATGTCGGCCATTCTGCAGGCGCAATGACCATGATGGCTGCTCACCATTTGGGCCGAATTCAAGCTGAGAAATTTATTTGCATCTGCGCACCCTCTTATCCGTTTCCGCCCATTAGAGCCCTTGTCCGCAAATTAGATCCGCGAAACTCAGTTTTATCTTGGTATAAAAAGCGGATTGCCGATCAATTTGAAATGTCATGGAGTGATCTAGAAAAATCGGAATATTACGCCAACCCTGCATCACATCTGCTTCTGGTTTACGACAAAAAGGATAGGTTTGTTCCCCATACTGAGGGTGACAAAATTCACTCTTTATGTCCAAAATCAACTCTCGTTAAGACGGAAACTTATGGGCATACGCGAATATTGGTGGCAGATGAATTAAACATTATTGTTGGGGATTATTTAACCGCTAAAAATAGCGCCACAGTGACCGTATCCAGCAACTAGGTTCTTGATTTCTCAGGGAAGTTGGAGGATCACTTCTAAACGTAGCTGTTGCATTCTAAAAATCGTAAACATACCATGCCATTGTAAAACTCAATACAAGGCAAGGTATGTCAACAAATCTACGTGAAACTCTGGTCGGCCTCCTACTGGACCACCCAAATCATGCCTACGCGCTAAAACGGATTTTGGCGCCGAGGGTCGCACCGGCAGATTCTGTAAATGACGGTGTTCTCTATCCTTTACTCCGTAAATTGGAGAAAGAGAACATCATAAGTGGCAGGCAAGATGTCAGTAAAAGTAATAGAACACGAACTATTTATACGGTTACATCTGAGGGAAGAATTTGGTTTCAAAATTGGTTAGAAACCAAACTTCAAGAGGATACGACACCCATTTACGACTTCTTTTTGGGGAATCCACTGCTCGTTAAAGTTCAATTTTTCAATCAACTTTCGCCAGAACAGCAAATCGAAAAATATGCAGCTCATTTGCGTCGCACGAAAGATAAGCTGAAGCTTTTGTCTGAAATTCGAGTTGGTATGATTGAACGGAAAGCAGACAGTTTCCGAATTGCGTTATTGGATCTTGGGATTTCTCAACAAAAATGCACGAAACGCTGGCTTGCAGAACAAGTTAAATCCCTAAAACTGCGAGAAAACTCCTAATCCTCTTCTTCTTCAGGATCAAGAGCGCCTTCCCCAAAACTCTCAAACAGACCTGAAGGTTCTGTATTTAACAATCCGCTTGCTTTCATTTCATCAAAGCCCGGTAGGTCTCGCACGTCGTCTAAACCAAAATGTATTAGAAATTCTTCGGTTGTCCCGTAGGTTACAGGCCTTCCGGGCGTTCTACGGCGACCACGAGGCCGGATCCAACCGGCATCAAACAACACATCCATAATACCACGGCTAAGGCCCACCCCCCGGACCTCTTCTATCTCAGTCCGGGTAACAGGTTGGTGGTAGGCGATGATTGCAAGAGTTTCGAGAGCCGCGCGGCTGAGCTTTCTATTGGCTTCTCGTTCATCTTGTAACAACCAAGATAAGTCAGGGGCTGTCAGAAAAAACCACTTTCCAGCAAGTTTACTAAGATTTATGCCCCGATGTTCATAGGTTTTCTCAAGCAGTTCCAAAATCGCAGGAATATCCGCATCATCTGGTAATCTGGCGGCAATGCTTATTTCATCCAACGGCTCTTTCGCTGCAAAAAGCAGTGCTTCAGCCATTCTAGTATGTTCTGGATTTACACTCATTGCTCATCATCCCTTGTTGTTTGCCGGACTTGAATGGGACCGAACGTCTCGCTTTGACGTAATTCCATTTGCCCTTCCTTTACCAATTGCAAACTGGCTAATAAGGTTGATGCTTCGGCTGAGCGTATGGCAAATGGGTCGGTTAAGTTTTCAGGAATATAAGCTCTCAAATCCGCCCACTCCGGTAATTTACCAAGCATTTTTTCTAAACGCTCGATGGCAGCTTCCACCGAAAAGACTGCGGATCGCATAAGTCGCAACGGATCTCGAATACCTTTTCGTTCTTCCTGCTGCGCATAAGCGGTCAGCAATTCACGCAAACTACAATCATATTTGGAATGTCGGATTACGGTCACCCCTTCAGGGCGCCCTCTTTTCATGCGATCCCGGCCGGTTACCGTGCCATTTATCAATTTTTCAGCAGCGCCTCTCATGGCTTCTAACTTTTTAAGCTGGAATGCCAATCGTTCAGCCAGTTCCTGACCGCTGGGGCCTTCTTCATCTTCTTCTTGGGGAAGGAGAAGTCTAGATTTTAAAAAAGCAAGCCACGCGGCCATCACAAGATAGTCCGCGGCAATTTCCAAACGTAATTTTCGGGCTTCCTCAACAAAAGCCAAATATTGTTCTGCCAGCTCAAGAATAGAAATTTTAAGAAGATCAACCTTTTGATCGCGGGCGAGGACCAATAATACATCCAGCGGTCCTTCAAAGCCGTCTAAATCAACGACGAGGGCGCTTTCCGATGGAATGGGGCGCACGTCTTCTTTAAACGTACCCCCTTTATCAAATAGTCCTGAACCTTCTGCCAATAAAGCCTACTCCCCAATATGGCTTTGATAGTTTCAGAAGTTTAGGCGAGACCGGCCAGCTTGGCAATTAGGGAAACCGTATATGAAATGGGTCCATTATAAACCCAGTCCATGAGATTAATCTCACTGCCCATGGATCGGGTGATCATTGGAAGCAAAAAGATCACGCCAATTAAAATGACAAACCCAAACCGCTCCAACTTCGCAAATGGAATGGCCAAGAATTTAGGAAGTAACCCAACAGCAACGCGTCCGCCGTCAAGCGGCGGTATAGGTAATAGATTAAAAACACCCAGTACCACGTTGAGAATAATACCATTTCTCAAATTTTGGAACACCCACATACCCGGTCCTTCAGGTAACAGTGTCACCATGTGAATGCCCAAGGCACAGGCGAAAGCCAGTATGAAGTTCATCGCTGGCCCAGCTAATGCCACCCAAACCATGTCACGACGCGGGTTAGATAATCTCATAAAATTGACAGGAACAGGCTTAGCATATCCAAAAAGAAACGGTGCTTTAACCAGTAATAATACTGCCGGTATAAGAATGGTTCCAACAGGATCAATATGTTTAATCGGATTGAGTGTCACACGCCCAAGCGATTTTGCAGTTGGATCACCAAGCTTCCATGCGGCGAACGCATGTCCAGCCTCATGAAGCGTAATCGCTAATAACGCTGGAAGTATCCAGACGGAGGCATTGTAAATTAATTTTTCAATATCCATAATCAGACCAACGCCAGCAATGTCGCCAGCTCTTCCTTTAAATTCTCAATATTCTCGGTGATACGCGGATTAGTAGCCTGCGTGATATTCTGTGAATTTTGTGTATCAATTCGGCGCATAGTATCTTCCGTCATCGGGAGGCAAACCTTCATCACTTCCTGCATTTCATCCAGTTTTCCTGAACAATGAAGGATGATATCAATGCCCGCCTCTTGCGCCCGAATTGTCCTCATCCCAAGTGATCCAGACAATGCGTTCATATTCAAATCGTCAGTTATCAACACACCATCAAAACCAATTTCACCACGAATGATGTCATTAATAACAGTTTTTGACTGCGTTCCCGGGTATTCAGGATCAATAGCCTCAAAAACGATATGGGCTGTCATGCCCCACGGCGCAGAGGATAATTCTTTAAACGGTAAAAAATCCGCGGCCAGATCGTCCACACTTGTACTCACCTTTGGAAGTTCTAAATGGCTGTCCACAGAACCACGCCCGTGCCCCGGCATATGCTTTATGACGGGTGTTATGCCAGCGTTTAGATATTCATCAACAACGATCTTTGCAAGATGTGCCACGACATCAGGGTTTTCATGAAAGGAACGATCCCCGATCACCGATGATGTAACGTCCAGACTCAAATCAAGGCACGGTGAGCAGTTTACTGTAACGCCCACGTTTTGCAGATCTGCGGCAATAAGCTGCGTTGCGAGGATTGTCGCCCTCGCCCCTTTGGTTGCGTCCAGATCATATAGCTTGCCCAAAGTGCCGAAGGACGGCGCCTTGAACCAATGGGGTTCTTTAAATCGTTGAACACGTCCGCCCTCTTGATCTACCAGAACCGGCGCATCATTTCGACCAACGCATAGCCGGAAATCCGCAATCAAAGCTCTCACTTGATCTGGGTCATCAATATTGCGGGCAAATAAAATAAATCCAAACGGATTTTCTTGTTTAAAGAAAGCCCGTTCGGCATTGGTCAAGGTAAAGCCTTCACAGGAAAAAATAACGGGCTTCACGCCCGATAAATCAGTTCTTGGCAATGAGGCAATCCTGTTTTTGAGCCTTCAATTTCGAACATAAACCGCTAGCCGGTGTTTTGTCAGCAAACTCGCCTGCTTGCAGGCGATGAAATTTGCCTTTTCCCTTGATCTCAACACTTTGAACTTTATGGGCAACGCCTTTCAAAAGTTCTTCATGTTTCTTTTGAAGGTCAAGCCACGCTTTTTCCGCAGCATCTGTAGACCGGAAAGCCCCAAGCTGAACACGATAAACCGATGATCCAGATTTTGCTGTTACAACTGGTTGTGCGGCAGCTTTGACTTCTGGTTTCGCTACAACTTTCTTTTCAGGTGCAGGTTCAACTTTTTTCGGAGCTTCAACAGCTTTTGTCGCCTCCTTTGCCATTGCAGCAACGTCAGCAGTTTTCTTTTGTGCAACTGCCGCAACATCTTCTGCTTTTTCAGCAGGTTTTGCCATTAAAGTTTCAGCATTATCTGAACCAGTCGCAGCTGTTTTCGGCGCAGTTTCAGGAATATCAACAGGAGCGGCTTCTTTAACCACCTCTTCGGGAGCGGCCATTAACTTTTCAATTTTTTCTTCTTCTTTTTCCGCCTTCATGACTTCAAAGACTTTTTTATCCTGATGGGGAATATCCATTCCACCCGGATCTTCCGGTTTTTGCTTAACTGGTGAGCTATCAGCCTTGATAATCGGCGGGGCAAGTTGAACACCCTTCTTCACACCTTGGTCATAGGCATACCAGATGCCAATACCGAAACCGGTTACGACGACAACAGCCAACGCAGTTCCAAATAATTTCCAGCGGTTTAGCGATGGAACATATTCTTCTTCAAAAAAATCGTCATCATCATCAAATTTATGGTTGTCGCTCACTAAATGAACTCCTCTGCCCTGTCGATACCCATCAGTTTTAAGCAACCGCCAATTTGAGCGCTTACTGATTTTAGTAATAATTTGCGGGCATTTTTATACCCTTTTTCACTTAAATAGTCAGAAGACTGAATTTTCTCCTGCTGATACAACCTGAAAAATAGCAGGGTTGTCTCCTGTAGGAAAGATGTCAAATACGACATATCCCCCTGTACCAATGCTTTTCTTAAATAAATAGGCCAATGACAGAGGTGTTTGGCAAGTTCGACCTCTATCTCTTTTGTGAAATTCACCGCATCGATGGGTTCAGGCGAAATCACACCATCCTCACCGATGGTGTCGGATGCGTGCTCTGATAGAAGTGCATCGATACGCGCCAGTACATAAGGAAAACTAAAAGCCGGATTGTCATAAGAGCGATCAGCTGCCAGAAAAGGGCTGAATTTCACAGCAAAATCAGCTGAATTTGAGACGATAGACAGCTTTAAGATTTTCTCTGAACATTTAGAGATCGCAGCTTTTGATGAAAATCCACGTTGTTCAGGTGGCGTCCAATTTTGCAAAGAGATGCCACATCCAATTGCTTTTGCTAATTTTGAAAGGGCTTCCACCGTCCATTGTTGTCTTAGAGATACCAAGTCGTCTGTGTTCGTGGGCATCATGGCTATGAACGGTTCCATTGAGACTAGGTCGTCCTTGAAGCCGTATTTTATCCCTTCCTGACAAATATCAAGGAGCTGCCCCCCCCAATAATCGGGTTTGATGTGTAGATTGAGATACCCACTTTTCGACAATTTTACCGCATGGACAAAATCAATTTGTTCAAGTTCATCAATAAATTCTACGGCAATCTTTTCGCACATTTCTTCATCATCACTACACACCATGAGAAGAATATTCGTACATAAATCTCCCCAGCCGGGATTTTTTGGCGGCCGTAAGACCATTTGAGACACTGTATTTTCAGCATCGCACGCAACTAACGGGGCGATCTTGTTTAAAACGGTTTCCATTTTTTGGCGGATAACCGACAGATATTGTGTGCTCATGGTTACTTATTTGCTCGTTTTCGCTAGGAATTGACAAATGCCTTTAGGATAAATACATCAATAGCTGTTAAAGTAACAAGTCGTAGATATATATTGAGCGTGAAAGCAGTCATATGAACGCAATGGACACAATTGAACCTCCAATTAAGCTCTCTGATTCCGCAGCAACTCGGATTAACTTGATCGTCGACGATCTTAAGTCCGAGAAGAAGATGCTGCGCGTGGCTGTAAATGGCGGTGGATGTTCAGGTTTTCAATATAGTTTTGACCTAGAAGACACTCAAAACCCTGATGATGTAGTTGTTACGAATAAAGGGGCGACGCTTCTTGTGGACAGTATATCTTTAATGTATCTGGCAGGTTCTGAAGTGGATTATGTCAATGATCTCATTGGTGCGGCGTTCCAAATTAAAAACCCAAATGCAACAGCTGCCTGCTCTTGTGGTTCTTCTTTTTCTATCTAGCAACACCCTTATTTTCGGCATTTATGCCAATATACAGTTTGATGCGCGCATTAAGCTTTGAACTTGCTCGTCAATATGGCAATAATCCTACAGAAATAGCTTCCGCCATAAACATTGATTAAACAAGGCCTGCACCTCTCATGAAAATTGCCTGCTGGAACGTAAATTCTGTTAAAGCCCGTCTTCCGCGATTGATCGACTACTTAACTGAAAGCTCAGTTGATGTTTTATGTCTTCAAGAGCTGAAAACAATAGATGAAGGCTTTCCCCGAGAGGAAGTAGAGGCCCTTGGGTATCATATAGAAACTCATGGTCAGAAAACCTACAATGGCGTGGCAATCCTATCAAAATTCCCCATTGAGGATGTGCTGCGCGGTCTTCCCGGTGACGACAGCGATGAACAGGCGCGCTACATCGAAGCCACAATTAATGGTGTCAGAATTGCCTCAATATACCTACCCAACGGAAATCCAGTAGACACGGAAAAATTTCCTTACAAGCTTGGATGGATGGACCGGTTGATTAGTCACGCTGAAAAGCTTTTGACAAGTGAAACCCCTGTGGTTTTGTCCGGCGACTATAACGTTATTCCCCAAGACGAAGATTGTTATGACGCCAAAGCATGGGAAGGTGATGCTTTAACGCGACCAGAAAGCCGTCATAAGTTTAGACAGCTTCTCAATATGGGATATACAGACGCCTATCGTAGCTTTACACCCGACATCAACTACACTTTCTGGGACTATCAACGCGGTGCTTGGCAAAAAGATAACGGCATCCGCATAGATCATCTGTTGCTATCCCCGCAAGCCGCTGATCAGCTAACCAATGTAGGTATTGACAAGGCTCCCCGCGGACAGGAGAGGCCATCAGATCATACGCCTATTTGGATCACCTTAGATCTCTAGTTTTCAGTATTAGTATAAATAGCGTAATTAGATAATTAGCTAGAACGAAAACAACATAAAGTGTTAGCACAAATTTAGGATCTTCTAGATATGCTCACATTATCAAAAGAGTATTGCGTATAAGTGGATTTATCAGTTGATTGAGGACTGTACCCTTGGGCATTAATAATAAAATAGAACAGACGGTTTCGTTTCTGGATCATCTTGATTTGGGCATTAGCGTTATAGATTCTGAATTCTATTTGGTTTTTGCCAATAAGAAATTCCTTGAAATCATGGATCTGCCCGACGATTTGATGGTGGTTGGCAAAACCCATCTGTCCGACGTCTTTCGCTATAATGCTCTAAGGGATGAATACGGACCAGGCGATGTTGAAGAACAAGTTTTGGCACGTCTGGAACTTGCCGCAAAATTTGAATCACATTCGTTCGAGCGAACCCGCCCAGACGGTGCTGTCATAAAGGTTGATGGCAATCCGCTTCCAGATGGTGGGTTTATAACGACATATACCGATGTCTCCGAATTACATGCCTCCAGAACCGCCCTCGAAAAGGCTAATACTAAACTTGATGAACGTGTTCGCAACCGAACAAAAGAACTCGCAAACCGCCAAGTCGAAATAACACAAAAAGAGTCGATCCTTGAAACGGTTATGCAAAATGTCGATACAGGTATTACGCTTCTTGACAATGATCTGAAACTAACGCTTTGGAATGACAGGTATTTTGAACTGTTGAATTGCCCTGAAGAATTACTGTTCACTGGGGCTACTGTTGAAACTATTCTCAGAGGAATAAACCAGAGCCCAAATAGTGGGGAAAACTTCTCTGATGAAGAATATGAAGTCATCATGGAGAGCCTCAGGAGTTTCAGTCCGTATAACAGTATTCGAAAACAAAAAAACGGGAAATACCTGGAAGTTAAACGGCAACCAACGCCTGCCGGGCTGTT
>CAJXWA010000048.1 GCA_913062525.1 uncultured Alphaproteobacteria bacterium | reverse complement strand
TGCAGGTGCATTGCCTAGTACAGTAATATTTGACTGGGTAACTGCATCCGTGATTTGGCTGTTTACAGGGGTATCGTCAGCCATATGGTTTTCCTCCATGTGTATTTGAATAATGACTGCGGTATGCAAATCATTCGACAGCGGAAAGACGTGCCCTTTCGAGACTATGTGAAAAAAAATGACCGATTTTCTTTTTTTGATTTGCGAATACTCTCATTTCGATGAGAAGATAAGTGCATAGAAAATACGATCAAAAACATATGCTTGAATGATTTTTTTGCACCTCAGAGTTGGGCGAATATGATTGCGAAAACCGAAGAAGAAATAAACGGCCTAACCGAAATCGGGGGTATAATTCGATTTGTTTTGGATGAAGTCGAAAAACAGGTGCGCCCGGGAATAACCACCCTTGACTTGGATACGGTTGTCGGCAAGCTACTGGCAGATAACGGGGCGAGATCAG
This sequence comes from uncultured Alphaproteobacteria bacterium, assembly GCA_913062525.1. Taxonomy (GTDB): domain Bacteria; phylum Pseudomonadota; class Alphaproteobacteria; order Sneathiellales; family Sneathiellaceae; genus Sneathiella. The sequence continues at coordinate 21,070 of CAJXWA010000048.1, read as the reverse complement.
CGCCAATACTTGCTTATAATTTTCCCGGATTTAGCTGTATCAGTGTAAACGACGAGGCGGCTCATGGGATTCCAGGGCCGAGAGCGTTGGAAGAAGGGCAGCTTGTAAACATAGATGTTTCTGCTGAAAAGAATGGCTATTGGGCCGACTCTGGTCGATCAATCCCAGTGGGAAATGTCTCTGAGCCACTTTTGCTTCTTTGCTCGACAACAAAGAAAGCGTTGGATGCCGGGATCAAGGCTGCGTTTGCAGGCAACGCCATTAATGAAATCGGCAGAGCGGTGGAGACGGTGGCTTCTGAAGCTGGGTTTCAAATTATCGATGGGTTAGTTGGGCATGGCGTGGGGCGTAATATTCATGAACCGCCAGAGGTTCATAACCGGTTTATGCCAGTGCCGAATATGAAGTTGCAGGAAGGGTTGGTTATTACAATTGAACCCTTCCTGACTCAAGGGATCGGTAATTACAGAGAAGGGCGGGATGGATGGACGCTACTTACAATCGACGGATCACATTCGGCGCAGTTTGAGCATACGCTTATCATAACAAAAGAAGCCCCTATTATTGTAACTTAACTACCCACCCATTTTTTTGACAATACTGTCCATAGCCACGGCAGTTGCAGCGATTGCATCGGCTGTGATGCCAGCGATTTCCTGACAGGTTTGGGCAGCGAGGGCAGTTGCACCGGCGCTAGATACGGCATTCAAACCTGTAATAGCTGTTTGGGTTTGTGAGTTAAGGGCTTGAGTAATTGCTGCGGTCTGCGCGTTATAGGATTCGCCAATCGTGGTCTTTTGCGCAATCAAAACCGCGGCTTCCGCATTCTTCAATGCAGATAGTGAAACCCCATTTGCGGTATTGACACTGTTTAGGACATTCGAGTTTATAGTGGCATTTTCAAGAGCTAGACCTGATGAATGCGCTGCAAATTGATATAGGAGCCCCATGGCAAATGAAGACGACTCTTCCACATTCGCCACGGCAAAATTGATGTTCGAACTCGGTTTTGGTTTCTTATCATCAGGCATGATCAATACTCGCACTTTGTTTATCTGATACGGAAATTATGGATGACCTTCTTTTGAACTGACCTTTAGGATGTTTCGCCATCTGCGCTTGGTTCAGCGTCTGCGTCCTTGCTTTTTGGATCATCTGGTTCGCCGTCGTTTGCCTGTGTATTTCCGGAAATTGCGTTTTGCATTAGCTCATAGTTATTGATGCGATCTTTCAGTGGCATATTAGAAATTTGTCTGTTAATTCCCTCCCACAAAATGTTCCCAGTACCTGCGGCTAATGCCGCTGTTCCAATTATATTGAGATGATTTTGAGTAGAGACAGAGTTTTGAGCACCCACACCTGCTGCGTGTGCCATGGAAATATACATTGTCGCCATTGCAGTTGAAGCTGCACTACCAAGCACAATTTGATTAACAGCCATAACAGAATCTGCAATATTATTTGAATAGTTTTTTGTTTTATCTGAAGTCATTAGTATTCTCCTAAGTAAAAAAGTAAAGTAATACTAATAAAATCAAATTCAATACTTAATATTTACTGAAATATTTTGACAAGTAATTTACATTTTCAATTCTTCCTTTGTTTTATCTGTAATCATTTAGTAATGGTGTGAAGCCGGGTAGATATAGGCTTTAATGAATTCTCCAATAAGGAGAAAAAAAATACTAAACACACTTTAAAAGTGAAAAATGCAACCCAAGTTTAGTAAATCAAAATACAAAACTAGAATTAAGAGAGCTTATTGGTTGCTTTAAGTGTGGAGGTGGCATCGTGTCCCAAAGATCCAGTTTACCAGTATCAGAAAATATGGAAATAATCTCAGTTCCGATGGGATCCGGGTTGGTTGAAGTCGGCAGAGCTCCAATGGCCTCCGAACAACCTTGCTTCTGGACCGCTTGGAATAAGCATCGTGAGTATCTACGTCGATTAAGCATGATTTGGATGAATATTAGCGCCATGGATGCAGAAGATGCGCTAAGTGACGCGACTATTCGAGCTTTTGAAAAATATCAAAATCATGCGGACCAAATCTTGAATGAACGGGCCTGGTTTGCCCGCCTACTACATAATATTTGCATTGATGCCCATCGATCGAATAAGCGACGGTTTCGGCTGGGTGAAAAGGTAAAAGAGGTTGTTACGGTTGAAGAGGATACGTTTGAAAAAATTGACCTAACACCCGAAGGCGAGCTCTTAAATTCGGAACTTGGGGAGCATCTGACGAAAGCGATAAATGACTTACCTGTAAAACTAAGGGAGCCATTGATAATGCGTTTAGTCAGAGGAGATGAATATTCTGAAATTGCTGAAATACTGAACATTTCAAACGATAATGCGCGCAAACGCGTTCAACAAGCCCGCGCGATACTTCGCCAGAAGTTAGCGTCTCATAAGCGATCTGGTGCCTAAAGGTTTTTTCGTTTTTTGTGATAGGTGAGGGCGCGGAAAAGAAATTCGCTCACCAACGGAATTGGAAGTTCTGCATCAACACTAAATAAAAGGGCTCTATTTTTCTCATAATTGAAGCCCTGCGGTGCCATCTCTTTGGTGTCTTCTATGAGTGTCGTTGTGCAGGGAACATAGATCGCGTATTGGCCCGTTTGGGGTTTATACCCTAATCGAATTGTTGTTCCGCTTTTTGGTGATTTTGTCAGGTAGCTGACTTGGTTCCATTTCAAACACTCCTCAATAGTCCCTATGGCTTCGTTTGAAGTCGCAATGGTGTAGATGAGGTTCCGTATATCCAGAAGTTTACCGCGAACACTCGACGGGAGCGCCTTATAGGTGCCGGCAACTTCTAAAGATTGGATTGGAAAATGGTCGTCCATCGGAAATGCTCTGCCTTCTCATAAATATCCAAAAGGATTATTTGAATTTGGCAGTCACATTCCCGAAGGTCAATTGTCTATTTTACTAGAGGAAACTGTTAGCTGGCATGTTTAAAGTTTTGACGCTTGGCTGCAGGTCTTGCAGATGAGCGTGAAGCTGGTTTGGCTCCCACATGCTTAGTTCGTGTATCCGCGCGTTTGTCAGTCCTGGCTGGCTTGCCACCAGGTTTGCCGCCGGGCTTACCACCGAGTTTTGCTTTTCCCTTAAAGGCTGGTTTTTTAGTTTTCGAGAAAGGACGCCCTTTTGGTTTTCCTGGTGCGCGCTTATCTTTGTACGCCGGAGCCGGGAAGGGATGGTCATCATCCACAGTTACTTTTTGTTTGATGAATTCTTCAACGCTTCGAAGAAGATTTCTTTCGCGTGGCTCACAAATTGAGATGGCGATGCCTGACGCACCGGCACGGCCCGTACGACCTACCCGATGAACATAGTTCTCAGCTTCCATTGGAAGATCATAATTGATCACATGTGAAATGCCGCTAACGTCGATGCCGCGGGCAGCAACATCTGTCGCCACCAACACAGTAATACGATCATTCTTGAAGGACCTTAACGTCCGCTCACGCGCCCGTTGAGGTTTGTCACCATGAATGCAGTTCGCTTTAATGCCTTCAATGTTTTTGTGAATATCTTCCACAAGGCCTTCTGTAGAGGCTTTGGTCCGAACAAACACAATGACCTTCGTTTTGTCAGATTGACCCAAAAGATGCATGAGCAGGTCTTTCTTGTGATCACGAGAGACCATAAGGACGGAATGCTCAATTGTGCTTGCGACAGCAGTCTCGCGAGGGGCTTCAACATACATAGGTTGGTTGAGAAGCGTTTTTGATAAACGTTTAATCTGCGGGCTCATAGTTGCCGAGAACATCACAGTTTGATGGTTCGCAGGCATCTTGCTGGCAATTTCTTGAACATCTTCCACAAAGCCCATGTCAAGCATACGGTCGGCTTCATCAAGGACGAATGTTTGAATATTGTCCAGTTTGACTGTGCCGCGCTTCATATGATCCATTAACCGGCCGGGTGTTGCCACTAGAATGTCAACGCCGCGCTGCAGGTCTTTCATTTGCGGGCCGTAAGGCGCGCCGCCATAGACAACTGTATGAAACATTTTAATGTCGCGGGTGAAAATCTGGATTGCTTTGCCGATTTGGCTAGCGAGTTCGCGGGTTGGCGCAATAATAATCGCTGTTGGCATATGTGCTTTAGGCCGTGTGCGATCTTGAGACAATGTTTGAAGGATCGGAAGTACAAAGGCTGCAGTTTTGCCGCCGCCTGTTTGTGCGATCCCCATTAGATCTTTGCCTTCGAGAAGATGGGGGATTGCTGATCCTTGAATTGGTGTTGGGGTTTCGTATCCTTGTTTTTCAAGAGCACGTAAAAGCGGTTCATCAAGATTCAAATCGGAAAAACTAGTCATAAATATTCTGTCCTCACAGAGGTTCGCCCGGAAACACCAATGTAGGTGTCCAGTGCGATAAAGCCAAAAGGTGGGAACTGTCTCTCCCAGCCTGGCTCGGATTATCTGAAGGATGATCTGACCGGCAGCAACATAAACATGTTACGGAAATACTGTTCTCATTACCCAACGAAATGGAGCTGTCAAAGCAAATGCTGCAACTGCTCAGTTTATTTCGAATGTGCAGAGGCATATGCTCGTTTTAGCAGGGGAAGTCAAGACATCATTTATCAACTGAAAATAATATTAGAAATTATTTGCCTCTTTTTGGTCTCAAATTTAGACCCCTTTAGGGAGCTGTTAGGAAAGATCTGGTAAAAGCCAACCAACTGCGGTAAAAGCGGCGGTTGATTTGGTGCGGTGCACAATTGCCGGTGCCTTTATTCTTTATAAGTCAGGTACGTAACGTGCAAACAGAAACCCCAAAAATCGCAACTGTCGATACCTCATACTCAATAGTTCGCATTAAAACAGAACTACTTTCTGGGCTCACCGTAGCCCTAGCGTTGGTGCCAGAGGCCGTGGCCTTTGCATTCGTCGCGGGCGTTCATCCGCTTGTCGGATTGTATGCAGCTTTTATGGTGGGATTGATTACAGCTGTGTTTGGTGGCCGCCCCGGTATGATTTCCGGTGCAACTGGCGCGCTTGCTGTAGTGATGGTCAGTTTGGTGGCCTTGCACGGTGTTGAATATCTATTTGCGACGGTTGTGCTTATGGGAATAATTCAAATACTGGCGGGTGTTTTCAAGCTGGGTAAATTTATTCGTATGGTGCCCCATCCCGTTATGCTTGGGTTTGTGAACGGTTTGGCAATCGTTATCTTCCTCGCGCAATTAGGCCAATTCCAAATTGCAGATACAAATGGCCAAATGGTGTGGATGGAAGGCTCTAGCATGTACATCATGTTAGGTCTCGTCGCTCTAACAATGGGTATTATTTATTTCACATCACGCGTAACCAAAGCTATTCCTGCACCATTGGTTGGCATATTTGCCATCTCCATGTTGGTGATTTGGTTGGGGCTAGATGCCCGCACTGTCGGTGATCTGGCCTCTATTGCCGGTGGCCTTCCAGAATTTCATGTACCCGCGGTACCGTTCACTCTCGAAACGCTTTGGATCATTCTTCCCTATTCAATCATTTTGGCGGCAATTGGTTTAATCGAAAGCCTGCTTACACTGAACTTGGTGAGCGAGCTGACTGAAACCCACGGTGGCGCTAGTAAAGAATGTATTGCCCAAGGCGCAGCTAATACGGTGACAGGTCTGTTTGGCGGCATGGGTGGTTGCGCTATGATCGGTCAGAGCATGATCAACGTGACGTCTGGTGGACGGAAGCGTCTTTCAGGTATATCGGCGGCCTTATTCTTGCTTGCGTTTATTCTATTTGGATCGTCTTTGATTGAACAGATCCCACTTGCGGCTCTCGTCGGCGTTATGTTCATGGTGGTGATTGCCACTTTTGCGTGGTCGAGTTTCCGAATTTTGAATAAGATTCCACTTCATGATGCTTTTGTGCTGATCCTCGTTTCTGCGGTTACTGTTTATAGTGATTTGGCGATTGCTGTGGTTGTGGGTGTTATCGTTTCCGCACTCGTATATGCGTGGGAAAGCGCCAAAAAGATTCATGTTATCGTTGAAACTAGCGATAATGGAACCAAGGTTTATAAAGTAGATGGACCTTTGTTCTTTGGATCGGCCGCCAATTTTTCCGATTTATTTGATTACGCCAACGATCCAGATGACATTATAATTGATTTTGAAAACTCACGTGTTGTGGACCATTCAGGGCTGCAGGCAATTGACAGCTTGGCAGAGCGTTATTCTAGCGCCGGGAAACAATTACATCTGCGCCATTTAAGCGAAGACTGCTTGGATCTGTTACATAAAGCCCAAAATATGGTGGAAATTTCAGTACTTGAAGATCCCCGTTATGGCGTGGCCACAGACTATAAAAAATAGGTTTTGTCAGAGGGCAATTTAGTCCAAACTAATCTATAGATGAATATTAAAAGGATCTGCGACGGCGCCATTCGGTGACAACGTCAGCAGGGGGGAACGGCATATGAGTTTTTTCGAAAATTTTAATTTGGAAGAGGTCGGGCAAGAGCTGGTGACAGTATTGACCACCTACGGTTTGGATATTGTGGGCGCCATTGTCATCCTGATTGTTGGCAATATGATCTCAAAACGCGTGCCGAAGACGGTCACTAAGGTATTGTCGAAGAAAGACGTCGATAAAACTGTCGTCAATTTCCTCGCAAGTTTAAGTCGTATGTCAATTATGACGATTACGCTTCTATTTGTACTGGCTCAGTTCGGTATTCAAACAGCAAGTTTGATTGCTGTTCTGGGTGCTGCGGGTCTTGCTATCGGTCTTGCGTTGCAGGGGACATTGTCAAATGTTGCTGGCGGCGTGATGCTTCTGTTCTTCCGTCCAATGCGCATCGGTGATTTTGTTGAAGTGGCAGGTCATGCCGGCACTGTTAAAGCTGTGAATTTATTCACAACCGAGATGGCAACTGGTGATAACGTTCAGATTATCCTTCCCAATGCATCTGTCTGGGGAAGTGCTATTAAGAACTTCAGTTTTCATGATACTCGCCGCGTTGATATGGTTATCGGCATTGCCTATGAAGACGATATGGATAAAGCGCGTGGCATTATGCTCGGACTTATTGAAGCCGATACTCGTGCACTTAAAGATCCTGCACCTATGGTTGTTGTCTCAGAACTTGCAGACAGTTCAGTGAATTTCACGGTGCGGATTTGGTGCAATAGTGGCGACTATTGGCCTTTAAAATTTGATATGACAAAAGCTATGAAAGAAGCCTTCGATAAAGGCGGTATCTCTATTCCATACCCACAACAAGTGGTTCATATGGTCAAAGAATAGCCCCTCGCAAACTGATACTAAAAAGCCCCGAAATTATCGGGGCTTTTTTTGTGGCCTTTATCCGCGGCCTCTGTAACTTTGAACGCCTTGTTCTGGTATCCAAACACCTGTTGGTGCTTCTCCAGTTTGATAGAAAACATCTATGGGGATGCCACCGCGCGGATACCAGTAGCCGCCGATACGCAACCACCGGGGTTCCAATATATCCACCAACCGTTTTGCGATAGAGACGGTGCAATCTTCGTGGAAAGCCCCATGATTTCTGAACGACCCCAAAAACAGTTTTAGCGACTTGCTTTCCACAAGCCAATCCCCTGGAATATAGTCAATAACGAGATGCGCAAAATCAGGGGCTCCTGTCATGGGGCAAAGAGACGTAAACTCTGGCGCCGTGAAGCGAACAACATATCCTGTGCCTGCTTGTGGATTGGGAACTTTTTCTAAAATTGCCTTTTCCGGATTGTCAGGCAGTTCAGTTGGGCTTCCCAGCTGTTGGAGATTTGCGTAGATATCTTCTTTTGTCATTTTACTATTCCTACAATGCGAGGGCAAAGGGCTATACGCCGCGTTTGTTACCCCAAATTAAAACATGAAGTTGCGGCAGAACGGTCGCACTGAACCAGCGATCATTAACAACCTTGCTCGTTAGCCAGTCTAGTCTGCTTGTTATGCCGTCGATGTCGATTGGCGCATCAGCGTTGTCTGGTGGCGGTGGCGTATGGTTACCCGGCTGTAAATAGACTGGAAGATTTGGGTATCTACGCGCAGCGTCTTTTGCAAATTCGTAATCGATATCATCAAAAATTACGATTTTAAGGGCAATTTCAGGCTGATCTCCTGCCATCTCCAAACATTGATCAAATAGGCTCCAGTCCGTTTTCATCAAGCTGGATGGGGGCTTTGGGCTCAAGGTCAGTACATCCAGTTTACGGAACCAATTTTGCGAAACGGACCCTTGAGTTTCAAGCGCAAAACGATAATCCTGTTCATGGCCCAAATCGATTAACGACCCAAGGGGTTGGATGGCGGGGTTTCCGCCGGACAATGAGACGACTAGAGGCACGCTGCCAGATAGTTTTCTCACCTCTTCCCAAATGGATTGGGTTGTCATCGGGGTCCATAGGTGGCGATATTCGCTATCCACCGCATGCAGAGTGTCACACCAGCTACATCTGTAGTCACAACCACCTGTTCGGACGAACACTGTTGGTTGTCCGATCAAGGCGCCTTCACCTTGAATAGTTGGCCCAAAAATTTCGTTCACGCGGATGGTTTCAGTGCTATTTCCGGTCATGGCCGATATTCAGCCCATGTTTTTGGGGTTTCGCTCACCCGGATCGCACTCACTTCTTCCCATCTGGACTTGCACCAATCAAATAGATGCTTGGCCATATGTTCTGCCGTTACATTGCTGTCGCCCAGAATGTCATTTAAATGACGATGATCAAGGGTTTCATCAATATACGATTTAAACGGAGCCAATTCGTGATAATCCCGAACAAACCCAACACTGTTGAGCTCTTTGGCTTGAAGTTCAACTTCAACCACGTAATTGTGGCCATGCAGTCGTGCGCAAGGGTGGTTATCAGCAAGACCAACCAATTGATGGGATGCAGAAAAATGAAATTCTTTAGTTATTTTAAACATTACTTTAGTCCTGGCACATCCGCGTTTGCAATGGCTATTTTCCAGTAATCTGGATCATCATATTGGGTTGGGTCTTCGACATTTGCCAAATGAAAGGCTTCCCGCCGTTCAACACATGTGCCGCATCGCCCGCAGTGTTTCTCTCCGCCCTTATAGCAAGACCAAGTGTCTTGGAATGGGGTTTCATACTTTGCACCAGCGGTGACAATTGCCGATTTAGGTTCTGTCACAAATGGGGTGTAAAGCTGGATATCGGCATAGCCCGCCAACGCTTGTTTTTGCATGGCTTCAAAGGCATTGATGAATTCAGGGCGGCAATCGGGATAAATGAAATGATCGCCTCCATGAACGGCGGTTGCGATAGCGTCAGCGCCATTTGCGGCCCCAATGCCGAAAGCCACGCTCAACATAATCGCATTGCGGTTTGGAACCACTGTTACTTTCATGTTTTCTTCAGCGTAGTGACCGTCGGGAACATCGATGTCATCAGTGAGGGCCGAACCACCCAAAAGTTTCCCGATGGGTCTGATGTCGACAACATCACAGGGAACACCTAGTCGTTCTCCGCAAGCGATTGCAAAGTCGATCTCTTTATCATGGCGCTGGCCATAATTAAATGTGACCAGACGTACCAGCTCATGTTCATTGGCAATTTTATGGGCCAATGACACAGAATCTAATCCGCCTGAGCAAACAACAATTGTTTTCATACTCTAGTCCTTGTTTTCTCCGGGTAGGCTGCGACCGGGGCCTGAACAGTTCAGGCGCATTGAGTTTGGCTCTTATAATCCTTTTTATAAATCAAGCAAGTTTTGTTTATTAGGATATCGATAATATTGATAATTTAGGAAACCTTAAGTGTCATCCGTATGGGTAGGGGAATGACCCATGCCGTGCTTCCGCCAGTGGATTGCCCGGACATTTACAAGGAACGCCGTACTCCAGCCAAACAATAATATGCCACTCACAGCTTGCAAGGCGGATGTCAGACGCCATTTCTCAGACAGTATAATGTCTCCGTAGCCCAACGTTGTAATTGTGACAGTCGAAAAATAGACGGCTTCGGACAAACTACTGCTTTCTCCAATGAACCAATAGAAGGCTGCCCAAATCCAGGCCTCAATCGTGTGGGTGAGAAACAGCCCAAGGACGACAATAATCATAATGATGACATGGCCAAAACGCGGCAATTTTAAATCCCACTTGGGGCTTGCATTTTTAACGCGGCGCAATAGGAACTCAAGGCATAGCGCGTGGTTTACGACACAGGCTACAATGAGAAGGCTTCCGATGAAAAGCTGAATGAACATTGACGGTCACTGTTTATAGTTATTTGGGTTGAGAGAAAATGCACCGGCAGCACGGGCCTGCCGGTACCGATATTTAAGCGGCTTTTTCGCTCGCAGTTGCGCTTGCTCTGATGAAGTCGGCTGCTTTTTCGCCGATCATAATTGTCGGCGCGTTCGTATTGCCGCCAATCAGGGTTGGCATAACCGAAGCGTCTGCAATTCGAAGGTTTTCAATGCCGTGAACCTTTAGCTCAGGATCCACAACAGCCATATGGTCAATACCCATTTTGCAACTTCCAACGGGATGGTAAACCGTATCGGCTCTATTTCGAATGGCTGCAATTATATCTTCGTCAGAGTCCATGTTTACCGGGTTCAATTGATCCCCCCGAATACCATCAAAGGCGGGAGCGTGAAGGATGCGTTCCATTTCTTTGACAGAGTTGAGAAGAACTTCAACATCGTCATCATGGCTGAGGAAATTTGGATCAATTTTTGGATCTGCACTTGGATCAGCAGAATTTAAGCGAACTGTTCCACGGCTTTTGGGGCGTAACACACAACAATGACAGCTAAAGCCGTTACCAAAGTTAGTTTTACGAGCGTGATCTTCCAACATGGAAATAACAAAATGAAGCTGATAATCAGGGATATCAAGATCGGCCTTGCTTTTAAGGAAGGCACCGCTTTCAGCAAAGGTTGTGGTTATCAAACCGGTTCTTTTTTTACGCCATTCTCCGACAGCTTTGAATATTTCACCCGTGCCGCCTAAAGAAATACCAAATGTATCTGGCGAAGATGACTTATAGGTTGTTACATAATCAATATGGTCTTGGAGATTTTCACCAACACCTGGAAGTTCGTGAACATGTTCAATGCCAAAAGGTTTAATGGCATCCGCAGGGCCAATGCCGGAAAGTAGCATCAACTGAGGAGTTGCAAAGGCACCGCCACACAGAATAACTTCCTTGCTGGCCCGAATTTCAACTTTGTTTCGGCCTTTTTTATATTCAACGCCAACGGCTTTTTTGCCTTCCATAATGATCTTGGTGGCGGGAGAATTAGTGAGAATTTCAAGATTTGGACGGGATAGATTAGGTGTCAGATACCCTTTTGCCGCACTCCAACGCTCTCCGTTTTTTTGTGTCGCTTGATAATACCCAACACCTTCTTGTTCGGGGCCATTGAAATCATCGTTCATGGGGTGTTGTAATTCTTTAGCGGCACTTAAAAAAGTCTCGTTGATTTTCTTTTTTGAGCGTAAATCCGCAACGTTTAACGGGCCGCCGCTACCATGAAGATCATCCTCACCGCGTTCGTTATTTTCAGCGCGCTTGAAGTAAGGGAGAACGTCATCAAAAGACCATCCTTCGTTGCCCAGGCTAGCCCAATGATCATAATCCCATTTGTTTCCGCGAACATATAGCATGGCATTGATTGAGCTGGATCCCCCCAAGGTTTTTCCGCGAGGTTGGTATCCTTTTCGGTTGTTTAGGCCCGGTTGGGGAACGGTTTCAAATCCCCAGTTGTTGATTTTTCGGGGGAGCATGGCCGCAACACCAATAGGGGCGTGAATAAGAATACTTTTGTCTGGCCCGCCCGCTTCAAGTAAGCAAACCTTTACATTTGGATCTTCAGTAAGCCTGCTTGCAACTACGGCTCCGCCAGAACCACCGCCAACCACGATATAATCATACATTCCGTTCTCTCCCCTTATGATCGATGTATTTTTATTTGTTACGGACCAATGTCTGCGGAACTTATCAAGCAGATTGATTTGTTTCGCATGACAATCCCGTGCGCCCATATGGAACGGTACATTCGCGGCCCCTAATAACCAAGCAAAAAAACCCGCAGGCACGTGATGCACTGCGGATTTTCTAATGGTATAGAAGTGTTTACGTAGCGTCAGGCGACGCTCTTTTAAAGGCGTCTAGTTGATTGCAATTTTTATAGATATTTGAGATTTTTGGGAAAGCACTCATATCTTGATCGAACCGCAGGGCGTTATACACTTGCGGTATTAAATACAGATCAGCCAAAGTAACCTCATCACCAAAGCAATAGGGAGTCGCTTTTAATTGAGGTTCTAACGCATCGAACCCCAATTTGATCCAATGATGATACCAGATCAGCTTTTCATCTTCAGACACAGACAATGTGCCCGTTAGATATTTTAGCACCCGAAGATTATCCACTGGGTGAATATCGCAAGCAATGATGTTGCACCAATTGCGGATTGTTGCCGCATCAAAGGGATCGGTAGGCAATAGAGGCTTATTCGTAAATACAGTCTCTAGATATTCAAGCATGGCAGAGGATTGATTTATGATCCGCCCATCGTCCAATTTTAGGGCGGGCACAAGCCCCTGAGGGTTAAGGTCAAGGTAGGCGTCACTTTTATGCGCGCCCTCCAGAAGATTTACATCCGTCAAGGTATGATCAATCTTTTTAAGGTTCAGGGCTATACGGACCCTGTAGGCCGCAGATGACCTGAAATATGTGAAGAGTTCCATTGATCTACCTATATGGCCGGAAGGATAGTTCCAATAGAGCTACCAAATCCGATACGAGCAGCTCCATCTTTGCTGCAATGGCCGGTGATGATTACGGTGTCGCCATCGTCAAGGAAGGTTCGTGTCTCACCATTTGGCAGTGTTACAGGGTTCTTGCCGCCTGTTGTCAGTTCAATCATTGCGCAGGCTTGAGATGCATCTGGACCGGACATTGTGCCTGTCGCAAACATATCGCCCGGCTGCATGTTGCAACCGCCGACGGTGTGGTGGGTCATCATTTGAGCCACTGTCCAATAGCTGTATTTCATGTTTGATGTGGCGAGAGAGACTGGTTTTGAGCCCTGGTCGCGCATGGTCTTTGTCTCAATGAGAACTTCCAGATTAATATCTAGGCCGCCGGAATTGCTGTTTGTCTCGCTTGTTAAATAATCCATCGGTTGAGGATCATTTTCATCCCGCGTAAATTCGATGCGGTAGGGAGCCAATGCTTCATTGGTTACAATCCACGGTGAGATGGTGGACGCAAAGTTTTTAGCGAGGAAAGGACCAAGAGGTTGATATTCCCAACCTTGAATGTCACGGGCTGACCAATCGTTGAACAAGCACATGCCGAAAATATGTTCGTTGGCATCGTCTATGGAGACACGGCTTCCCATCTTGTTGCCCGAGCCTACAAATATGCCCATCTCAAGTTCGAAATCAAGCCGCTTGCAGGGACCCAAACTTGGAACATCTGCATCTGGCGCTTTTGTTTGACCAACGGGGCGCGGGAAGGATTGACCCGATATATCAATTGATGAAGATCGCCCATGATAGCCGATGGGGATCCATTTATAATTTGGTAGCAAAGGGTTGTCAGGACGGAACAAGGCACCAATATTCGTTGCGTGATGAATGGATGCGTAAAAATCCGTGTAATCTGGAATAACGCAGGGCATCGTATGTTCAGCGTCTGACATGGAAACAAGGCAACTAGAAAGCCCGGCTTCGGCAATCGCGCCAGAACGAAGGGCGCGTGACAGCGCAAGGCGCAAGGCTGACCAAACGTTTGACCCCATTGCCATGAACTCATTCAGCTTATCTTTTGAACAGGATTCTAGTGCGGTTTGTGCCTCTCCATCAAATATTCCAGATTTTGCAGCCGCGGCCAAATCAAGGATTTGATCGCCGATGGCTACGCCGCCTCGAAAAGCCTCATTTCTGCCAATTTTCCGAAAACTCGCGAATGGCAGATTTTGAATAGGGAAGTCTGTTTTGCCATCATTAGCGGATGCAACCCAGCTTAATAATTTGGGGTCATGCGTTTCGTTTAGTTCATACATGTGCGAGCCTTGTTCGTTGCCTAGTCAATTACGGATGGACTGACCGGAATATCCAATGTAGTTTCATTTGAAATTATTTTATTCGGTTGCTCTTGTTTAAGCAATAAAAATAGTTACTATTGAAACTAGTAGAGCGATTAATAATAGTGCGAAGCGTTGCTTCCAGTATAAATTGGCGCGGAAATAATAGAAATACAGGTGACGAAATGGCTAAAAAACCTTTTGCTTCTTCTGCTGACACAGACGAAAAAACAGAAACCCTCGAAGTTCTTGCTGATGGCGTGTATGCGCTGACGGCGGAAGGTGACCCTAATATTGGTGCAATTGAAGCGGAAGATTTCATCATTGCATTTGAAGCTCGCGCAACACCAAAAGCCGCGAAAGATTGGCTGGAGCAGTTGCGCAAGCACACGGATAAGCCAGTTCGCTACCTTATTTTGTCTCATTACCATGCTGTTCGTGTATTGGGGGCGAGTGCTTTTAACGCTGAAAGCATCATCACTCACGAGACAACCAAGTTCTTGATTGAAGAGCGCGGCATGCAGGATTGGGCAAGCGAATATGGTCGCATGCCGCGCCTTTTCCGTGAGCCAGAAGATATTCCAGGGCTGACACATCCAGATATTACTTTCAATGATCGCCTTGTTATTCCGTTGGGCGGAGAGCGTGGTGACCTGGTTCTTGAATTCTGCGGACGTGGTCATACGGCCGGTGATATTATCGCGTGGCTTCCAAAACAGAAAATCCTCTTCGCAGGCGATTTGGTTGAAGCCGCGGCGGCGCTCTACACAGGTGATGCCTTCCATTTCGATTGGGCAAGCAAGACACTGGATAAAGTGAAATCTTACGAAGCTGAAATACTAATCGGTGGCCGTGGTGCAGTTGCGCGAGGACGCGATGAAGTAGATGCGGCGATCGAACAAACCAGAGGTTTCCTTAACGGAATGATTGAAAAAGTTGGAGATGTTCACAAAAGAGGCGGCAGCTTGAAAGAAGCATTCCACGCTACTCATGAGCATTTGGAGCCAAAATTTGGAATGTGGCCGATTTTTGAACATTGCTTGCCATTTGATGTGCAACGGCTATGGGATGAGTTCGATGGAATAGATTGGCCGCGTATTTGGACCGATGAGCGTGATCAGGAAGTTTGGGATCAATTGCAGGATTGATTTTCAGATTTATAGAGTTATTTAAAAAGTCGCCCTTGGGCGGCTTTTTTTATTTGGTTAAGCCTCCTAAATTGGTCACTATAAGATAATATTTATGAGGAGACACTGGATGGCGAAGAAGAAGCAGGGAACAGCGATTGTTGTTGGGGCGGGTATTGTGGGAGTATCCACGGCCTATGCGCTACAAACAGCGGGATTTCAGGTCACCCTCGTCGATCGTGTCGGCCCTTGCGCTGGAACGTCTTATGGCAATGCGGGAGCTATTGTAGATGGCTGCACGCCCAATGCCATGCCGGGTTTTTGGAAATCCGTTCCGTCAATGCTGCTTGATCCAGCAGGCCCGTTAAGTATTCGCTGGTCCTACCTTCCTAAAATATTACCGTGGATGATCCGGTTCATGCAAGAATCTCGCCCTGAACGAGTGGAGCATAATGCGGGCGCTTTAAAAAACCTGACCGGCGCAGCTGTGGCTGATTGGGGGCGATTAATGAAGTCAGCTGGCCTTCAGCATATGATAGAGGATGTCGGTTGGCTGAAAGTCTACGAGACGGATGAAGGATTTCAGGCAACTGAGAGTGTTAGAGAGTTAATGACCCGCCATGACAGCAAATATCAAGTGCTGACAGCAGATGATATTCGGGATCTAGAACCTCATCTAAATCCAATTTTCAAACATGGCATTTTCCACAATAAATCTCGGTTTCTGCCCAACCCTGAAAAAGTTGTTCATGGCATCGCTGATGCGTTTAAACACTTGGGCGGTGAAATCGTTATCGCTGATATCAGTAGTATTCGAGAAGAGGAAGATGGGATTGCCGCCATCGGCTCTTCCGGCACAATCAAGGCAGATAAGTTGGTTCTTTGCACTGGAGCTTGGTCCAAAAATCTTGCTGGCCAATTTGGTGCGAACGTCCCGTTGGATACAGAACGTGGGTACCACTTGATGTTGCCGGTAATGGCTGAAAAAGGACTATCGCGTCCTGTTCTACACGGCGAAAAATCTTTCGTTTTAACACCAATGGAGCGGGGCGTGCGGCTAACCAGTCAGGTGGAATTCGCTGGTTTGGAGATGGGGCCTGACTTTACTCGTATTCGTAAAATGCTCCCGCTTGCGAAGAAGATGCTCCCTGCCTTGAATACCGAAGAACAAGATGCATGGCTTGGCTACCGCCCGTCATTGCCCGACAGTATCCCGGTTATTGGCCCATCTCCTAATAACCCAAATGTTATTTTTGCGTTTGGGCATCAACATTTTGGCATGACATTAGGGCCAACGACCGCCCGGCTTGTCAGGGACATTATGATAGGGAAAGAACCAACCATACCGCTTTGGCCTTATCGGGCAAACCGGTTCGGATAATTGGTACTGCTCCAACAGGACAAATGGCTCTTTTTCAAGAACCACTTTTTGTGGCAGTTTGAGCCTGAATTTTTGTAAAGAAAGCCGAAAACATGACTTTGGAACTGCCCAGCGTTTGCACACTCGATTGCCCTGATACCTGTAGCCTTGACGTTACTGTTGAGGATAACAAGATCATTAAGGTTCGAGGATCGAAAGCAAATCCGCTTACGGATGGCGTCATCTGTAATAAAGTTTCAAGATATTATCCAGAATTTGTTCATGCTGGAGGACGACTTTCAACTCCGCTGAAACGAGTGGGGGCTAAAGGCGGCGCTGAATTCGCACCGATCAGTTGGGATGCGGCAATCGATGAAATCTATGAAAATTTCTCAAAAATAATAGAGACTCACGGACCGGAAGCCATTGTGCCGTTGAATTATGCGGGACCGCACGGGATGCTCGCGGGTGGATCAATGGATCTCCGGTTTTTCCATAGGTTAGGTGCCTCTCTTCTGCTCCGTCGGCCTATGTGTGGCGGCATTAAGGGGGAGGCGTATAAAGGGACATTCGGCTCCGTTCCTTCTATGCAGCCTGAACAAATCGTTCATGCAAAATTGATCGTAGTTTGGGGAAATAACGTTACATTTTCAAACCTTCACCTAGCACCGTTAATTAAACGCGCAAAGGCGGCGGGTGCAAAACTGATTGTTGTTGATCCTAAGCGGATCAAAATTGCAGAGCAGGCCGATATGTATCTGGCAGTGAAACCCGGCACAGACATTATTTTGGCATGGGCAATCGCCTCGGAACTCCAGCGTATTGGAGCGTTCGACCAAGACTTTATTGACACGCATGTTCAAGGTGCCAGTGAGTTTATGGAAGAGGCGCAAAAATACTCTATTGAAGAAGCCTCTGAAATTTGCGGCGTTTCAGTTGAAGATATTCGGGCTTTTGCAACATTGTATAAAAATAGCGACCCTGCTGCCATTTCTGTCGGCAACGGAATTGAGCGGAACCAAAACGGTGGCAACAGTATTCGCTCAATTTTTGCGCTGCCTGCGTTGACCAATAAATTCGGCGTTCAGGGCGGCGGTCTTGTCGGTGGATCAAGCGCTTTATTTCCAAAAACATCAGATAAACTCACACGGCCTGATTTGGTGCCAGAGGGAACTCGTAGTCTCAATATTTTGGATATTGGACGGCATTTAGATGAGGATGATTTAGACACACCAATCCGCGGTGTCTTCATTTACAATCATAATCCAGTAATCGTCGCGCCCGATCAAAATCAAATGAAGCGGGGACTAGAACGCACCGATATCTTCGTTGTTGGCTGTGATGTGACCATGACGGACAGTATGCGTTATGCGGATATAATCTTACCAGCCTGTACCCATTTTGAACATGACGATATCTATGCTGCCTATGGTCAGCCATACTTACAGCGTGCGGAACCTGTCATTGATAGAGTGGGAGATGCCCTTCCCAATACAGAAATATTCCGCCGCCTTGCTGCTCGGTTCGGATTTAACGAAGATATTTTCACCACAACTGATAAAGAGTTAATGAACGACGCCTTGAACGCCGATGATCCAAGGTTCGAAGGTGTGCTTCCAAGTGAACTTCCTGTCGGCACAGCGTTGTCCATGGAAGTGGAGGTTGGTGAAGTGATTTTCTTTAAAAACACATTCCCAAAAACGGCTTCTGGTAAAATCGAACTGAAATCAACGTATTTGAACGATCAGTACCAACAAGAGGTGCCGAATTATAATCCGCTTTCGTCGAGCTATCCGCTGACTTTAATTTCACCATCATCCAATAGATTAATTACCTCTACTTTTGGTGGTGTTGAGGCCAACCGGAAAACACCAGAATTGGAAATGCACCCAGATGATGCGGCAAGCCGGGGATTGCGAGGTGGTCAGAGGGTTCGTGTTTACAACGATTTAGGCGAAGTCTACTTGCCACTAAAGGTAAGTGACGCTGTGCGGCCTGGAGTTCTTTGTTCCCCAAAAGGAGCATGGTTTGTGACGACGGACAATAGGCAGACTGTTTCCGCCCTCGCGCCCACTACGAAAGCTGATCTTTGTGAAGGCGCTTGCTATAATGACGCAAGAGTAGAAGTGGAGAGCGTCATTTAGGGGGCCAAATGCCTGAGGAAAAACGGAAGACTGCAAGCGGCGGGTGCTTGTGCGGTGAAATTAAATTTGAGGTCACAGGTAAACTGAACCCAGTGACATATTGCCATTGTAAGCAATGCCGGATTTGGCATGGTGACGTTATTGGCTATAGCGGCTGCGACAGAGGTGACCTCAATTTTCTCTCAAATGATACGCTTCAGTGGTTTCACTCGTCGGCAAATGGTCGGCGTGGATTTTGTACATCTTGCGGCAGCAGCTTGTTTTGGGCCGATGAAACCGAAGATTATATCGCAATCACGGCGGGTTGCTTTGATGAGCCAACAGGGCTTACCGCGACTTCTCATATTTTTGTGGGTTCCGCAGGAGACTATTATGAAATTCATGATAAGCTTCCAAGACATAATGAAAGTTCGTCATAAGTAAAATTGGGTATGTCTTGCCATGAATATTAAACCAACTGAGTTCCTTCGGCAGTTGTTTGATGCCGCCGTTGATGCGGCATACCCAAAAATCTCCCAAATGCCCTTGCCAAAACCTGTAAAGGGGAAGACGGTTGTTATTGGTGCGGGAAAGGCTGCTGCATCAATGGCCAAAGTCGTTGAGGACAACTTTACAGGTGACCTATCGGGCATAGTCATAACGCGGTATGAGCACGGTCTTACTTTAAAAAACGTTAGAGTTGTCGAAGCCGGCCATCCTGTTCCAGATGAAGAAGGCGCGCACGCGGCAAAAGAAATCTTCGATTTAGTTCAAGATCTTGGAGAAGATGATCAATTAATTTGCCTTATTTCAGGTGGCGGATCTTCTTTGTTATCGCTTCCAGCCGACGGAGTTTCTCTTACAAGTAAGAAGCTGATTAACAAGGCATTACTTGCATCCGGCGCGACAATTTCTGAAATAAACACAGTCCGGAAAAAACTATCTGCCATAAAGGGCGGGAAATTGGCTGGCGCGGCGTATCCTGCGAAAATGTCGACTTATATGATTTCTGACGTGCCGGGCGATGACCCATCGGTGATTGCCTCTGGGCCAACAATTCCAGATTTGACGACAGTGGCAGATGCAAAGAATATCTTAGCAAGATATACCATTGAAATTCCCTCAGATGTTGCTTCCTATTTGAACTCAGGATTGGCGGAGCCCATAGGTGCGGACCACCCTGCGTTCGGTTTATGCGAAAACCATATGATTTCCATACCTCAAGATGCACTGGTAGCAGCTGCAGAAATCGCTCGCCAACACAGCATTGAACCAGTAATTTTTGGGGACAGTATTGAGGGGGAGGCAAAGGATGTCGCTCGAGTTTTTGCAGGTATTACCCGCCAAGTTCTGGGCTACGATCAACCCGCAGCAACGCCCTGTGTCTTACTATCTGGTGGGGAGACAACTGTTACTGTATCCAAAAATGCTGGGCCAACTGGTCGCGGCGGGCGCAATGCAGAGTTTCTTTTAGCATATGCAGAAACCCTGGGGCCTGAGAGCCGTGTATATGCAATTGCTGCAGATACAGATGGCATAGACGGGACAGAAGATAACGCAGGCGCATTGTTTGACCCAACAACCCATGAGCGGGCTTTGGGCGCTTCACTTGATTTGACTGATTACCTATCTCGCCATGATGCCTATAATTTTTTCGCAAAGCTTGACGATTTGGTTGTTACAGGTCCGACCCGTACCAACGTTAACGATTTCAGGGCAATTCTGATTTTGTAGCGTGGCTTATGCGCCGCCGAGCATCATCACCAACAACGCTTTGGCGACTTTGTCGGTGTTGTTGACAATTTTGTGGGGACGATCAGCGCCATAGCGGGCAGTTTCTCCATTTTTCAAAACACCAAACTCTTCCCCAGCTGTGATTTCAATCTCTCCGTCCAAAACAGTTAAATGCTCGACGGTCCTCGCTATATGGGGATCAGAGACAAGCTCTCCGCCCGGTTGAAGGCAAAGCTCGTACCACTCGATATTATTGACGAGGTCGGCTGGGCTCAAAATTTTGAGAGTATAAGTCCCGTTTGGATCGTGCAGCACCGGCGCAGACCCATTGGGTACAATGGTTAGGTTATGACCACCTTCTTCCCCGCGAATTAACTCGTCAATGGATTGCCCTAAGGCATCTGCCAAACGCCAAACGATGGCGAGGGTAGGATTGGTCTCGTTCCGCTCTATTTGAGATAACATGGATTTAGAAACACCACATTGCCCCGCCAATTGATCGAGGGTGAGTTGTTTTTGTTTGCGCAGGCGATTGATTGTTTTGCCAACCGTGGGTGTCGATAGAGGCTTTTCAGTCATGGGAGTATATGCGAATTCCTATTGACAGGATTTTAATCCAGTATAATGTACAAGAATGTTATCCAGTATATTGGATTTTTTTAAAATT
>CAJXWA010000047.1 GCA_913062525.1 uncultured Alphaproteobacteria bacterium | reverse complement strand
TTTTTGTGCAATCGGTGTCAGGGTTGGATCTCGCTGCAAAAACCGGGTTTGAGCGCCGAGTTTTTCATCTGGGAAATACAGACGATGGACGTGAACTTATCATGTGGGTTGATGAGGAACTCGGCCCGACGCGCTTAGCCTTTGCCTATTGCGCCAATCAGCCACATGTTGAAGAAATGGTCACGATTGATCAATTCGCCGAATTATTCGCACCCGGGAGAGATTATTTAGTTGAGCTTGATGCCAATCCGGTTTCGCAAGGAAACCCATGGCTCGCGGCTAAATATACAGAAGATCAAGCGAAAGAAGTCTACTGGCTTGAAAGTGATCCCAAATTAGTGGGGTCCAGTGATATCGTATCAAACGATGAGACTATTTGTGATTATTACCGCCTCGTAGATCAAACTAAAGAGTGCGCCATAGAGGCTTTTGTTTTTAGTGGCGGCAAAACGGACGTGTATTTTGTGAACTACCTTCCGACCTATAAAATTGAGGAACTGATGCCGGCAGGCTGACGAACAAGAAAGCAAAAAACGATGGTTCCCATTTTTTCTCGCAAATTACGAAGTCTCCGGCGACAAGCGCATCAGAGCCTCTATCTCTCGCGGCAAACGCAAGACTACTTAACGCAAGAGGCCCTGACTGCGCTCTTCTATCTGACGGTTATTATTTGCCTGCATACCTATGCCATGGTTGTCTTTGAGGATCTTTCAATTAAGGACGCAACATGGCTGACAACAACGTCGATCACGACGGTTGGATACGGAGACATATCTGCGAAAACGGACGCGGGGAGACTTTCCACAACGATCCTAATATTTTTTGGCGGTATTTTTGTTCTCGGTAAAATCGCCGGAGACTTTATTGATTTTCGCTCAAGTAGACGATCAGCCAAGAAATCAGGCCACTGGAGTTATAGTAGAATGAAAAACCATATCGTTATCATTGGATCCAAAACAGATTCAGAAATCCATATCCAGCGTCTGGTGGCCGAATTTGAACGTAATCACGAAACCGCGGGCCAAGAAATTGTTCTCGTCACGGGCAGTTTTGGGTCGGACCTTCCCTATTCCCTGCAACAGCAAAACATTAAATTTGTAAACGGACGTGGATCTGATCCCACTTTCTTAAAGCAGGCTGGTGTTGCGAATGCGGATATCATTATTATTCTGGCATGGGATGAAAATCAGAACTCATCTGATGGCCATGCCTTTGATATTATCAGCCGCCTGCGAGAAATGGGGTCGGATGCAAAAATTGTTGCTGAATGCGTTGATAACAGCAATAGATCTCGGCTCACAGCATCAGGTGCCTCAATGGTTCTTCGGCCAATCCGTGGCTACCCTGAGATGATTGTTGGCGGCCTTCTGAATAGAGGATCTATTGGCATTTTGGAAAACCTGTTCACGGCGTCTGGCGAAAGTATTGTTATTGACGAAAAACAGCATACAGGATCTTGGGCAGAGATTGTCACAAGCAGTGTTTGTGCAGACAAGGGCGTGCCAATAGCCTATCGGAATGCTGAAACTGGGGAGACGGTGACATCACCTGCTGGAAGTGCGCAAATCAATGCGGATGCCATATTCGTATTGCGCAGCGCATAACAGGCATGGCGGCATCTATGAATTTACTGGTCACTAAATTGAAGCCCGTTCTTTTTCTGCTCGCCGTCGTTTGGGCAGTAGAAATCGTAAATCTCCTGTTTGGTCATTCATTAAGTAGCTTTGGCATATTGCCAAGAACCATGAGCGGCTTAGTGGGCATTCCTCTTGCGCCCTTTTTACATGCAGGGCTTTGGCATGCGATTTCCAATACTCTGCCGTTCCTTATCTTGGGCGGACTGCTCCTCACCAATGGGCAAGATAAGTTTTGGGTAACAACCATTTTCATAATTCTTTTATCAGGACTGCTGGTTTGGCTCTTTGCCAGAGGGTCCTATCATGTGGGCGCAAGCGCGCTGATATTTGGATATTTTGGTGCGCTTTTGGGGAGAGCGTTTTTTGAGCGCAGTTTTTCCTCGCTCATTGTCGCTGCGATAACTGTGGTTCTTTACGGCGGCTTACTGTGGGGAATTTTGCCCGTTAGAAGCTACATCTCATTCGAAGGTCATTTTTTCGGATTGGTATCTGGCGTGCTATGTTCTTGGTTTCTTTATAAAAGAAATCGAAATTGAGTTGTGCAAAATGAGATTTACGTTTGTAAAACAGGATAAAGGGATGCGACGAGCAGGATTGCCATTGTCACGTTGAAGATACGCAAACGACTGGGACGATCAAGAATGCGCCGCATTTGTTGACCAAGGATCGTCCATGACCCGACAGACGGAAGGTTGATGGCACCAAACACCACGGCCACAAAAAGGATGTTCAGAATATCTTGCGACGGTGCGTAGACACTGATAGCCGTCAATGCCATTGCCCACGCTTTTGGGTTTACCCATTGGAACAGAGCCGCTTGGATGAAGGTAATAGGCGTGCCGATTGCGTCTGCATTTTCGGGAGGAGCCGAGCGCGCAATTTTCCATGCCAAATACAGCATGTAAAGAACGCTGACGACCTTCAGTATAAGGCTGCTTACGGGATATATTTCAAAGATTTTAAATAACCCGATGCCCACAAGAACGACCATGAAGACAAAGCCGAGCCCCACGCCCAGCATATGGGGGATGGTGCGCCTGAAACCAAAATTGGCACCGGACGTCATCAGCATAAGGTTGTTGGGCCCCGGGGTGATCGAGGTTACGAAGGCGAAGGCAGCGAGTGCTGTAAATATTTCATAAGTCATTTCGCAATTATATGTATGAGTGCACGGAATGTGCTTGCGTATTCGCGTAATTTTTGCCTAATAATGCAACTAATGACGAAAATTGATAAAATAAACGACAGAATATTGCAAACCCTGTCTCGAGACGGCAGAATTAGCAATTCAGATTTGGCTTCGAGCGTCGGTCTGTCACCGTCTGCCTGTTTGCGGCGTGTGCAGGAACTTGAACGGTCTGGCGTTATTGCTGGATACCGGGCTGTCATTGACCCATCTGCGCTTGGAAAAGGGTTCACGGCCTATATTGGCGTTGGACTTTCGGAGCACTCCAAAAAATCTCAAGAATCTTTCGAACGCTCCATTGCCAAGTCACCCGAAGTGAGAGAGTGCCATAATATCACCGGCACAATTGAATATTTACTGCGCATTGAAGTGGCGGATATGGGGGCATATAAAAGTTTCCACACCGATATTCTTGGGGCCTTGCCCACAGTAAACTCCATCACATCCTATATTGTTATGGGATCGCCTAAGGACGAGCGAGCCTGAGGTTTACAATCCCATGGATGGTCCAACGGGGCAGAGCCTGCGAAATTTGCCGAGTAAGCCGACCGCAAACAGACTGATAGTGACGAACGAGAACTTGAAGGCCAAAATTAATCCGTCTCGCGTTTTGGCAGTTCTGATAGAGCCGTAATCGCGGCCAATTTTCCGGCAGATTAAGCTTAAAGCCACAGCCCCGTTGAATAGTGTAGCAGCACACTGTTCGTTTTAATTTCAATGAGCTATAGACGAATGCAAAAAAAGATTTAAATCACTAGATAACAAAAAGAATTCCAGATTGACAACTTGCATGCGATTATATTTATTGAACCGTTAATTGATGTTCAAAATAAAAATCTCTGATGGAGGGGATTATGACTAATCCACAAATGACAACAGCGGAAACATCTGTACAGGTATCTGCAGGTAAAATGACGTCGGTTATTGTTTCGGCGATGATTGGTTTCTTCCTGATTTATGGTGTTGGATTTGCGCAACCAAACGCACTTCATAATGCAGCTCATGATAGCCGTCATTCACTGGTATTTCCTTGCCACTAAAAGATTAATCAATGAACTTCTCTTCTCTGCAGCGGACGTTGACGTCCGCTATCATCGCAGGCGTGTTCGCAGGCCTTCTCATATCTCTCGTCCAAATTGTCACGACAATTCCAATCATCACGGAAGCCGAGACATATGAAAATCAAGCGGCAAGCTCTGCCGCAGATGATCATCATAGTGCACCCGCAGGTGCCGCCGCAACAGAAGCCCCCGCGGCTCACTCCCACGGCGACGAAGATTCTTGGGCCCCTGAAGATGGTGTTGAGAGATTAACCTATACCTTCCTTAGCAATGTTATTGCGGGCGTTGGTTTCGCATTGCTGCTTGGTGCTGCCATGACAATGCGAGGGCGGGCTATTACGGTACAATCAGGAGCTCTTTGGGGTGTATCTGGTTTTCTAGTGTTCTCTCTTTTGCCAGCTGCGGGATTACCACCAGAAGTTCCGGGAACCCAAGGCGCCCCTGTTGAACTTCGTCAGATGTGGTGGTTTTTAACCGTTGCTTGTAGCGCCGTTGCCCTCGCTTTGATCGCGTTCAAACCGTCTTGGATTTGGCGCGGTGTCGGTATTGCCCTATTGTTGGTGCCGCACGTAATCGGCGCGCCGCACCCTGAAGTGGCAAGTAGTACCGCGCCGGCAGCTCTGGCTGCTGAATTTGCAATTTTGACAATGATTTCGTCGGCAATTTTCTGGATTATGATTGGCAGTGTTTCTGGATTTATTTCGGAAAAATTTCAGTAGTAGTCTTGAAATCTATACATCTGTATACACATGTTGTGTCAGTTGAAGACATAACCTAGGTAGTTAGTTTATTTAAATGTTGAATTTTCTGTACAACAGATCTGCAAAAATCGGTGGGCTTATCGCCCTCGTGATTGCGTTCAATGTTTTCTCAACCCTTCCCATGTCACTGCAACACCCTGCAGAAGATAGTGCTGGTCACGAAATGGCTCTGAGTGCTGATGATTACTCTAGCATGCCGCTTATGGACATGCATGAACATGTAGAAATATGCGGAATGAAGACTTGCTCTGTTACCACAGAGAACTTCCATAAAGTTGATTTTGCGCTGATCAGTAGCGAGCTTGAATTTCCAAGTTTGCCTGAACGATTGGAGGGAGTCTCTCATAATCCTCCCTCGGAACCTCCTAAAGTATAATTTGTATTTTCCTGCATAGGTCGCCTGCAACAGCAGGAGATCTACCTATGCAAATTCTCAAATCCATACAAATTTAATCTCCCCGATATTCCATGAAAATGTTTGATATTTTCAGGTGCGGGGAGTCTTTAGGAATTCAAAAATGAAATTCAAAAATACGGCTATATCAACCCTATCCGCCATCTCATTTACAGCAATTAGTCTGCTGGCAACACCGGTCGCTTTCGCGTCTGGAAGCCATGATGACGGGCATGGGACGAAGAAATCCTCCATAGGAGTTGCTGGTAAGTTGGCAGATGTTGATCGGGTTATTGAGATCAAAATGTACGACAACTACTACGAGCCAGAGAAAATCCAGATTAAAAAAGGCGAGACCATTCGGTTCAAAATCACCAATGCGGGTGAATACGTCCACGAATTTAACATCGGAACATCGACCATGCATATGGAACATCAAGAAGAAATGATGATGATGATGGAACACGGTGTTCTGGAGGCTGACAAGATCAATCATGACATGATGAAGATGGACATGGGTGGCGGTAAAACAATGGATCACAACGATCCAAATAGTGTGCTTCTTGAGCCTGCGAAAAGTGCTGAGATTATTTGGAACTTCACGGATGCAGCTAAGCTGGAATTCGCCTGTAATGTGCCGGGTCATTACGACTCTGGGATGATGGGCGACGTGGTTTTTGATTAGTCATTTTGGCGCAATTCCTAAGGAGTTGCGCCTTTCTCGCATTTGAGAAGGAAAATTAGCATGCAAAATTTATTGCCGCAGGCCGCAAAGCTTGCCGTGATTGCAGCTGTTATGGCTGCCAATAGCTTCAGTGTTGCAGAAGCTGGAACCTACAATCTAACCGTTGATGAGGTGCAAATCGATACCGGAAACTTCATAAAAACCGGCATCGGATATAACGGAAGTTCGCCCGGGCCTGTTTTGAAATTAACAGAGGGCGAAAACGCGGTCATTAACGTGACCAACAATCTGGACGAGGTTACTTCCATCCATTGGCATGGGTTAATTCTGCCCTATCAAATGGACGGTGTCCCCAATATCAGTTACGCAGGTATCAAACCTGGAGAGACGTTCACATACAAATTTCCTGTAGTGCAGTCGGGAACATATTGGTTCCACAGTCATTCGGGTTTTCAAGAACCTGACGGGGCGTATGGTGCCATTACCATCACGCCAAAACGGCGGGAGCCTTTCCGCTATGATCGCGACTATGTGGTGCAGTTGACCGACAAACATCCCCATTCGGGTGCCCGCATCATGCGGAACTTGAAAATGGTGCCCGATTATTACAACAGGAAACAGCAAACCCTTGGTGATTTCTTCAGCGATGCAAAGAAAAACGGAATGTCTGCAACCGTTGATGATCGAATGAGCTGGGGTGCCATGCGGATGATGCCGACCGACGTTGAGGATCTACAAGGATTTACACCACTTATAAACGGGAAAGGCCCGGATCAAAACTGGACCGGTGTGTTTACGCCGGGCGAACGTGTCCGCCTGCGGTTCATCAATTCATCGTCAATGACTTATTTCGATATGCGTATTCCGGGATTGAAGATGACTGTGGTCGCGGCCGACGGTAATAATGTTCGGCCCGTTAAAGTTGACGAGTTGCGCATTGGTGTTGCTGAAACCTATGACGTTATTGTGCAACCCAAAGAAGATAAAGCGTTCACTATTTTCGGTGAAAGCATGGGACGAACTGCTTATGCTCGGGGCACATTAGCACCGAGGCTTGGAATGACGGCTGACGTTCCAGAAATGCGCACCAGTCCCCTGCTGACCATGGCGGATATGGGGATGGATCACAGCAATATGTCCGGCATGGATCATTCCAATATGAAAGGCATGACGTCTGGTGATATGAAGGGAATGGATCATTCGAAAATGCCGGGGATGATGAAAAAAGCTAATCCCTTTTATGCCAAAGGCAGCGGCCTAGAGCCAGTTGCTGAAAATGGGGGGAAATTTTTATCTTACTCCGATTTGAAAGCGCAAAAACCGCTCTATAAAGATCGAGAAGCTACGCGCGAAATCGAGCTGCGATTGACCGGTAATATGGAGCGTTATATTTGGTCAATTAACGGCGTGAAATACGATGATGCCGATCCGATTGAACTGCAATACGGCGAACGGGTTAGATTTAAGTTTGTGAATGAAACCATGATGGCCCATCCCATGCATCTTCATGGCATGTGGAGCATTTTGGACGTTGGCGCCGGCAAATGGGATCCGGTAAAACACACCATTAGCGTGGCGCCGGGGACCACGGTTTATTCAGAAACGGAAGTTGATGCAGAAGGGCAGTGGGCCTTCCATTGTCATTTATCTTATCACGCGTCCGCGGGTATGTTCCGCAAAATAGTTGTTGTTGGAGGTCCAGACAAAACAGCTGAAACCACGTCGCATGAAGGAGTAACGCAATGACTTTTCATCCGAAAAGAGCAATCGTTATTTTGGCGGCTGCATACAGTCTTGGATTTTCATCTCCTGTGATAGCGGAAGAGCTTATCTATGGTTTTCAAGCTGAAGAATTTGAGTATCGAGCAGGAGAAAACGGGGAGGATTTAGCCGTTTGGGAAATCGATGCTTTTGTTGGCTCAGATGAACTTAAGCTCCGTTTTGGAAGTAGCGCTGAATATGATCTGAATTCAGATAAATTCGAAACCCTATCAAGTCAGCTAGTATTGCAAACACCCATCTCAGATTTTTGGGATGCGAAGGCGGGGATACGTGCTGATACGCCTGATGGTAAAAATCGCTGGTATGGTGTTTTAGGTGTGGCAGGATTGGCACCACAATGGATTGAAGTGGATGCTGATCTGTATTTCAGTAACAAGGGGGATTTATCTGTGACCCTTGATGCAGAGTATGAATTGCTCCTAACCAATTACTTGATTTTGACACCTTCCGCACAAATTGAAGCAGCTTTTTCCAGTGATGAGGACGTTGGTGTTGGATCTGGAATCAACAGTACGGAACTTGGGTTGCGGTTGAGTTATGACGTTCTCGATCGTGCTATCTCCCCTTATATCGGTGTTGTGTATGAACGGGAATATGGACAAACGGCTAACATCTCAAAAAGCGAAGGTGAAGAGACAAGTGCTTGGCAGTTTGTCATTGGAACTAAGTTGTTATTCTAATTAGCTTTTGAATTGTCTGCGCTGGAGAAGCTGTATTGGCTTCTCCAGTATTCATCTTAACGAGGGAGAATAACGATGATTATCAAGGTCATTCACATAATGGGTCTGCTGCTTGCCGCGATCTTTATTAATCCAGTATGGGCCAGTAATAACAATGTTACCTACCAATCCGTTGATGTTCAGGCGGCAACATTGACACCGAGTGAAGATGGTTTGACGGCTATTCTTCGGTTTAAATTTCGGAATGAGACTCCTGAAACCATAATTTTACTGGGAGCCCTGACTGCCGAATTCGGAACATCTGAAATACTTGTAAAAGTGACGGATCAAAAAACTCAGAAGTTGGCTGCACTTTCTGTACCCAGTGAAGAGTTATTGGATTTAACAACAAATCACATTTTTATTAAGCTAGCTGGCGGAAAAATGCCTGCAAAGCCTACAAATGAAATGGCACTGCGTTTATTGTTAGCAAGTGGCGAACTTCCATTTGTCGCGCACGTTGAACCGTATCGCTCGCTGCGAGAAAAAAGGAAAATGAAATGAAAATAGTAGCTGCAATATTGGGAGTTATCGTTGTGGGAGCCCTTTTCTTTTATGGGTGGCATACGCCAAAGACAGAGACGGCCGTTAAGCCTGGCGCCTCAGTTTCTCCGGTCGTGCCTCCTGGTGTAACGGTTGCAGGCGATGAGCTGGGGCAACAGCTTTTTAAAGATAACTGTGCCGCTTGCCACGGTGTGAACGGAACAGGGTCAGAAAATGGTCCGCCCTTTATGCATAAAGTTTACGAGCCTAATCATCACGGTGATATGGCCTTTCAATTAGCGGCAAAGAACGGGGTGCGAGCGCACCATTGGAATTTTGGAAACATGCCGCCAGTTGCCGGTGTAACTGAGGAAGAGGTTACTGAAATTACCAAATTTATCCGTAAGCTGCAAAAGGCCAACGGAATATTCTAATGTACTGAACCATGTTTTGGTTGCTTTTAAGATTAGTCACATGTAAAAGCGCGGCAGGTGTTATGGGATGCCTGCCCGCTAAAGATGAATTCACCCGTTTCGGCGCCTCGTCGAATGTAACTGTTATGATTGCTATC
Source organism: uncultured Alphaproteobacteria bacterium (assembly GCA_913062525.1). Lineage (GTDB taxonomy): Bacteria > Pseudomonadota > Alphaproteobacteria > Sneathiellales > Sneathiellaceae > Sneathiella. The sequence continues at coordinate 12,280 of CAJXWA010000047.1, read as the reverse complement.
ACTACTTTTAAGTTGGTCCATGCGGGAAAGCCAATGATACTTAGGAGTAATTGTGATCATGAATAGATCCATTGAAGAACTTAAAATACGCGCGAATAAACTGCAAAAGTCCATTGCCGCAGGCGATCCACTTGCGTTGAAACGGTTGCGCAAAACGACTGTTCCCAAAGAAGATATCAAACGTAAAACGTGTTTAAATGTGTTGGCTATGGAGCTTGGCTTTACCGATTGGAATATGGCCAAGTCATATCTGGAAGGGGACGCTGCTGCGAGTGAAGGCCGAGGAACTTACTGGTATTCACCTAAATGTTCCACATTGTTAAATCACTGGTTTGCAGATTATACCGAAGCCCGTGAATTTCTTGCCAAGAGTTCTAGTTATTTCTTACTGCCCTATAAAAATCAATTTCTAGTAGTGGATACTGACTATTTAAAAATGATTGATCTTTGGGTTGCTGGGAATGGCCATTGGCAAGCACTTGGACGAGATGCTGTTGCAGGATACGGAAGCCACCCGTGGCATGAATTAACCTGGTTACGAGTGAACAGCCTCCGCGTCTAACAGCCCTGAAGCCCTTCAGTATTCTGGAGGGTTTTTTGATTTTAGGGGGTAGGTGTAAACGGGGGAGCGGCAATTCGGATATTCGAACTGTTGAATAATGGTGAATTATTTCAGAGCCCAGTGAAGCTGTCCTGTTGGTTGAAAGTTTACGTTGACGTTCACGTAAGTGAGCCATATAGTTCGGATAACAGAATAAAATCCCTTAATGCGCATATAGTTCGTTTGCGAACTTCGGAATGGGGGCTTCGGTCTTGGCTGCTAATATATGGGGGTATATTAGCGCTCGTTTGACTGCAAAATGTCAAAAGGCCGGAGCTACCCAACCTCTTCCAAATGTTACTAAGTTTTAAAAAAAATAAAAACAAGAAGGCACCACTCATCGTGAGAGGTAAGCCAAATAGAGCGAGACATAATTATGACTGATCATTTGTTAGTGCGCCAAGAGGGCGCTGTTGCCTATCTTACGTTAAACCGACCAGAAGTGCGGAACGCAATGTCTATTGAAATGCGAACGGCACTTATCGATGAGGTTATGCGTGTTGAGCAAGATCCCACGATCCGCTGCGTGGTCCTTGAGGGAGCTGGCGGGCATTTTATGGCGGGCGGCGATGTAAAATCTTTTAAAGAGTTTGCTGAACTGCCAGCGGCAGAGCGGCGAGCCTATTTTGAAAAACGCATTCATACAATTCATCCCATGATAATCGCCCTGCAACGCATGGCAAAGCCTGTTATTGCCAGTGTCCGGGGCGGAGCCGCCGGGGCAGGCCTTTCCTTCATGTTGGCTTGCGACATGGCTATTGCCGCTGATGATGCGTTCTTTAAATTATCATATTCGGCAATCGGTACCAGTCCAGACGGGTCTGGCTCTTATTATTTGCCAAGGTTGGTGGGAGTGAGGAAGGCAATGGAAATCGCTATGTTGGGTGATCGCTTTGAGGCTGCTGAAGCAAAAGATCTAGGTTTGGTAAACTGGGTGGTCCCAGCTGACGATTTGAAAGCCGAGACAGCAAAGATTGCCAACCGTCTTGCAAGCAGTGCGACAGTTGCCCTTGGCAATATCAAAGAGCTTATCCATTCCTCGCACGGCAACAGCTTGCAACAGCAGCTTGCAATGGAAGCCGAAAAATTCGCAGACTGTGCAGCATCAGATGATTGGGTTGAAGGGGTCATGGCGTTTAATGAAAAGCGTAAACCTGACTTTACGGGGCAGTGAATTTCAATTGAATTGAAGTAGTTTGGGTTGCCTCCGCCCAATCTATTACATCAGTTGACATCTAGAGCTATGGCGCTAAACTGTACGCTTATCGGAATTCTATTCCGTAAGTCGAATTTTGGAGATTGCATTGGAAAAAACAGTAGCTCGATCAGATGGTCCGATGGTTCTTCCTCGTGCGTTCGCGTTATTACGTTTATTGGCAAGCGTTCCGCAAGGGCTAAATCTATCTGATATTTCTGCGCGCTTAGATGTTCCTAAAAGCTCACTGTCTGCAACACTTAAGGCCATGACAGAGCAGGAGTTTTTGTTGCGGCATGGGTCATTATATCATTTGGGTTCAGCGTCGTTTTCTTTGGCATCCGTTATCCTTGCAGGCCGTTCCATTCGCCAAATCGCAAGGCCGTACCTTGAACAAACAATGGAGGAATGCGGTGAGACTGTTCTTCTGGCTGTTCTAGACACAGATATGAAGGCGGCCTCTTATGTGGATATTGTTGAATCTCCAAAATCCGTTCGCTTCTCAGTGTCCATCGGAACGCGCCGGCCGTTATACGCGAGTGCTTGCGGTCGTTTGCTTTTGGCTTATGAGACGGAGGCCCATCGAAGCCAATATCTGGAGACCGTGAATTTGGAAGCGGTAACAGATAAAACTGTCGTTGAACGAGGCGCTTTATCGGCTGTTTTGGCGGATATTTATAAGAACGGCGTCTCCATAACTCTTGGTGATTATTCTCCAGATTCTGCTGGATTTGCAGCACCAATTTTTAACTCTGACGGTGAGGTTGTTGCGGCTTTGGTTATCGCTGTTCCAATTTCTAGGGGTCTTAGAGAGAAAGATCGTTTTCGGGAGGTTGCTATTCAATCAGCCCATAAAATATCTAAAGTCCTAGGCCACAAATAAGAAGAATAACGAGTTGAAAGTGTATGTCCCCACTTATTCGTAAATGAGGCCGTCAAAATGAGAATTCAAGCGACAAAAACATTGACTGAATTCATGTAAATTGTTTTAATAATCGAACAAAGTGCGAATAAGCGTACAAAAAAATGCGACATCTTTTCGATGTATCCTGAAAATCAAATAATAAAGACAGGAATTAGATATGATTAATCCAATGAGCCTTGAGGGGCAAAATGTAATTGTGACGGGTGCCGCCCAAGGTATCGGTGAAGCGGTATCCAAGCTTATCGTTAATCTTGGTGGTCGTGCCATTATGGTTGACTTGAAGGAAGACAAACTGGGTACGCTTGTTGATGAATTGGGGTCTGAAAACGCAGAGTACCATGTTGGTTCGGTTGCTGATCCAGGGTTTGTACAAAAAATGGTCGACACAGCAGTTGCAAAAAATGGATCAATTAATGGTCTTGTGAATAATGCTGGTATTGTCCGTGCGGCGATGCTGAACAAAATGCCTATCGATACATGGCAGCAAGTTATTGATGTTAATTTGTCTGGTGTATTCTACTGTTTGCAAGCCGTTGGTCGCCATATGTATGAGCGCGCAAAATCTGGGGATACAAGCCCATCTTCAATTGTTAATATTTCATCAGACGCAGGCCGCCGCGGAACAATTGGTCAGATTAACTACGGTGCAGCAAAGTCAGGCGTTATGGGACTTACAATGAGTGCCGCTCGCGAATATGGATCAAAGCAGATTCGCGTGAACTCGGTTTGTTTTGGTGTCGTTGAAACTGAAATGACCGAAACAATTCGGTCTGAAAAGTTCCGTGATGGTGTTATGGCGCAGGTTCCAATGGGCCGTTTTTCAACTCCAAAAGAAGTGTCTGAGCCAGTTGTTTTCTTGCTGTCTCCTGCATCAAGCTACATCACAGGTCAGCATCTATCTGTTAATGGCGGTTATACAATCGGCGTTTAGTTTGTGCTCTCAACGAGCGCAATTAGTGAGCTAATCGGATAATAAGAATAGAGATTTCGCGTGGGGACGTGGACCTCAATAATAATAATGATCCGATTAGCTCTTTATATTTTCGGCCACTTGCGGTTGCAAGAGGCCTGTTTTACATTGGGAGTGTTGATGCTATGAGCATTGATTTCACGCCAGAACAGCAAATGATCAAAGATAATGTTGCTCGTATCTGCGCAAAATTTCCGGACAGTTATTGGCTTGATCGGGACACAGACGGCGTTTTTCCAGAAGATTTTTGCCAAGCCATCGTTGAGGGCGGATTTATGGGCATTGCCATGCCTGAAGAGTACGGCGGAAGTGGTCTTGGTCTTAAAGAAGCTGCGATTATGGTTCAGACAATCACTGAATCAGGAGCGGCTAATGCAGGTTTCGCTGCTATTGCCATTAACATATTTGGTTTAAATCCGGTTGTAGTGTTTGGCACAGAAGAGCAGAAAAGTAAGTGGTTGCCACGCATCATTAACCGGGAGGACGTTGCCTGTTTTGCTGTGACTGAACCTAATACTGGCCTTGATACAACCCGCCTGACAACCCGTGCGGTTGATAAAGGGGATCATTATCTGGTAAATGGCGAAAAAATATGGACGTCAACGGCTCAACAGGCCAACAAAGTTCTTCTGATTGCTCGCACCAAACCTGAAAGTGAGACGGAAAAACCTATTGATGGTCTCTCGCTGTTTTATACAGATATCAACCGTGACAATATTGAAATTCGCCCCATCGAAAAAATGGGCCGTAAATGTGTTGATTCCAATATGTTCTTTATCAATGATCTGAAGGTTCCAAAAGAGGATCTTATCGGTGAAGAGGGTAAGGGGTTCCGGTATCTTTTGCATGGTCTAAATGCAGAACGTATATTAATAGCGGCTTCTCTTGTGGGTATTGGCAGATGCGCAATAGACAGGGCAGCGCAATATGCTCGCGATCGCGTTGTTTTTGGTCGCCCAATTGGTAAAAACCAATCCATCCAACATCCGCTCGCGGCCTCTTGGGCACAGCTTGAGGCGGCTAATCTGATGGCATTTCGGGCGGCGGAAATCTATGATTCTGGCCGTGAATGCGGCAAGGAAGCCAACGCTGCTAAATACTTGTCCGGGGAAGCAACATTTGAAGCGTGTACAAATGCAGTCATGACCCATGGCGGAATGGGGTATTCAAAAGAATTTCATGTTGAGCGGTATCTGCGGGAGTGTTTGATCCATCGTCTGGCGCCAATTAGCCCGCAAATGATTTTGAATTATATTTCGGAACGTGTTTTGGATTTACCAAAATCTTACTGAGTTGTCGGAAAAAATAAGAATAATAAGGGGGTCCCATGGGACGCAGCAGCAAGGCCTATATCGCAGGTGCTTTTGAGCATCCGACGCGGAAAGCCGTAGATAAGACAATTGCGCAGCTTCATGCCGAAGTTGCGCTGGGAGCCTTGCAAGATGCAGGGCTGACTAAAGACGATGTGGACGGCTACTTCTGTGATGGAGATGTGCCGGGCCTTGGCGGTTTGTCGATGGCCGAATATATGGGGCTTAACCTCAAATATATTGATTCAACTGAAACCGGTGGATCCTCTTATGTTTTGCATGTGGGGCACGCGGTGGACGCGATTGCCGCTGGTAAATGTAGCGTTGCTCTAATTACGCTGGCAGGTCGACCAAAAGCTGAAGGTGTTGTGTCATTGGCCGCGCGAGATGGGGATGGTGGCAAGCTCCCTGAACGCGGATTTGAAATTCCATATGCGCCCGTTATTACCAATATGTACGGGATGGCGGCCATGCGTCATATGTATGAATATGGTACGACAAGCGAACAACTAGCTTGGATCAAGGTAGCGGCCTCTCATCATGCACAACATAACGAACGGGCCGTGCTGCGCGATGTTGTAACGGTTGAAGATGTTGTGAACTCACCGATGATTTCAGATCCTCTTCACCGCCTTGATTGTTGCGTCATAAGTGATGGCGGCGGGGCGCTGATTATTGTTAGCCCTGAAGTCGCAAAAACACTTGGTGATCGCTGTGTTAAAGTTTTGGGATCAGGCACATCCATCGGCCATCTAAATGGCGGAAAGTTTGATCTGACCTACACTGGGGCCGCTGTTTCAGGCCCGATTGCGTTTGAAGAAGCTGGCCTGAAGCCTGCCGATATTGATTACGCATCCATTTATGACAGTTTTACAATCACTGTGTTGGAAACTATCGAAGACCTTGGGTTTTGCGCCAAAGGTGATGGCGGGAAATTCGTCTCTGATGGGAACCTAATTTCGGGTGTTGGCAAGCTCCCGTTCAATACCGATGGCGGGGGACTTTGCAATAACCATCCGTCAAACCGGGGCGGTATGACAAAAGTTGTGGAAGCAGTTCGTCAGCTCCGCGGCGAAGCCCATCCAGCTGTCCAAGTTCCAGATTGTACCCTAGCATTAGCCCACGGTACCGGCGGCCAAATTTCCGCCCGTCACGGCAGCGCAACCGTTATTTTGGGAAGGAATGACGCATGAGTAACCCAGAACGCACTTATGTAGACCCCAGCATTAATATGGAAACAGAAGCCTATTGGGAGGGAACAGCCCAAGGAAAACTCCTTCTCAAAAGATGTTGTTCTTGCGGGGAAACTCATTTCTACCCACGGGCAATTTGTCCTCATTGTCTCAGCAGTGATACCGAATGGTTTGAGGCTAGCGGCAAAGGCAAAATTTATTCATACTCCATCATGCGCCGAGCAAAAATCCCATATGTCATGGCGTATGTTACCCTTGATGAGGGGATTACGATGATGACGAATATTGTCGAAAGTGATTTCGATGATGTTGCTGTGGATAAAGCGGTTGAGGTGACTTTCAGAAAAACTGAAAGCGACCACTCCCTCCCTGTTTTTCGGCTAAGTTAGGAGGCGCAAATGATTAAACCGCTTGAAGGCGTAAAGGTCATCGATCTTTCCAATATGCTTATGGCACCCTATACCACTCAAATTTTGGGTGATATGGGAGCTGAAGTGATAAAAATCGAAGCCCCAGCCGGCGATCCTGTGCGCGGTATCGGTCCGCAGCGTAATGCGGGAATGGGGGCGATCTATCTCAATGTAAATCGCAGTAAGCGTAGCATTGTTCTGGATTTGAAGAATCCTGCAGGATTGCAAGCTGCCTTTGATTTGATCAAGGATGCCGATATTCTGGTTTATAACCGCCGCCCACAAGTAATGGCGCGTCTTGGTCTTTCTTACGAAGAGGTTTTAAAGGTTAATCCAAGTATTATTTATGCCGGTCTGTTTGGTTATGGTCAGAACGGACCCTACGCCAAGAAACCTGCATTTGATGATCTTATACAGGGCGCTGTTGCCGTACCGTCGCTCGCGCATATGGCCGATGGTAGTGATCCAACCTATGCACCCACAGCCATCGTTGATCGCGGTGTTGGGCTTTGGGCTGTCGGGCAGATTATGGGGGCTCTTTTCCATCGAACAAAAACGGGCGTTGGCCAAAGTATTGACATGCCCATGTTCGAAATGATGGCGAGTTTCGTGCTGGCCGATCATATGGCTGGACACACGTTTGAGCCTGCTGAGGGGCCAATTGGCTACGCACGGATGCTGAACCCGGATCGGCGACCTTATCGCACAAAAGATAATTATGTTTGCGTTATGGTTTATACCGATAAGCATTGGCGGTCGTTCTTTAAGGCGTTGGGACGAGACGGGGAAATGGAAAGCGATCCTCGTTTCGCCAGCATGACAACACGGACGGAAAATATCGCTGAAATATATGCTGAACTTGCCGAGTTGCTTAAAACTCGAACAACGGCAGAATGGTTGCAACTGTTTGACGATGCCGATATTCCAGCCATGCCCCTGAATACTCCCGATGATTTGGTCAATGATCCACATTTGAAGGCTGTTGGTTTTTTCAATGAAGTTGACCATCCAACGGAGGGAAAACTTCGGGATATGGCGGTTCCGGCTTATTGGTCAGAAACTCAGCCAGGGCCAACGCGGCACGCCCCTTGTCTTGGGGAACATAGTACAGAGATTTTGAGCGAAATTGGGTATAGCGAAGAGCAAATTTCTAAGATGCTTGAAGCAGGCGTTACCACCCAGTTTGCCAGTTAAAATTAAAAAGGGAAAAGATAATGTCCGGTTTATATTATGAAGAATTTGAAGTTGGCAGTGAGTTTAAACACGCACTGACCCGTACAATTACAGAAATGGATAATGTCATGTTCTGTGCCATGACCCATAACCCACAGCCACTTCACCTAGATGAAGAGTTTTCAAAAAAAACCATGTATGGGCAGCGCATTGTGAACAGCCTGTTTACTCTGGGCTTAGTTATTGGCGTGACTGTTGCCGATACGACTTTAGGGACCACGCTTGGCAATCTTGGAATGGGTGATATTCGCTTTAAGCATCCGGTTTTCCACGGGGATACGGTTAATGTTATCACACGGATTAAAGACAAACGAGAAAGCAAATCTCGCCCGAACGAAGGCATCGTAACGTTTGAGCATGTTGGCTACAACCAACGCGGTGAAGAAATCGCCTATGTGATACGGACTGGCCTGATGAAGAAGAAACCAGCATGATTATTCGCTCTTGGTTATTCGTCCCAGGTGACAGCGACCGCAAGATGGAAAAGGGCCGGGCGAATGTCGCCGATGCCCTAATCCTTGATCTTGAAGATAGTGTTGCCGACACCAGGCAGGAAATTGCGCGGGAAATGACCCGTGATTTCTTAATTGCAAATACAGATCGCAGTCGCCAGCAATTATGGGTTCGGATTAATCCGTTGGATAATCCGCTTTCTTTGCCAGACCTTGCTGCAATTATTCAAGGAGCACCGAACGGTATTGTTCTCCCAAAAGTGTTTTCAGCGGCCGATGTGAACAAGCTTGCCGACTATTTGGAAATCCTTGAAGTTCGCGAAGGCCTACCCGTTGGATCCACAAAGATCCATTGTGTTTCCACTGAAACAGCGGCGTCATTGCTCACATTCCACACATACCTTGATGGGATAACAGATCGCCTTGTTGCCATGACATGGGGCGGTGAAGACTTAGCCGCCTCACTGGGGGCCAGTGACAACCGTCATCCCCTCACCGGAGAGTATGATAGCCCGTTCCTTTATGCCAAAACCATGTGTCTTGCCACAGCCCGCGCGATTGAAGTGCAGCCTGTGGGCGTAGTTGTGGTTGATTTCCGCAATTTGGACGAGCTGGAAGCGGATTGCTTGCGGGATCGCCGCGCTGGATTTATTGGTAAAATAGCCATTCACCCGGGACAAACTGAAGTAATCAATAGAGCCTTTACGCCATCTGATGAAGATGTCGCTCATGCCCAAAAAATCATTGATGTTTTTGCTAAAAATCCGGGCCTTGGCACCATTGGCATAGACGGGAAAATGTACGATATGCCTCACTTAAAACAAGCAAACAATCTTTTGTCATTGTCCGAACAGATCAAATCTCTTGGCTGACAAATATAAGGAATAAGAACATGGCGGGTACGCTGGACGGAATAAGAGTTGTGGATTTATCAACGGTTATCCTCGGGCCTTGGGCTAGTCAAATGCTCGGGGATATGGGAGCCGACGTTATCAAAGTTGAAACCCATACTGGGGATACAACTCGCCATGCGGGGCCTCGGAAAAATCCGGGAATGGCCTCGTTCTTTCTGTCCAGCAATCGGAATAAACGAAGTGTTGTTCTCGACCTTACGCAAGAGGCAGGCCGGGAAGCGCTTCATAAAATTATTGCGACTGCGGATGTGTTTTTACATAACATGAGACCGCGAATTGCCGCAAAATTTGATATCGAATATGAAACGTTGGCCGCTAAAAATCCGGAGCTGGTTTACTGCGCGACTTATGGTTTTAGAAGTGATGGGCCAATGGCCGAAAACCCAGCTTATGACGATATTATTCAAGCGGCTTGCGGCATTGCAGACCTTCAGAAAATTACATCTGACCAACCCAGATATGTGCCAACGATTATGGCCGACAAAACGTCTTCTTATAATGTTTTATATGCGATTTTGGCCGCTTTGTTTCAGCGCGAACGTAGTGGCGGTGGGCAGGCAATTGAGGTGCCCATGTTCGAAAGCCTGGTGGACTTCACATTGGTTGAACATTTAGCGGGTGCTTGTTTCGAGCCTCCAATTGGGGAAATGGGATACGAGAGATTACTCAATGCAGAACGGAGACCATATGCCACAAAAGATAAGTATCTTGCCGTTTTGCCGTACACGGATAAAAACTGGCAAGATTTCTTCGATGTGGCCGATCGTCCGGATTTGAAATCGGATCCACGGTTTGCCGATATGGCAACCCGAACGGCTAATTCAGAAGAAATCTATCGGTTGCTTGGGGAAATAGTCGCAACACGAACGTCAGCCGAATGGCAGGAGACGCTATCGAAAGCAAACATCCCCGTGCAGATCGTCAACACCAAAGAAGATCTGCTAGAAGATGAACAGCTAAACGCTACCGGATTTTGGCATATGGCAGAGCACCCTACTGAGGGCACACTTCGAATGCCGGAGCCGCCTGTCCGATTTTCCAAAACGCCGTCTTCCATTCGCAAGCTACCGCCAAGACTAGGTGAGCATAGCCGTGAAATTTTGGTGGAAGCGGGATACATGGAAACCGATATCGAAAAACTTATTGCTGACGGCGTGACCAAAGAGGCCAGTTGATCAGGTTTTGAACGAGGAAGAACCCATGTCTTTATACGAATTCATTGATTTAGAAATTAGCGATAACATTGCAACTTTGTCGCTGAATAGGCCGGATGCCTTAAATTCGCTGACATTTGAATTAATGGCGGAGGCGCGGCATGCTCTTGATGAAATTCAAAACAATCGCTCCATCCGTGCCCTAATATTAACTGGTAATGGGCGAGGATTTTGTGCAGGGCAGGATCTTAAAAACCGAATTCCGCCTGGCGAAGATATGGTGGATATTTTGATGGAGAGATATTTTCCTGTCTTCAAAGCCATTCGAAATTGCCGCGTTCCGGTTATCGTTGCGGTAAACGGCGTAGCCGCCGGCGGAGGGGCATCGCTTGCCTTGAGCGGTGATATTATTCTGGCTGCAAAGTCGGCAAAGTTCATCCAAATTTTTAGCCGCATCGGATTGTCACCAGATCTTGGATCAACCTATCTTTTAAGCCGTGCCATTGGGCGTGCACGGGCTCTTGAAATGATGATGACCAATGAGCCTGTAATGGCCATGCAAGCCGCGGAAATGGGTATGATTAATCACTGCGTTGATGATGCTGATTTGATGGTGCGGGCACGGGAATTGGCATCGAAGCTGGCAGTTGGCGCGACATACGCTCTTGAGTTGACCCGAAAGATGGTTGATGACGGGGAAGATGAAATCTTTGAGAGATGTTTCCGACGGGAACTTGAAACCAATCGGATCTTGAGAGATACAAAAGATTCTAGAGAAGGCGTCGCAGCCTTTTTGGAAAAACGGACCGCAAATTTCCAAGGGCAATAAAGTGATCCTGCCGAGCGCATGCGTCCGGCAGGAAAACTAAGCTACCACATGGCAACTGGATTAATGATCATTTGAACAGTTCCGCGAATACGGGCTTGTCCAAGTACAAACATGAACTCTTTGACGCTTTCAGCAGCAAGCCGGCCAGTGTTCATTGTTTCCAGAATATAAATTCCGTTTTCTTTGAGCAATGTCACGTGACCATAGAAAAGCTTATCACCTTTCATAGGCGGTACCGCTTCAATACCCCATGTGTCAGCGCCAACGGCCATCACATCCAGATTGGCAAGATAAACTGCCGCGTCATTTGAAAGGCCAGGCTCGCCCGACACCCATGCTGTAGGCTCTGCTTTCAATTTGTTGTCGGTCCAACCGGTATGAAAGAGAACCACATCACCTTTACGGATCTCGACGCCCTGGGATTTACTGGCCGCTTTTACATCTTCGGCGGTAAAGGCTTGCCCTGCATTTAGAGTTTTAACACCAAAATGCTTCGCCATATCAATCATAACACCGCGTCCGATTAATGGCGGAATTTGATGAACCCCTAATTTAGTTAGTCCCGTTAGAGCTGCAAAATCTTTCTCGTCATTGCAGTTGTAATACATACCGTCTTCACCCAAATGGCCGAGACCGTCAATTTGGGGGCCGATACCAAACCAAAGCTGTGCGATGTCGTCATTATAGGATCCTGCATAACCAAATCCATGAAGCCTCTGACCACCTTGTTGGTTTGGCTGGACAACTTGCAGCATTAGGCCGCGCGGGGGAAAGGCGGGTGTGTTGGGATCAATGACGATACCCAATGGATGGCTTTGGCCCTTTTTGACCAATTTGGTTGCCATTAGGACTTGATCGGAAGTCACGTAATTGGCTGAACCGATTTGGTCGTCTACGCCCCATTTTGATGGTTTGCATTTGCCGTCAGCAAGAGCCTGTGTGGTCATGGCAACCGTGAGCGCGCCCGCAATAGCGGCGATCTTTAAGATTTTCATTATTTTCTCCCCTTAAGAGTTCTTGTTTATGGCCGATCGATTGTCGGCGTTTATTTGGCGTGGGAAATATACATTTATCCACATGTAGGTATGGACGTG
>CAJXWA010000046.1 GCA_913062525.1 uncultured Alphaproteobacteria bacterium | reverse complement strand
CCGACGGTGCTGCATCCCACCAGAATTTTGGCGGGTGCCAGCATACTGCCAAGGGATGCCCCTGTTGTCTGCGCCGCTAAAATAACAGCCGTTGAGTAGCCGCTGATTTCCGCTGCATGTCTCTGAAAAATCCCAAAAACCACGTTTGAATTTGTTGTGGAGCCTGTCATAAATGCCCCAAGCGATCCGATTGCAACGGCAACAACGGGGTAGGCTTGATCAAACAAGGATGAAATTCCAAGGGCAAGACGGTATGTCATGCCGCTATGATCCATGACAACGGCCATACAGACCATTGAAACCATTCCAAGGCTGGTGGGAACGCCGCTTTTAACGGTTTTCGATAAGATTGTCTTCAGTGCCCCATTTTTATAAAAGCCAGTGAGCCCATATAAAATGAAGGTGATAATTGCGGTGTAGAGAAGATGGGCGCCCGGGTGATTGAACAGATTGATATTTTTGCCGGTTTCAGCAGGGATCACCCAGTTCAGCGATGTTTTTAATTCTGGAAACGGGAGGCTGAGTGAGGTTTGCGAAAGGAATTCTTTAATGGGTGCTACAAAACTGGTCAGCGCGATAACAATTATAAAAATTATGTAGGGCGCTAGCGCCCAACCGAGAGACATTTTGGTCGCGCCATTTGTATCAGCAATCTGAACTGAAGGCTGGTCACTGTTAGATTTAAACCTCGTAACAACAATTGATGCAAAAAGACCCGCAATTCCTGCACTGAAGCCAGCGATTGTCCAAAGGCCGATAGTGGCAAATATATACTGCGTGGTAGCCATAACGGCGGAAATTATGAGAAGGGAGCCCCAGCATTTTCGAACTGAATGCCATCCCCCATAAACCATCAGAACGGCCCAACCACAAAGCAGACAAGACACCCCAAGCATAAGGCCAGCGTCACTGGCGATCACGCTCCCATCAATTCCGGTGACGGCAAGCAATGCTTCAAACGAGGTTGCCATGTTGCCAAATGTCACAGACCAGGAATGTCCTATAGCAGGGGCCGCAACCGCAACCAGCGGCGAAAATCCCATACCGACTAGGAGTGGCGCGACTATGGCAATTGGAACGCCAAACCCAGCGATGCCTTGCAAAAAACTACTAAATACGAAACCAACGATGAGAAGCTGTAGCTCTTTTTCATTGGTTAGGCGCTGAATATTTTGTCCGATAACATCGATGGCACCGGTTTCTGCGCATATGAAATAAAGGATCAATGCAGCCCACACAATGTACAGAACATAAAGGGTGAGCAGGGCGCCTTTTGTCTGGGCGTAGAGTAACATTTCAACATCTGCGCCAAAGGCGAACAGGGCAATGCCAACTGCCGCGATCCAGCCAGCAGCACCCGCGCGGCTGCCACCCAGCCGTAATTTTATCATGAGAAACAGAACTGTGGCGATGGGAATGGCCGCTAAAAACCAAGGTAAAATGTCAGCCATTAAATATACTCATCGAAACAACAGGATAGGGGGATTATGTATTGGTCCTACCAATAATTGGTTGAACCAATTTAAATCGTGATTTAAGGTGAAAGTCAATTAATTAATTCAATTTTCGTAGATGGTCATATCGGAGTTTATCATGTCCCAATTCACTACTCGCCCGGAAATTCTTGGTAACTTTGGCGTGGTCACCAGCACGCATTGGCTGGCCACTGCTGCCGGTATGGCAATTTTAGAAAAAGATGGAAACGCATTTGATGCCGCCGTGGCAGCAGGTTTTGCGTTGCAGGTTGTCGAGCCTCACCTTAATGGTCCTGGGGGCGAGGTTCCTATCATTGTCGCCCCAGTGGGAAAAGATCCCAAGGTTATCTGCGGGCAGGGTGTGGCTCCGGTCACGGCAACGGTTGACGCATACAAAGAACTGGGGTTGGAAATCGTTCCGGGTAGTGGATTACTTTCTGCCGTGGTTCCAGGTGCATTTGATGCCTGGATGTTAATGCTGCTTAACTACGGCACAATGGGTTTGCGGGATGTATTTGCACATGCCATCGGATTTGCAAGAAACGGTTATCCCCTTGTCCCAAACATTTGTAACACCATCGAAGCGGTCAAAGAGTTATTTCAAGATGAGTGGACCAGTTCTGCAGACATTTATCTTAAAGATGGCGAGGCACCAGAAGCAGGGACTATTTTTAAGAACCCGGCAATTGCCGATTTGTATGAGCGCATAATTTTGGAAGCGGAGGCTGCCGCTGATGACCGAGCCGGACAAATCGAAGCGGCCCGTAAAATCTGGAGCGAAGGTTTTGTTGCAAAAGAAATTGATGCATTTTGCCGAACTGAAGAGGTTATGGATACCAGCGAAGAGCGTCATAAAGGTTTACTACGGTATGAAGATATGGCCAGCTGGCGCGCAACCGAGGAAGACCCTGTCACTTTTGACTATAAGGGGTATACTGTTTGCAAAACAAATGCATGGGGGCAAGGTCCTGTTTTCTTACAGCAATTGGCTCTACTACAGGGTTTTGACTTAGATAGTTTAGATGAAAAATCCCCTGAGTTCGTCCATTTGGTGATTGAAGCGACGAAATTGGCTTTCGCCGACCGGGAGGCCTTTTATGGCGATCCTAACTTTGTTGAAGTGCCGCTCGATACTTTGCTTTCGGATAAATATAACGATGAGCGCCGTAAGTTGATAACGGATGCGGCATCCATGGAAGTCCGTCCGGGCTACATTGACGGATACGGCGGACCGGTTGTTGTGCGCCCTGTTGGAACATCTGAAGAGGGAAATTCCAAATTTGATATCGGCGAGCCAACGGTTGCCCGTTTTGATGAACCTAACCCCACAAAAGACGGCGGCGCAAAAGGCGATACTTGTCATCTCGATATTATCGATCGTTGGGGCAATATGGTTGCGGCAACACCAAGTGGCGGCTGGCTTCAAAGCTCTCCAGTAATTCCCGCACTCGGATTTGCGTTAAGCAATCGGGCCCAAATGTTTTGGTTAGATCCTGAGTCTCCTGCTTGTATTGCGCCGAAGAAAAGACCCCGCACAACGCTCACGCCGTCACTGGCATTAAAAGACGGCGTTCCTTACATGGTGTTTGGAACCCCAGGCGGAGATCAGCAAGACCAATGGTCATTGCATTTATTCTTGCGCCATGTGCATTTCGGATTAAACCTGCAGGAAGCCATTGATGCACCGGGTTTTAATACCGCCCATTTCCCAAATTCCTTCTTCCCAAGAGAAACCGATATTGGTCACCTCGCCATTGAAGGCAGGTTTTCAGAAGCCGCCGCCGCCGCCTTGCGCGCCAAAGGTCATAATTTGGTGGTTGATGAGGATTGGTGTCTTGGGCGAATGACAGCAGCATCAAAAGACGGTGAAATTCTAAAAGCTGCTGCAAATCCGCGCTTTATGCAAGGGTATGCCATCGGGCGCTAGTTTATCATCCATTGGCTGGGGTGCTTGATCAGTACTGTAAAAGCGCTTCAGTCTTTGGGCGAATATTTTTCCCAGATGGCACTATAGGTTCCGTTTTGTTTGATAATTCGTAAACCTCGATTAAATTCTTGGACAAGCGCGTTTGAGTTGGGAGCTTTCTTTGAAAAACAGCTGTAGAAGGGTTGGCTACTGAGCTCGAAATAAGGTAGTTTTGTTCCTGGAGATTGGCTTTTAAGTTCGAAACGAATGACGTCTCGATAGGTATAAATTGCATCAACTCGTTGTTTTAAAAGCATTTTTAGCAGCTGACTGTTATCTACCGCACCTATGCTGGTAATACCATTTTTTTCCAATTCCTTTTCGATGGCATATCCTCGAACAGTTGCTACTCGTGTTGATCCTAATTCGTTAAGATGCCCTGTCGTTTTACCTTTAAATTCATCACTAAAAAATAAACCCTGACTATGGACCCCAAGCGTGTCGGAAAAATTGAAAATATCCTCTCGATCAACCGCATAACTACATCCACATAACGCATCAACAGCACCTGTTTCTGTAAGTTGGAAGGCTCTCTTCCATGGGAAGTTTTGAAAACTGGAAGTTCTTCCCACAGATTTCAGGGCGGCCTCAAGTATTTCCGGTGTAATTCCGGGAGCAGTTTGATCAGCTGTTATAAAGGGCGGAAAAACGCTACATGCGAAATTCACATCCCGTTGTTCATCTGAATACGAGGCATGCGGAAGCGTGATTAGTGTGAATACCGATATAAAAACGAGTACAATTTTCATAGTTCACAGAAGTGGTTAATGTTAATCTGTTTTAACGATAAGGGGCCAGTGTTAATAATTAGGAAACATCTGTGAAACTGCAATGGCTGTGTTTATGTGTTCATTGCTTATCGTATTGGCGCGTATATTCTCCAAACAGCTTAATACGTTCTGTCATTGGCCAATGATGGTTGAGGGTACGCCAAGGCAGTGATTAGTGAAAAGTAAAGGAATAGAAATTTCATATTGTTCCTGTGTAAATAATCCTATTTCTCTAACGCTATATTGCTGACAAGAGGAATATAAATTGTTTCTTACATTCATTGCGATGCAAAAGTGCTTATTAGGGACCAGAACTATCTAGATTGTATGTCTGTCGATGATTGAGCCATATTCAAACAAGATATTGTTCGTAATATAAAACAAACTGTCTTGGGATTGGGCCTATTCATGGCGCATTTTTTGTGGAACAATTCAGAATATATTGTTTAAAATATTTGAGTGATAATCAGGGTTTAGCGTCATATCTTAATTGACATCTTCAATATTCCGATGACCCTGACTGTAATCATTTTGAAAGATGTTTCTATGAGTGAAAACACAACCCGATTTGTAATCCAACCTCCTGTGGCCGTTGCGGCTCCAATTAAAGGCAGTGACAAATTATTTCCGGTTCGCAGGGTTTACTGTATTGGTCGAAACTATGCGGCTCATGCGGTGGAAATGGGGCATGACCCTGATCGTGAGCCACCGTTTTTCTTCCAGAAAAATCCTGATAATCTTGATTTCTCAGGTGTGTTTCCATACCCAGAGAAAACCAGTGATGTTCACCACGAGATTGAAATGGTTGTGGCCTTGAAAAAGGGCGGAACAAACATTTCCAAAGAAACTGCCCTTGATCATGTTTATGGATATGCCGTTGGCTTGGATATGACGCGGCGCGATCTTCAGGGTGAAATGAAGAAAATGGGCCGTCCTTGGGAAATTGGTAAAGCGTTTGAGCGATCAGCGCCAATGGGACCAATTGTGCCTGCTACTGAAAGCGGACATCCATCCGCGGGTGAAGTGAAACTGACGGTTAATGGCAATGTCCGCCAGACCGGTGACCTTAATCAACTCATTTGGAACATTCCTGAGATGATTTCGTATCTTTCTGCTTATTTCGAGCTGGCCCCAGGTGATCTTATTTTCACAGGCACACCGTCTGGTGTTGCTGCCATCATTAAAGGTGATGAGATGGTTTGCCACGTTGACGGGTTTGATGACTTCGTAGTGACCGTTGAGTAACTTTTGAAACATCCTAATTTAGATATACTCTGACAGTATCTGACTTGAGCATTGATCGAGGGGATCATTAGGTATGGAAAAAATACTGTTAGGCCGAACAAACCTTTCTGTTAGCAGAGCGGGTTTGGGAGGCGGGGGCCATAGTCGCTTGGGGAAAGGCTATGGCTCTAGTTTTCAAAGTTCAGTTGAGGTTGTGAAAGCGGGTTTAGATGCTGGCATCAATTTTCTGGATACAGCCTCGGTATACGGAACTGAGGAGATCGTTGGTGAAGCCATCAAGGATCGCCGGGACCAGGTTGTTTTATCAACCAAAGGGCCTGTTGTTCGCAGCGGGAGTTCCGCTCTTGGTGATGATTTCCAGCCAGAAAAAGACTTCATTGCAAATGTTGAAAACAGTTTGCGTAACCTTAAAACTGATTATATCGATGTCTACCATTTACATGGGGTCATGCCCGATCAATATGACGCTTGTGTGGATAGATATTTACCGATCTTGAAAAACCTGCAAGCCGCAGGAAAAATCCGATATATCGGTATCACTGAACGCTTCATCTTTGATCCTTGCCATGAGATGTTGGACCGGGCTCTGGTCGATGACTTTTGGGATGTTGTGATGGTCGGCTTTAACCTCATAAATCCATCCGCAAGGCAGACTATACTCCCTCTTACATCAAAGAATAACGTTGGTGTTTTGAACATGTTTGCTGTTCGAAATGTCCTTGGAAATCCGGATCACTTAATGTCGTTTGTTGAAAAACTGATTGCTGAAGGACAGACGAATATAAATCGTTCTGATCTGGATAGTTTGGTGCAAGACTTATTGGCTGCGACGTCAAGTGGGATGCTAACTGAATCTGCGTACCGTTTCTGCGCCCATGAGCCGGATAATCAGGTGATCTTAACGGGAACCGGTAAAATTGGCCATCTGCATGAAAATGTTGCAGCCATAGGGGAGAGTGAACTTCCCGGCGAACTGCGCCAGCGGTTAGAAGTAGCATTTGGGCACATCAACTCTGTGTCCGGAGATTAGATTTTGAGAATTACGTATGGCGGTTGAAAATCAGCCGCCATACATTTTTTAGAATACCGTTACGCTGTTGGGATATCTTGCGTGAATTTGGGAACGTGATACCCTTTTTGAACTGCAGGGCGAGCCGCAATTTCTGAATACCAACGTTTTACATTTGGAAATTCATTCAGGTCAACTGTCTGCCATTCAAAGCGAGAAATCCAAGGCCAAATTGCCATATCCGCAATGGTATATTCATCACCCACAACGTATTTCTGATCAGCCAATTGTTTATCAAGGACGCCATATAAACGCTGTGCTTCTGCAAGAAAGCGATCTTGCGCATAAGGAGCTTTACCCGGGTTAAATTTGGTGAAGTGATGAACCTGACCAAGCATTGGACCCAAACCGCCCATTTGCCACATCAGCCATTCAGTGACTTTCCATTTATCTTCGGTTTTTGACGGCATAAATTTGCCAGTTTTTTCCGCAAGATAAAGCATGATGGCACCGGATTCCATCAATGTAATTCCAGTATCCTGATCAACGATCGCAGGGATTTTGTTGTTTGGGCTGATTTTCAAAAAGTCTTCAGCTTTTTGTTCGCCTTCGGTGATGTTGATAGAATGTGTATTATACTCTAAGCCAAGCTCTTCCAGCAGAATGGAAACTTTCCGGCCGTTTGGCGTTGTCCATGTATAGAGATCAATCATATTAGTTTCCTTAAACAAATGATCCGGAGCTAAACACACTCCCGATCATAGTTATAGTGTTTTGGTTCAGTCGGTTATGTTGCTTTTGTGTATTGGACTAAATGGTGCAGGTAACAGTATTTTGTTCTCCTGCTTTTCCAATAAAGGACGCATTTCTTTTACATAAGCCATCCATTCTGGGTTGACGCCCAAAATGGCCCGGCGCTTCGTCCGTTCTTCAAAATTATCATATGCCCAAAGATGCACAATTTGGTTTAACGGTCCGATTTCAGTATGAAAATACCCAACCATATGTCCCAAAATACGTGTTTGAACGGCAAACCCTTTGTTTTCGTATAGCTCAAGGTATTCTTTGAGCTTTCCGATTTTGAGAGTGTAAATACGCTCGTCGACAATCATAATATTTTCCTTTGTATCGGCGATTACGCTTAGCTGCTGATATAGGTTGTTTTAACTGTTGTGTAGAATTCCTGTGCGTAGCGGCCTTGTTCACGTGCACCATAGCTGGAACCCTTACGGCCGCCAAATGGTACATGATAATCAACACCTGCTGTTGGCACATTAATCATTACCATTCCAGCCTCTGACCGTCTTTTGAAATCTGATGCATTCTTCAATGAAGCAGTGCAAATACCGGCAGACAATCCAAATGTTGTATCATTGGCGACTTGCAGGGCTTCATCATAATCAGCAACCTTGATCACTGTGGCAACAGGTCCAAAAATTTCTTCAACATTGATCCGCATGCTGTTGTTTGTTTCGGTAAATAAAGCGGGTTGCATGTAGAAACCATCTTTATCGACGTTTTTCAAACGTTCGCCGCCAAAGGCAAGTGTTGCGCCTTCGGCTTTGCCAATCTCAATATACTCCAGGTTTTGCTGAAGCTGTGGATGGCTGACAACTGGCCCAATGTGAGTCGATGGATCAACAGCGTCACCGATATTCAGAGTTTTCATTTTAGCGATCATTGCTTCAACGAATTGATCGTGAATGCCTTCCTCAACGATCAGCCGGCTTGAAGCTGTACATCGTTGACCGGTTGAGAAAAACGCACCGTTAATTGCGCAATCAACAGCTTTACCAAGATCGGCATCATTCAAAACGACAAGTGGGTTTTTACCACCCATTTCAGTTTGAACTTTTGCCATGCGGCCAACCGCAGTTGCGGCGACATGTTTTCCGATGTCGACAGAACCTGTGAAGCTGATAGCCGTAACGTCTTTGTTTTGGATAATTTCTTCGCCGACAACACTACCGCGACCCATCACGAGGTTAAAGACACCAGCCGGGATACCTGCCCTAAGGAGAATGTCAGTAATCTCCCAAGCACAGCCCGGAACAAGGTCAGCAGGTTTGAAAACAACACAGTTACCGTAGGCAAGGGCGGGGGCAATCTTCCATGCTGGGATAGCGATTGGAAAATTCCACGGGCTGATGATACCAACCACACCGAGGGGTTCGCGGTCGATATTAACTTGAAGACCCGGGCGAGTTGAGGGAAGAGACTCTCCTCCCATACGAAGGGCTTCGCCTGCAAAGAATTTAAACACGCGGCCCGCGCGGCCCGCTTCACCAATGCCTTCGCCAAGAGTTTTACCTTCTTCGCGGGAGAGCAAGCGGCCGAGTTCTTCTTGGCGCGCCAAAATCTCAGTGCCAGCACGGTCCAAAATATCTGACCGTACCTCTGGTGATGTCATAGACCAGCTCACGAAAGCTGCTTTTGCTGCTGCAATGGCGTCAATAGTATCATCGACGGTGGCTTTGGCATATTGGCCAACAACGTCCTTAATATCTGACGGGTTAATATTTTGGGTAACGTCTTTTGATCCACGCCATTCGCCGTTAATCAGGTTTTTATGTAAATCCATTTTCGTTTCACACTTTATAAGTTAGTCAATTAATGAAAATCTGTGCGGGAATATTAGACAGCAGCTTGTAGCTTCTTCCCTTGTTCTCGAACGTCACTAAGGCTTTGAATTGGTGTCAGTGCTTCCTGATCAACAACAATTTCAATGACCGCTGGACGGCCACTTTCTTTTGCCCGGTCAAAAGCATTTGCAAAATCTTCGGTGCATGTCACTCGCTCGCCGTGGGCGCCGTAGGCCTCTGCTAACTTAACAAAATCTGGATTAATTAGATCTGTTGCGATGACATTGGTCGGGAAATTGCGCTCTTGATGCATGCGAATGGTGCCATACATACCGTTATTTACAATGATGAATATGGCCGCAGCACCAAATTGGGCTGCCGTCGCCAGTTCTTGACCCAACATCATAAAGCAGCCATCGCCATTGAAGCTGACAACCGTGCGTTCAGGACAAGTGAGTTTAGCTGAAATAGCCGCTGGGACACTGTAGCCCATTGATCCGCTAGTTGGGGCAAGCTGCGTGCGAAAACTCTTATGCTGATAATATCGGTGGACCCACACAGTGTAGTTCCCGGCACCAACAGTTATGATCGCATCATCATCGAGAGTGTCGTTTAGGTGAGCTACGATATGAGCCATATTAACTTTACCTGGGACCACTGTTGGCTCAAGACGTTTGATGTAATCTGCACGGGCACCGGTTAGCCAGTCAGTTCTATGGGAATGCTCGACGGGCTCCAGTTGGCACAGTGCCGCTGCCATTCGAGGCATTGTGGAACTGATGGCCAGATCGGGCCTGTAAACACGGCCGAGTTCTTCAACACCGCAATGAATATGAACGAGTGATTGTTCAGGTTCTGGAATATTGACCAGATCATAGCTTTGTGTTGTCATTTCACCAAGCCGGGGGCCCGCAACAATCAACAAATCAGATTGCTTAATTCGTTTCGATAGCAACGGATTGACGGCAATCCCGACATCGCCAACATAGTTGTCATGGCGATTATCCATACAATCTTGCGATCGCAACGACGCGCCTACAGGAATGCCGTTGTCTTCCGCAAACTTCGTAATATCAGCGACAGCCTCAGACGTCCACGTGGCCCCGCCGATTAAAAGGAACGGCCGTTTTGATTTATCAAGGCGGTCACGGAGTTCTGTAATATCACTTAACGCGGGTGATGATTGAACGGGGCGAGCTGGTTTCTTAATATCCAAAACCACGGCCGCTTCCGCAAGCATATCTTCTGGTAATGCAAGGACCACAGGTCCGGGACGGCCTGATTGTGCCATATGGAACGCATGACTGATATATTCCGGGATCCGCTCTATATCGTTGATTTGCGCTGTCCATTTGGACATCTGCCCAAACATATGGGTGTAGTCGATTTCTTGAAAAGCTTCTCGGTCAACCATTTCCCGCGCGACTTGCCCAATGAGAAGAACCATCGGAGTAGAGTCTTGGAAAGCTGTATGCACACCGCAACTGGCATTCGTAGCTCCCGGTGCCCGGGTAACCATGCAAATGCCCGGTTTTCCTGTTAGCTTTCCGTAGGCTTCTGCCATGTTGGACGCACCACCTTCATGGCGGGTTTGTACAACCGAAATCGTGTCTTTGTGCGTATGAAGGCCGTCTAGCAGCGCAATATAGCTTTCGCCGGGGACGCAGAAAATTCTGTCTACACCTTGGATCGCCAATTGGTCTGCTAATATCTGACCACCGGTTCTTTTTGCTGGCATCTTTTGCCCAATCTGTTCGTTCATAGAACACCTCTATTTCGAGAAGCCCAGACCCACGGTCTGGGCTGATATAAAATTGAATTTTATATGTAGTTTGGTGACTTTGGATCAGATGCTTTTAATGGATCCGCCATCTACCCGCATCATATGGCCTGTCGTGTAGCTTGCGCGGTCACTCAGAAGAAATACTGCTGCTGCTGCGAATTCTTCAACGCGGCCATAGCGGCGTGCTGGAATTGCTTTGGCAAGGGCTGCACGAACATCATCAAGGTCTTTTTCTTCCCTGTTGGCGCGGGCTTGATCAAGCTGCGCCACTCGACCTGTGTCGATTTTACCAGGAATGATAATGTTAGATGTAATCCCGAACTGAGCCACTTCTTCTGACAATGTTTTTGAAAAACCAACGATTGCAGAACGAACAACGTTGGATACCGCCAGATTAGGAATTGGTTGCACAACGCCGGATGACGCAATTGTCAAAATTCGGCCCCAACCTTTTGCTTTCATGCCGTCTAGACAAGCTTCGGTAACTTGAATAACGCTGAACAAAAGAGATTGAACGGAGTTTCTCCAAACTTCGTCAGCAACACCCGTGCTGAGGGACGGAGGAGGGCCGCCAGCATTATTGAGAAGAATTTCAATGTCACCGCGTGTTTTGATCGTATCACACAAGTTTTTGACGGACGTTGTATCTGTCATATCAATGGCCATGGTTTCAGCTTTGATTCCGTGCTTTTCAGTAAGCTCAGCAGCAAGTGCAGTCAGCGCCTGTTGATTGCGAGCTGCCAAAATCAGGTTGCAACCTTCAGCCGCCAACTCGCGGGCGATACCTTCGCCCAATCCTTGTGAGGAGCCGAGAACGAGGGCTGTTTTGTTTTGAATTTTGAGATCCACTTTAATTCTCCGAGTATTTATGCGTCGCTTGAGGACGTCTGATTGGGGGTTGCATCTTGGGATATAAGGCCTTGGCGGATACGGCGAACCAGAACAACAATCGATGCGACAAGAATTGCAGCACCAATAATTGGTCTAATCCAACCATCCATCATGAATAGAGCCGGAACAACGGCACCAAGGAAAAGAGGAAGGTAGAAGTCAGCCCAGCGTTGTTTGCCTTTTTGTTTTTGGTAGTAAGGGTATACGCAGGAAAAGACAGCGAGAGTAATGAATAGCAGTGACCATGGACGCGTGAAAAACGGCATTAAGTCTGTTGTAACGGCGACTGCTTGCGACAAGTTTTGTTCCGCGACTTTACCCAGAACGGCACCAAGTACGATGGGCACTATGGGGAAATCCAATGATCTTAATACATAACCCAAGACACCAAAAAAGAAGAGTGTCCACAGATCAAATGCCACATTATTCAACGCAAATACACCGACTGCGCAATAGAATAGAATGATGGCGGCGAGCATATACATGCGAACCTTCGTCACCATCAAGAAGCCTTTAAGCGTCAAGGACTGCAAGAATAGCATCATGAAATTTGCAAGGAAGAACGAGATGAAGATTGAATAGGCAATCACGGGCTCGTCAGAAATAAAACTTGGACTTGGAATAACGTCATGAATTAACAACGCACCCAACATAACAACGGTGATAATATCACCCGGAATACCGAGCGCCATCATAACAATCAAAGTACCGCCTGCAGTTGCATTATTTGCAGCTTCCGGCGCGACAATCCCATCAACACTTCCTTTGCCAAATTCTTCTGGTGTTTTGGACGCTTTCTTGGCTTGGTCATAGGCGAGAATATTGGAAATGGTACTGCCAGCGGCAGGAAGTAGTCCAACGAACACACCGATTAACGACGACCGAACCAGATTAACCCAACTTTTAAGAACAGCAACTGCAGCCGCGCGATGTTCAATGGCAACTGATTGAGCGTTTTCGTCTCCAAGTTTGCGCTTTGCAACGTCTGGCATACGGATATCACTTAACAAACGGGAAAAAGCAAATAAGCCGATCAGAACTGGCAAGAAGGAGAAACCTTGAATAAGAGCGTCACTTCCAAAATTGAAACGCGGATAGCCAAAGATCACATCTGTACCAATCGTCGCGATTAGCAACCGCAGAAGTCCGGCAATCAAGCCCTTTAACATATTATCGCTAGCTAGGCTGGCGGTAACCGTTAAGGCAAAGGCCACAAGTGAAAAGAAGTCCCATGGCTGAAATTCGAGGCCAATTCTTGCAAGTTGCGGTGCTGCCACAATCAAAATAATGGCGCTTAACGTTCCGCCAAAGAAAGAAGACCAGACCCCAATACCAAGCGCAAGGCCAGGGCGCCCATTTCGGGCCATTGGGAAGCCATCAAACGTCGTGGCAACTGAAGAGGGTGTTCCAGGTATCCCCGTGAGGATGCCAGACATTAAGCCGCCAGATAAGCCGCCGACATAGACACCGATCATGGTGGCGAGGCCCTGAACTGGGGTCATGGAAAAGGTAAAGGGAAGAACAAGCACAACGGCCATGGCAATGGTAAAGCCAGGGATAGCACCGGCAAGCAAGCCAGCCGTAACACCCACAACCATCAACATCATCGTTGTGATCGTGAACAGTTCGCCGGAGGCAGCCATAACATTTTCAAAAATCATAATAATCTGCCCTTACATTAATCGCAGAATTTCGCCTTCCGGCAAAATAACACCCAGAACGAATGTGAAAATCGCCCACATAGCGCCAACAAAAACAGCGCTTACCAGCCCGTGTGTAATCAATTGCCTTGGCTGCCAACCACCGAGGAAGCTCAGCATGGCGAAGACAAAAATAATTCCGCCGATCAACATTCCCATATAGGGAAGGGACAGAAGAAAAACGAAAAATAGGATGAAGCAGCAAATGGGGTTTTTGTAATAGGCAAACCAATTTGCCAAGCTACCGCGTTGCTCCCACACAGGTTCTGTTAATCGCATAGACCGGATAACATAGATGAGGGAAAGAAAGGTGAGCGGCGTTAAGATAATACGTGGCCACAGGGCAGATGACATCTGGCCAAATAAAGGGCTTTGAATATCAAATGTCGCGTTTAGAAATACCGCGCAGATTAGCAATAAAGCGATGCCAACATATACGTCCCGATTTAATCGCATAAAAGAACCTGACAAAATTGTAATTGGGGAATGACTTAAAAAATGGGGAGGAGCTGTACTCCTCCCCCGTTATTGGTGGATTATTTGAAACGACCCACTTTGACTTGTTTCGCGGCTGCGAGGAAGTCGTTAGACGTGCTCTCGAACCATGTCGCGTAATCTTTAGGACCTTTGTAGACGATCGCCGTTCCCTTAGACGCTTGTTGCGCTTGGAATGCTTTGTCTTCAGTGGCTTTCTTGAATGTCGCAGCCCAATACTTCACGATTTCAGGTGACGTTCCTTTTGGAACAACAACACCGCGTGTCAAAGAGTAAGTCATATCAACACCAAGTTCCTTCAACGTCGGAACGTCTGGGATCAATGGATCTCTTTTATCCGCTGCGATAGCGAAAACTTTCAAGCTGCCATCTTTACGTTGAGTTCTTGCTGCTGCCATATTTACGCCACCAAGTTCAATCGTACCGTTAAGCAAACCTGTGATACGGCCAGCTGTTCCGCCTTGGAAAGGAACATACTTATAATCTGTCCCCGTTTTGTGACCGAGAAGGATCCAAAGGAAATGGCTTGTTGCGCCCATGGAAACACCTGTTGGGATTTTCCCTGGGTCGGCTTTAGCTGCTGCAAGCATTTCCTCTAATGTGTCATAAGGCGCTGAGCCAGATGCACCGATAAGTTCGGGTGTGTCTGTTAGCAATGCAACAGTCTCAAACCCGTCGTAGTTAAATTTTGTTACGCCGTTGATGTAGTTCACAATAATATGTTGGTGAATTGCCAAAAGCGTACACCCATCAGGTTTCGCGCCGTGAACTTCTTTGGCACCTTTCGCGCCGCCCTGCCCAGGCATAGCAACAACCTTGATTTTTACATCTGGGTTCGTGGCGTTGATTGTTTTTTCAAAAATACTGAAAATAACGCCTGTGCCACCACCGGCTCCCCAAGGAACCACTAATTTCGCTGTCTTACATGGGATGTCTGCTGCTTGTGCAGAAAAAGCACCCATCAGTAGGCTACCCGATATAACCATCGTGCTGAGAACGGATTTTGCAGAAATTCGTGTCACTATTATGCTCCCTAATTCGTTAGACTTGGTTGTTAGTTAATGACCAATCAAACGTTTTAATGTGCTCGGGTACCCATTACCTGAACATGTTTACGGACCGTGTTTTTTGTTTTTTCCGCTAGCAAAATCTTATGATTGTTTGATATAGAAAACAATAAGAACTTCTGTTATAAACTGTTTCAAAATTGGAACAATGGAATAGACCGTTGTTTTTACTATTAAATTCTAATGAATGTGGATTAAGCGTATGGAATTATTGGAAGAGATGGGTGTATTTGCTACGGTCGTGGATAAGCAAAGTTTTTCAGAAGCGGCCATTTCTCTTAATATGTCGAAATCTAGTGTCAGTCGCAAATTGGCAAATTTGGAAGAACAATTGGGCATCCGCCTGTTACAACGAACAACACGGAAACTGGGCCTTACCGACGGCGGAAGAATATATTACGACTATTGTGCCCGCGTTATTGCTGAAGCAAAACAAGCAAATGCCTCTATGAGATACTTACAAGCGGCCCCGCGCGGTATTCTTCGAATTAGTTTACCAGAAACCTTCGGTCGTTTCTTTGTCTTGCCGCTTATGCCTGAGTTTATGGACACTTACCCTGAAATTCAGCTGAACCTCAATTTCTCCAACCGTAAAGTGGATTTAATTGAAGAAAACTTCGATTTAGCCATCCGGAAGGGGAAAATTGAAGATGAGTCTCTTATTCTGATAAGTATGGGCCATTCACAGCAGCATATTTATGCATCACCGGATTACATTGAGAAAAATAGTATTCCGAAGACGCCAGCCGATCTTGTGGATCATAGTTGGATGAGTGCGGGTGAGGAAACCGGTGAAATGTCTATCCCGTTGTTCAGGGATGGAAATATGGAAAGGGTATCTTTGAGCCCGCGATTTTCCACGCGAGATCATGAAGCCATATATCGAATGGTGAAATCGGGCGCGGGAATTGGCCTGATCCCAGGGTTTCTGTGTAACGATGACTTGAGAACCGGCCAATTGGTCCGAGTGCTACCTGAATGGGTGGGAACCTCTGTGGCCTTTAATGCGGTTTACCCGTCCTATAAAGGACTAGCCCCTAATACCCGCGCGTTTCTTGATTTCATAAAAGAAAAACTGGTTCGCAGGCGTCCTTGGGAAAATACGAATTTGAGCAATGAATTCCCGAAACACAAAGTTGCGCAGTTGGTGCACAGCCAAAAATTGGCCGGGCGTTAGACGAAGCGTAAGAATTTTTAGATTTACTCAAACACTGCTGCTCGTTAGGTTACCTTAAAAAATGAAGAATAATGAGAGCATTAGACGGTATTCGCGTTCTGGATTTGTCCCGGGTATTTGCGGGACCAATTTGCGCTCAGGCCCTCGGGGACCTTGGCGCGGAAGTTATCAAAATTGAAAATATTAAAACCGGTGATGATACGCGTGCTATGGGCGTCCCTGTACATGCCAATGACACTAGTTTTTTCCTATCAGTAAACCGGAATAAGGAAAGCATAGCCCTTGATCTGAATACCAAAGAAGGGCAAAAAATAGCAGCAGAAATAGCAGCAACTTGCGATGTGATTATTGAGAATTTTAAGCTAGGTGGCGTCGAGAAATTTGGTTTAGATTACAAGACTTTATCGAAGAATAATGAGAAATTGGTTTATTGTTCAATTTCGGGTTATGGACGCGAAAGTGATTTCAAGCATAAGTTAGGATATGATCTAGTGGTTCAAGCTGAATCTGGTCTCATGTCTTTGAACGGAGAAGAGGGGCAAGATCCCTTACGATCTGGCGTTGCTATTGTCGATCTAACAACAGGAAATCACGCAGCTCAAGCCGTGCTTGCGGCCCTATTTGCGAGAGAGCGAACAGGTAAAGGCCAGAGCATCGATATTAGTTTGTTTGATTGTGGACTGTCACTCCTCTCTTATTACGGCAACAATACGATGTGGGTCGGCGAAAACCCAAAACGGTACGGGAACAAAAACCCGTTCGTTGCCCCTTACGGTATGTATGATGTGAAAGATGGTGCCATTATTTTGGCATGTGCCAATGATGGGCAATTTAAAAGGTTGTGTGAAAAACTTTTGAAATGCCCTGAACTTGTGCATGATCCGCGATTTGCAAAAAATTCAGATAGAGCTGCAAATGCGACTGCAATGATGGACGTTTTACAGCCTCTAATGAATACTTTTACGAGGAAAGAATTTTGTGAAGCTATGATGGCTAACAATATTCCGGGCGGAGAGGTACGGACAGTATTGGAAGCCCTTAATTCAGATGAAACGAAATCTCGCGGCATGGTGCAAAAAGTTGTGCATCCGGAGGCTGGAGAGGTCAGTTTGATATCTAGTCCGTTGCGCCTTTCTGAAAGTGGTGTTGATCCTGTGCGTCGCCCACCATCGCTTGGGGAGCATTCTCGCGAGGTTCTTAAGCGGGTATTGGGGAAAACAGAAGCAGAAATCCAAACCTTAATTGATCAAAAAATCATAGAGGATTAGGAGATTCCTGCCGATAGACTGCAGGGTGCCGAAACTCTAACAGAATATTAGCGGGAAGTTTTTCGCGTAACAATTTTATATTTCGGTAATTTTAAAAAATCTAATATAATTCGCATGAGTGTTTTATTCGAACTAAAATATCACTGAACGTTATGATTCCCCTACTGCCGATTTGTGCATTCAATTTATCTAATTTTAAATTTAATTAGCACGCGAAAATATGCCTTGGGTATTCTCTCACTCATTTGGGTGAGAGAATATGCAGATTTATTCAAAAAGTTTAATAAATTAACTGAAAATTAGTCCAAAAAGTTATTAACTTCATCGGAATTGGGGATGAAAGTTTTAATAATATTTATTACTTTTAAACCCTCAGGAATCCGTTTCGGCGGATTGCTAACAGTATTTGTATGTTGTGCGGGTCTGTTCGTTCTGGTGGGGACTATAGGGAACAGACTTTATTTATCTCCGGCTTAAAATTAGCCGAATATGATATCTGGAGCGAATAAAATGGTTACCTTGAATAATAATAACGGTAGTGCAGCTAACTCGGGCGTTAATGGGAATGTGAAATCGGTGAGCCCCGGTGAAGTCATTCAATTGACTGCATCCAGCCTAGATGAATTGGCTTTTACTCAACAAGGTGGCAGTTTGATCGTCACGCCACTTGGTGGCGGCGAACCAACAATTTACGAAGATTTTTTTGTTGTTAGTGGCACCGAATTGCCGCCCCAGCTTACTCTGGACGGCGGAACGGTACTGACCAACGATGAATTGATCGCGCTCATTGAAGATTTTGACGCGACTAATATAGCGCCTGCCGCGGGCGGTGGTGCTGGCGGTGATGGCGGCGGCGCCTCATTTAGCGCTTATAGTGATGATGGTATCGGCGACGGTATTTCCATCGAAGATTTGCTCCCCCCCACCGAGCTTGAATTCACCGCACAAGAAGAAGAAGAGTTTTTGAACGCCCAAGACGATGCGAATGGCTCGATCGATTTGGAATTTTTCACGAAAGAACCCAAAAGTGAAACGGAAGCTGATTTCGTTTCTGGCGGTTTTGAAGATTGGAACCCAAGAATCCATCCGACTGAGCCGGAAAGCGATCTTGGTTTTTATCCTATAGAAGCTACAATTATATTTACGCCCGAAGATAATGAAGACTTAACAAGTTTTACTCTGAAAAACATCCCAGACGGCGTTGAAATATATCTGGATGATGCCTACGGGGCACCAGCGGTCGTCGTCGACGGAGAGCTCGAGTTAACCGTTATTGATGGTGTTATTCAAGAGCAAATCTACATTCGTCTACCAGAAGATAGTGACGCAGACATAGAGTTTGGATTTAGTGCGGGCATTCTTGATCCAGACACCAATGCCACCAGTACTTTGACCGGTAATTCAACACTTGTTGTTGATGCTGTTGCTGACCAAGCTTTGATTGAATTTGGCGATGACGTTGGAAGTGAAGGTGATAGCTATTACTGGAACTATAATGAAGATAACGCTGAGGAGCCTCAAGGGCAGCAGGATGTAAGCTGTTACGTTGATGGTCAGCCTGTTTATAATGTGGGCTTCAAGGCCTCGGTTGATGATCGAGACGGATCTGAAAGCATTACAAAAATTACACTGGCACCTGGCGTGAATGTCGATGCAACTACCGGCGATGGGTTTGATGGCGTTGCTGCAGATGGAACCGGTACTGCCTTAATGACTTGGGTGCTGGAAGACGGGGGAATTGCGACTGAAATTACTGTCGGAACACTGTTTTCTGCGAATGTTGAAGGTGTCGGAGATACGACTGTTGCGGCCACCAGTGTCTCTGTTTCAGCTGACGGTACTTTGGTTCTTACCTTTGATCCTTCATTGAATATTCTTGATCTGGATTTAAGTGATCTTTCTATTCAACTGCCGCAACATAGCGATGATGATGTTTCATTGGATCTGTCGGTAGAGGTTACTGATACTCCTACTGATTTGGAAGCGTCATATAATGCCCCTGGCGGCTCGTTTGGTGGGCAAACTGATACGAATAATGACGGCACTATTGATGAAAATAACGTTTCAGTGAAAACGGCAACGTTGCATGTCAATGTGGGCGCTGTGGCGGACAAGCCTATACTCAGTGTAACTGCCGGCGAAACCGATGAAGATCAACCTATCACGCTTAATGTTGAAGCGACTTTCCCAGATACTGATGGCTCAGAGACACATACTCTAACAATTGTGTTGCCAGACGATTGGTCATTTGTAAGTGGTGAAGGCTGGTCAAATGACGACGGCACTTTGACCTATGATGTAACTGGCGGCGAATACACAGGTGGCCCCATTGTGCAGCCACCAGACACCTATTTCGGTTCGGCTTTAATTCAAGTTACCGCAACTGCAACAGAAACTGATGCAGATGGAAATATTGTTGATGAAGAATGTTCGGCAGTGGATGCGTTGGAAATCACAGACAGCGCTGTCGTCACTGTTATCCCAACCACACCAGGGGGTGACTTAGCGTATGAAGCGCCGGGTGACGGACCGCATGAGCTTTCCTTTGATATTGGGCTCGGTGAGCAAAATGACAGCGGATCGGCGATCCGGGTTTATTACACGCTTTCTGGCGAAGTTGGTGATGTTGATGTGACGTCTCTGTTGGTTGAAGGTCCGGGCGATCATGTTGGCGAGTATTATGTTGTAATTGACGATGGTGAGACGGTTGCGACGGTGGTGTTGCCGGTAATTAATGACACTGACCCAGAGACCGCTTTGGAAACCGTAACGATCACGCTTGCGGGAACGAATAATGATGATGTGACGGCGTCTGGTTCAGATGTTGGCACGATAGCGGATGTTCACGGTTCAGTCGTTGTGGCAAGCGAGGATGTTAGCGAAGGCGATGTGTCTGATCCGTTGAGCTTTACGTTTGATTTGACGCTTGGTGCGGGTTCAGCACCACTAGCGGATGGCGCTGAGATCACGGTTCCGGTTATTTGGAGTGATGCGAGTGCGGATTCTGATGACTTCTCTGACAGTTTACCGGCCACAGTAACGATCACGCTGACAGCCGATTTATTGGCGGGAGAGACGGCGTCTTATACGGTTAATCTGGCGACAGAGGTCGGCGATGGCTATGAAGGCACTGAAAGCCTGACGGTGAGTGCGGGTTCTGGCAGCATTGCTATTGACGGAGATCCAGCGGAAGGTATTGCGTTCACGGGCGCTACGGGCACAGTTACGGATATCACGACGGTAACGGTTACGCCGACGGAACTTGGTGATGTTGACGGAGATGTTGCGTATGAAGCGCCTGGTGATGGACCGAATGAGCTTTCGTTTGATATTACCCTTGCGGAGCAGAATGATAGCGGATCGACGATCCGTGTTTATTACGAAATTTCTGGCGAAGTTGGTGATGTAACTTTACCTCTGGCGGTAGAGACAGAAGGTGACTTTTTCGGTAAATATTATGTTGATATCGCGCATGGCTCTACATCTGCGACCGTAACGTTGCCGGTGGAAGATGACAGCGACATTGAACTCACACCAGAAACCGTGACGCTGACGCTTGTCGGAACGAATAATGTTGATGTTACGGCGTCTGGATCAGCCTCTGGCACGATCACGGATGTGAACGGGTCTGTTGTTGTTACGAGCGAGGAAGTAACGGAAGGTGACGCGGGCGATCCGCTGAGCTTTACGTTTGACTTGACGCTTGATGCGGGTTCTGCGCCGCTAGCAGCGGGAGCTTTGGTTACGATCCCGGTTGTTTGGAGCAATACAGATGCGACGGCGGCAGACTTCTCGGACGCTTTACCGAGCACGGTTACGATCACGCTGACCTCTGATTTACTTGGTGGAGAAACAGCGTCAGTCACGGTTGATCTGGCGACAGTTACCGGTGATGGCTATGAAGGATCGGAAGATCTGACGGTTACGGCGGGTCCTGGCGGCATTGACGTTGACGGAGTTGTTGCAGAAGGCATCGACTTCACAGGCGACACAGGCACAGTGACAGATAGCATTGGCGTTACGGTTACCCCAACGGATCGCGCCGGCGATGTTGAGGGTGACTTTGCGGTTGAAGCGCCGGGTGATGGCTCCCATGAGCTTAGCTTTGATATTGCGCTTGCAGAGCAAAATGACAGCGGAGCGACGATCCGGGTTTATTACGAGCTTTCTGGTGAAGTTGGCGATGTTGATGTGTCCGCTCTGTTGGTTGAGACGGCATCGGGCGTTCATAACGGCCAATATTATGTTGATATTATTGATGGCGATACGGTTGAGACGGTAACGTTGCCGGTTGTTAATGATCTTGATATTGAGGCTCCTGAAACTGTAACGATCACGCTTGCGGGAACGGATACGGTTGGCGTTGCGGCGTCTGGATCAGACATTGGCACGATCACGGATGTGAACGGGTCTGTTGTTGTTACGAGCGAGGAAGTAACGGAAGGTGACGCGGGCGATCCGC
>CAJXWA010000045.1 GCA_913062525.1 uncultured Alphaproteobacteria bacterium | reverse complement strand
CGTGCGAATGGTGTCAAAGATTTGGTCCACATGTTTTTTCTCTGCAATTAGCGGCGGAGAAAGGGCAATAATGTCGCCAGTTGTTCGAATAAGAAGGCCTTTTTCGTAGCATTTCAGGAAAGCATCAAACGCGCGCGCCGTCGGTTTTCCGGGGATTGGCGCAAGTTCAATCGCACCGATTAAGCCCAAATTCCGAAGATCGATTACATTTGGGCAATCCTTTAACGAATGAAGCCCATCTTCCCAGTAAGGAGCTAGGTCATTTGCCCGCTCAAACAAGCCTTCTTCCTGATAAATATCCAAAGTTGCAAGACCAGCGGCGGCCGCAACTGGGTGGCCTGAATATGTAAAGCCATGGAAAAGCTCAATGGTGTTCTCTGGGGCGTCCATAAATGTGTCGTAGATGTCTTTGGAGCTAACCACTGCACCCATAGGGATCGCGCCACTTGTTAGACCTTTTGCCAGTGTAATCATGTCCGGCTGTACGCCAAAATAGTCTGTGGCAAATGCAGATCCAAGACGACCGAAACCTGTGATCACTTCATCAAAAATCAACAAAATCCCATGCTTGTCGCAAATTTTGCGAAGACGCTGCAAATACCCTTTTGGCGGTAGAATTACGCCAGTTGATCCGGCAACAGGTTCAACAATCACCGCAGCGATAGTTGACGCATCATGCAAAGTAACAATGCGTTCCAGCTCATCTGCAAGCTCAGTTCCGTATTCCGGGATCCCGCGCGAGAATGAATTCTGTTCTGGTAAATGAGTATGGGGCATATGGTCGACACCGGCGAGCAGGGTGCCAAAATGTTTGCGGTTTGAGACAATACCACCCACTGAAATGCCGCCAAATCCTACGCCGTGGTAGCCCCGTTCCCGTCCGATAAGCCGTGTTCTGGAACCTTCTCCGCGGGCCCGGTGATAGGCAAGGGCAATTTTAAGGGCTGTATCAACACTTTCTGACCCAGAATTTGTGAAGAAAACATGATCCAAACCGTTTGGCATCATCGCAGATAAACGCGCGGCCAACTCAAAGGCTTTTGGGTGTCCCATTTGGAAGGCCGGTGCGTAATCCATCTCGCCGATTTGCTTGCTTACGGCTTCAACGATTTGCGGGCGTCCGTGGCCTGCGTTACAACACCACAATCCTGCAGTGCCATCTAGGATTTGTTGACCTTCAGCATTGGTGTAATGCATGTCTTTGGCACTCACCAACATCCGAGGGTTGGACTTAAATTGACGGTTTGCCGTGAACGGCATCCAGAACGCATCCAGATTATTTGCAGCAGAATTAGACATTTTTGCCTCCCGGTTAAACTTGTTGAAAGGACGTTATCAAGTTAAGGAAACTAGACAAGCAGAAAAATTACACCTTATTTTCTGCGATTTACGCTTTCATTCACTGTTTACTGTGTTTAAAATTCTAAACAATTATTTTGAATCAAGAGTATTTAATTATGGATATAGATGTCGGCGCTCGCCTTAGTGCTCTTCGGGCTCAACACGGTTTTTCCCAACGGGAACTCGCCAAGCGCGCTGGGGTCACCAACGGAACTATTTCCATGATCGAACAGAACCGGACCAGTCCGTCTATTGGGTCCCTTAAAAAAGTGCTCGATGGATTTCCAATTGCCTTGGCAGATTTCTTTGCCAATGACTTTTCGTCAAGACGGAAAATATTCTTTGATGAAGCTGACCTCACTCGTATTTCAGAAGGTAAAATTCAATACAAGCAGATCGGACGAGACTTAACGGGAAAGTCATTACAAGTCTTGCATGAAACCTACAATCCCGGCGCCGATACAGGTCGCAATATGCTCGTGCATCAGGGCGAGGAAGCGGGTGTTCTCGTCCAAGGTAAATTAGAAGTGACGGTGGGGGCGGAACGTCGTGTTTTAAATGTAGGGGATGCCTTTTATTTTGAAAGCCATCAACCCCACCGTTTTCGCTGCATTGGAAATGTAGCTGCTATAGTTGTCTCCGCCTGTACACCGCCAAGTTTCTAAGGGCGGTGGTTAACACCAATGGCATCTTCTACTGAATTGAAACCGTTCTTGGCAAGCAGTGCCGCAAGACCGATCGCCATTTTATGCGCCAGATAAGGCCCTTCATAAACCATGGCAGAATAAAACTGTACCAACGATGCGCCAGCCTTGATCCGCTCAAACGCGTCTTCAGCGGATGCTATTCCGCCAACACCCACCAACGGAATTTTACCGCCTGTAAGCGCGTACATTTCAGAAATTAACTTCAATGATAGCGGTTTCAGTGGTGCACCGCTAAGGCCACCCATTTCATCTATTTGCTTAGATTTTAAGCTATCGGGGCGAGTGATCGTTGTATTGCTAATGATCAGTCCATCAAGATTGGTAGATAAGGAGACTTCCGCAATATCGCTTTTATCTTCATCGGTAAGATCAGGCGCAATTTTCAAAAGAAGCGGGATATTACGTTTTTCTTCTTCGTCTAAATTTGCCCGTGCCTCCATGACCCGGCCCAACAACTCTTCAAGTTCACCCTTGCCCTGTAATGCCCGAAGTCCCGGGGTGTTTGGCGATGAGATATTCACCGTGATGTAATCCGCAAGTGGCGCAAGGGCCTGAAGTCCCGTTACATAATCTGCAATCCGATCTTCGCTATCTTTATTGGCACCAAGATTGGCTCCAACAATGCCCGTACGTCTTGGTGCATTGAAATTATTTACAGCAGCGTCTAACCCCTTATTATTGAAGCCCAAGCGGTTGATAACCGCGGCATCTTTTTTAAGGCGGAAAACTCTTGGTTTTGGATTACCCATTTGCGGCTTTGGGGTAACACTCCCCGCCTCAACAAAACCAAATCCAAGCCCCAGCAGTGCGTCTAAAACATCACCGTTTTTATCATACCCAGCAGATAGTCCGATGGGGTTTGGAAACGATAACCCAAATCGCTTAATTGCAAGCGATGGGCTGACATCTGCAGATTTAAGGGGCATAAAGCCGCTTTTGAGACCAATTAATGACAGAGTGTGTGCTTTTTCTGGGTCGATCAAGAACAGCGCCGGTGATACCGCTTTATAAAAACCACCCATCAAATTTCATCCAGTTTCGGAAAAATGTGAAGACCGTCAGTTCCTAAAGGCAGCGGGACAACTCTCGCAACCCATTCCGGTTTCAAATCTTCATATAGATGCGGAAACAGAATACCACCCCGTGCTGGTTCCCAAACGAGCTTGTCAGTCAACCGTTCTGAATCAATAATCAAAAGCAGCAAGTTTTCTTCACCGGCTCGATGCTTTGCTGCACTGCCTTCAATGGTTTCAGATGTAGACATGTGGATATATCCATCGGCTTGATCCATGGGAGTTCCGGGATAAGAGCCCTTTTTCACAGCGTCCGCCCATGCGTCTTTATCTGCCATATGATATATTGCGGTCATGTCACCCTCACCTGTCCTTGAATTTCCCGAGAACTTACCTGAATTGCACCCAATTGAACAGCCTTGAACACGGAGACGTTCAATCATAATCTCACTGATGTTTGACTTGCCTTGCACTGCCAGCGATATATCTGATAAGTGGGTAGACAAGTATTTTCATTTGTAACAATCAGGAAGTCAGCATCATGGCAGGTGTCTATTTTTATAATGGTGAATGGTACGACGAAAACCCTCGTTTAATTGGACCAGGGGATCACGCGTTTTGGATGTCATCATCCGTTTTTGATGGTGCTCGTTCTTATCAAGGAATGGCGCCGGATCTTGATCTTCACTGCGAGCGTCTTGGACGGTCCGCACTGGCGCTCGGGATGACGCCAACGCTTGAAAGCGGTGAAATTCTGGAGCTGTGTAAAACGGCAATCAAAAAACTACCTAAAGAATCTGAACTTTATATTCGCCCCATGTACTTTGCCCGCGGCGGCTTCATCGACCCTGATCCAGATAGCACTGACTTCGTACTAGCCGTCTATGATAGCCCTATGCCAGACGCCGGCGGATTTTCGGCTCATTTCTCAGAGCTGCGGAGGCCCGCAAGTGATATGGCACCAACAAACGCAAAAGCATCCTGCCTATATCCAAATTCTGGACGCGCCATTGCAGAAGCCCGGAAATTGGGCTTCGATAACGCCATTATGTTAGATGCAAATAATAATATAGCGGAGTTTGCCACATCGAACATCTGGACTGTTAAAGACGGCGTTGCATTCACACCAGCGCCAACAGGATGCTTCCTTGCAGGTATCACCCGTTCCCGAGTGATGAGCCTCGCCGAAGCAGCAGGTATTGAAGTTTCGGAAACTTACATGAGCGTCCAAGATATCATGGATGCGGATGAAGTTTTCAATAGCGGCAACTTCGGTAAAGTTATGCCAGTAACCCGCGTAGAGCAAAAAGAACTCCAACCCGGTCCTGTCGCTGCCAAGCTTAGAGAAATGTACATGGACTTTTCGAAATCCAGCCAAATTTTCTAACAATTCCTCGTCAAAAGAGCTCTTATTTCAAGAGCTCTTTTGATTTTGGGCGGCCTCAGCCCAGATCACATCTTTCACGCCGATTAGCTTTGCAAACCGAAAGAGCTCCGCGTCTAGCTTTTCTTTGCGGCTGTCGTTCCATTTCACACCAGGTTCTTGCCAAAGTTTTTCAACCCGCAAATATCCCGCTTTTCGGTCCGCCTTAATTTCAATACGGCCAACAAAACGCTCGCCTTCCAAAATTGGGTAGACATAATACCCCCATTTTCTTTTTGCAGCCGGGACAAATATCTCGATTTTATAGTCAAACCCAAACAGCCGTAGAAGCCGTATCCGGTCTCGAATTGCGGGATCAAACGGATTTATAATCCTCAAACGTGATGTCACTGCTGATAAGGCCTCTAGCCGTTCCGCCATATCAGCGGGAGCGAGGGCTTCAATCCAGCTTCCGTCTGCATTTTGGATTTCAACATCCATCAATTCCTGAGAACTTCGCGCTGCCCAGCTTTTAACTTCTTTCATATCTGCGGCGTCCCAAAACCTCTGGATCTCACCGATGGAGGCAAAACCAAGACGATCAATTGCCGCCGAACACAGCCAATTAATTTGATCCATGTCTGAATGATTTTGCGCATAAATATCTTCAGGCACCACACGCTCCGTCAGATCATAGAATTTTTTGAAATTCTCTCTGTGTGATGTGGCGAGGCTGCCTGAATACCACATATGATCAAGGGCGAGTTTATGGGGCGGACGGGCCCACATTTTCTTCGTCCCCGTGATCTTGGTGTCAAATGCGTGTGTGGACAGCGGGCCTTCTTCAGTAATGCGGGCCAT
Organism: uncultured Alphaproteobacteria bacterium; assembly: GCA_913062525.1. Taxonomy (GTDB): domain Bacteria; phylum Pseudomonadota; class Alphaproteobacteria; order Sneathiellales; family Sneathiellaceae; genus Sneathiella. Next base: position 16,940 of record CAJXWA010000045.1, on the reverse strand, counting down.
TACATTTTCCCGAATATCGCTTCGCTGACCATCTTTGTAGTAGTTTGACTTATTGAGCCGCTTCTCCATGCGTTTAAATTGACGACGCCACATGGGATAAAACTCCATGGGCAGGATCGAGGCATCATGAGTGAAATGTTCAAACAAAAGCCTGTCTTTTGCATAAAGATCGCCCAGCATCGGCTCTCGGTAATTTTGATTGCGGCTCCATAAAATATGATGGTGCGCCCGCGTCACATTGCGAATTGTATCGATTTGTACAAAACCAAGGTTTTTTATTACGCTTAAAAGATCCAACGCGCCCGTTGGTGTTTGGGCAAGCCCATGGGAGTTCAGCCATAGCTTGCGTGCCTGGCGGTTTTCAATTTTTAAAGTCATGCGCAAAGACTAAAAGCAGATTAGCCACTTCGCAAGGCAGTTCCGTGTAATGACCGCCACAAATAATAAACCCCGCCGCAAGGCAGGGTTTATTACTGTTGATTTATGTAGAGTTTGTTTTATTCGGCAGCTAAATCGTCACCTGCCAACACCCTGTCAATGAGAACAATTGTCTCATTCACGCCGTACAGAGCAATAAATGTCCCCATTCGCGGACCTTGCGATTGTCCCAGCAGCGTCTCATACAATGCCTTGAACCAATCCCGTAGATTTTCAAAATTGTTATCATTTCCCACTTGGAAAACCATATTCTGAATATCGCTCGTTTCAGCATTTTCATCGGCTGTTTTCAGCAATTCAACAAGCTGCTTCATTGCGGTCGCTTCTTGATCGTTGGGCAACCTGTAGTTTTTCGCAGGTTTTACAAAATCATGGTAATAGCTAATCGCATAGCCAACGAGCTTGTCTAGTCCCGGATGGTCTTCTGGTGTCGCGCCATCAGCATAGCGCGTGATGAAGGACCATAAGACTGATGGATCTTGAGCATTTGCCACGGCCGCCAAGTTTAGAAGCATCCCAAATGAAATTGGCATATTGGCTTCTGGTGGGTTGCCATTGTGAAGATGCCAAACAGGATTGCCGAACTGCTGTTTGGGCTCCAACGTCGGATATTTGGACAAGAACGTGTAATATTCGTCTACAGCCTTTGGAATAACATCAAAATGCAGCCGTTTGGCTTTTTTCGGGTTCTGATACATGTACAAAGACAGGCTTTCAGGTGACGCATATGTCAGCCATTCCTCGATGGTAATACCATTGCCTTTGGATTTAGAGATTTTCTTACCGTCCTGATCAAGGAACAATTCGTAGTTGAACCCTTCTGGTGGCTTCTTTCCCAGAATACGAACGATTTTGCTCGACAATGTTACACTATCGATCAGATCTTTACCCGCCATCTCATAATCAACTTCCAGCGCATGCCAACGCATGGCCCAGTCAACTTTCCACTGCAATTTACAATGACCACCGGTTACGGGAAGAGTTACCTCTTCACCGGTTTCAGGGTCTTTATAAGTAATGGTTGCAGCGTCGACATCGCGGGCAATGATCGGAACCTGCAGTACTTTACCCGTACGCGGACAGATGGGCAGGAACGGCGAATAGGTCGCCTGACGTTCTGGGCCCAGTGTTGGCAAAATAACGTTGATCACTTGATCATATTTCTGCAAAACCAGTTTCAGGGTTTCGTCAAACTCGCCCGATTTATACGCTTCCGTAGAAGATTTAAATTCGTACTTAAAGCCGAACTGGTCCAGAAATGCCACCAGACGCGCATTGTTATGCGCACCAAAACTGTCATGAGTGCCAAATGGATCGGGGACATCGGTTAGAGGTTTATCTAGATTTGCCGTCAGCAATTCTGCATTTGGAATATTTTCAGGGACTTTCCGAAGTCCATCCATATCGTCAGAAAAAGCAATCAGGCGTGCCGGAATATCCGACAGAAGTGAAAATGCATGCATGACCCATGAGGTCCGCGCAACTTCACCAAATGTTCCAAGATGCGGCAGGCCAGAAGGACCATAGCCTGTTTCGAACAGAACATACCCTTTTGCTGGCACCTCTTTCGCATAGCGATCCGCAAGTTTCTTCGCCTCAGCAAACGCCCAGGAGTTACTTGACAATGCGACTTCAGCATCCGTTGACATTATTTTACTCTCCATATTTGTGATCGGCGGAATTTAGGCGTACAAAGTGATTGCGTCAACGATAGGAAACGATTTTAAATCACTGATATGTTAGAAAACCAACCAGAACAGGAAATTTCCAGCCTCGGCGGAGAAATAAGATTGCCCGATGCGCCGGTTTTGGTTGTCACGGGCGATAGAACTGTCTGGTTATCCTCTGACGGCGAGATTAACGAAGAATCAATTGAAGTCGCCCGGATAAAAGTAAACCAGGCTCCTGTGCTTCTTGTTCACAGATTATCTGTCGCAAGGAAACTTGGGATCAATCCTTTGACTGCCTTTGACGTTCTGGAACTATTTGCGTTTACTTATCCGGCGAGGCACTGCCTGCCGACACCGCGTGGTATTGCCAAGGCACTCCGTCTTCAAATAACAGACACGGCTGAAGATCAAGCACTTACCCTGTATGAAGCCATAACCCAAATGCTTGGTCATTTAAGCAAACTACCCGCAGATGAGAGAAAACAAGCTTCGCGAATAGCCATGAGCATGGGCAGAAGCGGCTGGAACTGGGGACCTTCAGTCTTAGCGGCCTTAGGTCTTGCTGATGGCCTTGGCCCGCTTGGCGGTATGGATGTTTGGAAAAAACTTTCCGACTGGCCTGACTTTGCGCCAGAGCCACCTGCTGATGATGAAGCGGTGAGCGAGCAAGAAGCCCGCCTTCGCTTGAAAGAACTGCTGCATAAAAATGCCGAAGCTCGCCCTCAGCAATCTGATTTCAGCGCGTTCGCCTCAAAAGCCTTTCTTCCAAGAGACCGAGAAGATAGCCCTAATGTTGTTTTAGCAGAGGCAGGAACAGGAACAGGCAAAACTCTTGGCTACATAGCACCGGCAAGTTTATGGGCTGAAAAGAACGGTGCTGCTGTCTGGATTTCTACCTATACCAAGAACCTGCAACGACAAATCGACGAAGAGTTAGATAATCTATTTCCGGACAAAGCCGAAAAGGAAAGCAAAGTTGTCATTCGTAAAGGCCGCGAAAACTACGTTTGTCTTTTGAATTTCGAAGAAGCCTTGCAAGGCGGCGCAGCCCGGCCCGGTGATAAAATCGTCCTTGGTATAGTTGCAAGATGGATTATGGCCTCCCGTGATGGTGATATGGGCGGAGACTTTCCCAACTGGTTGTTGGAGCTGGTTGGCGCTAATCGTATAATGCGGCTCGCCGATCGCCGCGGCGAATGCATCTATTCCGCCTGCCCCCATTACCGAAAATGCTTTATCGAGAAATCCACACGCAAAGCCCGGAAGGCAGAAATTGTTATCGCAAATCATGCGCTTGTTATGATTAATGCGGCCTCTCGTCCAGATGATCCTCATTTGCCCAAACGCCACGTCTTTGATGAAGGACACCATCTTTTCAACGCTGCTGACAACGCTTTTTCAGCTCATTTAACCGGCCTTGAAGGCAGCGAGCTTAGACGATGGGTGTCAGGTAGTGACACAGCTCGTAAAGGCCGGATGCGCGGGCTTGAGAAACGCATTTCAGATTTACTCGGTGACGATGAAGCCGGCCTAAAGGCTCTGCAACAAGCCATCCATGCCAGCCATTCTCTACCAACCGAAGGATGGTTAAAGCGGCTAGACGACGGTCTCCCCTCCGGTCCCATGGAAGAATTTCTGCATCTGGTGAAGATGCAAGTTTTGGCGCGCTGCGGCTCTCCTGACAGTCCGTATTCAGTAGAGTGCCCCGCAACGGAATTTGTGCCGGACCTTGAAAAGGCGGCCAATAAGCTTGAAAAATCGCTGAACGAACTCGCCACCCCATTAATGGCATTGGCAAAAGCATTAATCGCCAAGCTAGAAGATGAAGCTGAAGAGCTGGATACGGCAACCCGGCAACGCATTGAAGCCGCCGTTCAAGGATTGTCGCGTAGAAGTACCATGATGATCAAACCGTGGCAGGGAATTCTGAAAGACCTGCAACAACCCACACCAGAGGTGTTTGTGGACTGGCTTGCCATTGAAAAAACAGCGGGCCGAGAGCTAGATCTGGGATATTATCGAAGCTGGATTGACCCCACGAAACCCTTTGCTGAGGTTCTTTTGAAACCCTCTCATGGGGCTGTGATTACATCGGCGACCTTGCGGGACCAATCTGACAATGACCAAGATTGGCAGAGTGCGGATATGAGAACCGGTGCTGGACATCTTATTTTACCGCCTAGCCGAACCATGCTCCCGTCCCCATTTAATTTTAAAGACCAAACCCGTGTGATTGTCGTAACCGATGTGAGGCGCGATCATTTGAAAGAAGTTGCCAGCGCTTATCGCGAATTGTTTCTGGCGGCGGGCGGTGGCGGCATTGGCCTTTTCACAGCAATTTGGCGGTTGAGAGAAGTTTACAAAAACATAGCCGAACCCTTGTCCAAAGCTGGGATCGATTTGTTTGCCCAGCATCAAGATGCCATGGACACCTCAACTTTGGTCGATATTTTTCGTGAAGAAGAAGATTCAGTTCTTCTTGGAACCGATGCGGTCCGTGATGGTGTTGATGTGCCCGGCCGCTCTCTTCGGTTAATCGTGTTTGACCGTGTGCCATGGCCGCGCCCTGATCTGAAACATAAAGCCCGGAAGAAAGAATTTGGGGGTAGTCGCTACGACGACATGCTCACCCGGCTCAAGCTTAAACAAGCTTACGGACGATTACTTAGACGTGAGACAGATTTTGGTATTTTTGTCATGCTCGACAGCATGATGCCGACCCGGCTAACCACCGCTTTCCCCCCGGATGTTGTGGTTGAGAGGATGGGCCTGAAAGATGCCATCGCCCTTACCCGTAACTTCATCGCGGAAAAAGAAGCAACTTATAAGAAAATTTCATTGGATAAAGGCAACTGATCCCCATATCCTGTACAGACACGATTAATTAACAGGAGAATACAGTTCATGTCCCTTACCCTTCACACCGCTTTGATCTCAACTATGGTGATGGTTTCCGCGGCTGACGGAGATATGACAGATCGCGAATTCAAAACAATTGGTGAAATTGTCAAAACCCTACCTGTATTTTCTGAATATAATGAAGAGCATCTGCTGGCTGACGCAGAAAGCGCCATGCAACTTCTTGGCGGCATTGAGGGGCTATCCAACATTGCCATCAAAATTAAAGCCGTTTTGCCTAAAAAACTTCATGACACAGCCTATGCACTGGCTTGCGATATTGCCGTCTGTGATGGTCAGCTTAGCCAAGAAGAGTTGAGATTGCTCGAAGTTCTGCGCCATGGATTGGACGTAGATAGGTTGACAGCGGCTGCTATCGAAAGAGGCTCTGCAATTAGATTTGTTCGCCTTTAGATAATATTCTGTTGGTAAACCTCCTAATTTTATAATATTATCCTCATTAAGCTAAACCTAATGGGGGAGGGGCAATGACCACTCTACAGGGGAATACCGTCGGATTTATAGGTCTTGACGTCATGGGAAAACGCATGGCGCAGCGAATTAAAGACGCTGGAGCAATGACTTACGCATATAATGAGCAACCTGCAATGCGCTATGAAATCGCCCGTTCAGGCATTAATTTATGTGCGTCGCCTTCAGAAATCGCCAGCAAAACAGCCGGTCAATTGATCATTTTAATGCTTGGTAACGACGAAAATATGGATGAGATTATGCAGGGCCAAGCTTCCTTGATGGAACAATTAGCTGCCGGCACTCTGATAATTGATATGGGACAAACGTCGATTGTAGATACAAATCGGTACGCAACTCTTGCGCGTAGCAAGGGCGCCAGATGGCTGGATGCTCCGGTTTATGGCGCGGATCTTCCCCCTAACAGCGGCGAAATTGAAATCATCGCTGGTGGACGCGTCGAAGATTACCAACGAGCCTTACCTATTTTCCAATGCCTTGCCCAAAAAATTAGCCACGCAGGCGATATTGGATCGGGACAAGCTCAGATCCTTACGTTACAGAACTAACGACCCGCTTTGTCAGCGGTGGATAAACGCCTTTACCGCGGCGCAACCCGCTGCCCAATTTCCCTCTTCTGTTAAACCAGATGATTTCCGTGGTTTGAAGCTATGGTCACCATCGTCCATCCAATTTAACTCGATCGCTGGTGATAAATCATAAGAGGGTACGGTCGTACGGTTCCCCATGGTATCTCTATCTCCCTGAACAATAAGCGTGGGTGTTTTGATATCAATCAGATGATCCGTTCTTGGTTTATCTTGTTTTCCCGCCGCATAAAATGGATACCCAAGACATACCAAGGCACTCACAGCACATTCATCCGCGATAAGAGACGCCATGCGTCCGCCCATGGATTTTCCGCCGATAATCAAATTCTCAGCAGAGCCAAAATCTGCAATAACCTGCCGCCAACAATCCAATAGTTTAGGCTGCCGATCAGGTGGCCGGCGACCACCCTGTTCCCGCCTGATTTGCATATAGGGAAATTCAAACCGGATCACATGACAATTAACAGATCCCAAATTCTTTGCATAATAATCCATAAAGGGACTGTCCATAGCGGCTCCAGCCCCGTGCGCGAGGATCATTTTCGTCTGGCAATCACTGTTACCATTTTCCAAATAATTCACGAAGTACCGTATCCTTTTCCTTGCGCACAAATAGTTGATTCCGGTGCGGCTGCAAAATCTATATAGTATATTTCATGATGGAATTTATTTTAAAGAACGAACCTACTATCCGGATGTTTTTCTTTTTCACAGCGCTAATTTCTGTGGGGTTGTGGGAGATATTGCGTCCAAGACGTCCGTTACTCATCTCTAAAACTTGGCGATGGGCAAATAATCTGGGGCTCACGTTCATCAATTCCTTCATTTTGAGGCTATTATTTCCCATATTAGCGGTGGGCCTAGCGGCCCTTGCCAGCGAAAATGGTTGGGGATTATTAAACATTATTTCTTTACCGTTGTGGGCGTCGGTTCTGATCGCGATCGTTCTCCAAGACCTCATCATTTATGGGCAACATGTTCTTTTTCACCATGTACCGATTTTTTGGCGCCTGCATAAAATGCATCATGCTGATTTGGATTATGATGTAACCACAGGTGCCCGTTTTCATCCCGTTGAAATTTGCCTTTCCATGGGGATTAAACTAGGTGTAGTTGCTCTACTCGGGCCGCCTGTCATCGCCGTCATTCTGTTTGAAATAATTTTGAGCACTATGGCAATGTTCAATCATGCAAACGCGACCCTGCCAGCCCCCATAGATCGCACCCTTCGGATGCTTATTGTGACGCCGGACATGCACCGCGTTCACCATTCTATCGAGCACCCCGAATTTAATCGTAATTTTGGATTTAACTTATCGATCTGGGATAAGATTTTCGGAACCTATAAAAAGGAGCCCGATTTGGGTCAGACTGGTATGAATATTGGGTTGTCGCAATATAAGAAATCAGAGAAACAAAGTATTCTGTGGATGATACTTTTACCGTACCGATCCTAACGAAAATCTGAAGTGTCCAAATCAATGTCTATATATTTGGCGTAATTTATTCGATAATTTCGCAGACTGTCTTCAACTTCGCTCGCCGAATTTTCCATTATCTCGGCACAAAGATGTAGCGAGCCCGACAAATGCATTGCGGGCACTTCAGCACATAACTTACATATTTGCTGAAGACCGTCCTTCACGTCATTTATATGCCCCAAATCATCTTGCAATTTCACCAACAAGGCATAACCTTCATCAACGCTTTCCTTCGTTATTAAAGACGCGAAGAAGCGCAGATAATAACGAGCCGTTTTCACAAATTTTCGAATTTTGTGCAGCTCCTTCGTTGAACTCTCCTCAAGTGACGCGCTTTTCAAAATTAACTTGGTCTTCGCTTCATCCAACGCCCGCAAAACAAAGACAGTTACGTCTTCGGCAAGGGATACTTTGGAAATCTCATCCAAACTTGGATGCCAGTCGCTTTGTACCCAGGAGCCAAAATCTTGGACAAGGTCCGAAAATCTCTCTCCTGCTATTTCAGCTTCAATTTTTACATATTCGGCATCGCGTTTTATTTTTGTTTGGTGGCGAAGCAACTCATACTCGCTCTGCCGTTTTGGATGCGCGCAGTCAGCCTTCAGCATACCGCGCAAAAGAACATCCATATCTCGAGCCGTCCCAAACAGTTTTCCGAAATACTTAAATTCGCGAATGAAGTTCTTTCGCGTAGCTGCAGGAATTATGCCGTAGAATAGTTTTAGTGCCACCCGGCTGCGACGCATACCGATGCGGATTTGCATGAGTGCAGCGTCATCCTGATTTGCTTGAAATCGATGGTAATTTACACGCAAATGCGCAGCGCTTTCTTCAAAAATCAATTTGGCTGCATCTTCAACGTTGGATACGCCAGATAAATCGAGGGGGGGCAATTTGTAAATGGTCATATTACCTTCGAATGGTTTAAAATCATGTACATCATTTACGATCTAACTCAACTCTTCTATGCTTGCATTCCCTTGAAAATACAGCAATCGGTAGAAATGACAAAAAATAATAAAAATCTCGCCGACTGGATCGGCAATAGTGAAAAACGAAGCGAAATTATCCATCAACAATCTTTAGACGGATTTGCCGCTTTGTTGGATCAAGACGCACCTGCCTCATCATTTGTTCCCGCAGGCGGGCACTGGATGTATTTCCTGTCAACAGACAAACAATCAAACCTTGCAGAAGATGGCCATAGTTATAAAGGCAGCTTTCTGCCGCCCGTGGATCTTCCTCGTCGCATGTGGGCCGGCGGACGATTGACGTTTGACCGACCGATCAAGGCCGGCGACGCCATCGAAAAAATATCAACCGTTAAGTCAGTAGCCGAAAAAGCAGGTCGGACTGGAAATTTAGTATTCGTAACAGTAGAGCATGATCTCTTTGGCGATGGCGGCCGCTATATCCACGAAGAACATGACATTGTTTACCGAGAGGCAGCAAATCCCAATGCGGCGGCGACGCAACCGGTGCAAGCCCCAAGTGACGCCGTATGGGAAGAAGTCATAAAACCCGACCCGGTCATGCTGTTTCGTTATTCAGCGCTAACCTATAACGGACACCGCATTCATTATGATCGTGACTATGTTACTGACGTTGAAGGGTATCCGGGTTTGATCGTACATGGCCCATTAATTGGAACCCTGCTCATGAAACTTGCCATTGATAATATGGGTGGCAAGAGCCTCAAAAAATTTGAATTCAGGAACTCCAGCCCGATTTTCGACACTGCTAGCTTCACTATTTGCGGGAAAAAAATTGACGATACGCGCTGTGAGGTATGGGCTAAGGGCCCCAAAGGCGAACTCGCCGTTATGGCAACAGCTCAGTTCTAAAAAAGGGGAGGCACGTTGCCTCCCCTTCTTAATTTTCAGGATCATTCAAAGATCACTTAGTCGTGCTTCATCTTGGTTTTACCATGTGACATGCCCCCCATAGCGCCCGCTTTCTTAACGGATACCATGACCTTCACGTCACCTGATTTTTCAAATGACAGCGTCACTGGAAAACTTGACCCTTCCGGTAGAGCACCGCTTAAACCCAAGAACATGACATGATATCCGCCAGGCTTCAACATCACCTCAGCACCCGATTTAACGGCAATACCCTCTTTCAGTTGCATCATCTTCATGACGCCGTCGACCATTTTTGTTGTATGAATTTCAACGCGCTTTGAGATATCAGATTTTGCTGAAAGCAATCGATCATCTTGAGCTGACATATTCTTTATGGTCATAAACGCGCCGGCTATTTTTGCAGTAGCACCCCGTGCCCGTGCCCAAGCGTCATCAACCATGATTTTCTTGTGCATACCTTGGCTATCTGCAGAGGCACCGGATATTCCCGTGCCCAATAGACTAAAGCCAACGAAAGCCAAAACCACAATTTTCTGTGTAAATTTAATCATCTTCATATCTTTCACTTAAAGGACGTCTTTAATTGTTTCGATGATTTCTTCAGGTGATGTTCCGTAGGAGAATACCGTTGATAGAATTCCGTCTTTATCCATCAAGTAGGTAAATGACGTATGATCTACGAGATAAAATTCTGGATCATCTTTTTCATTCACAGCCTGACCATAGGCCCGGAAAGCTTTTTTAACGCTGTTAATTTGAGTTTCCGTTCCTGTAAGCCCCACAATGGACGGATGGAAGGCCTGAACAAATTCATCCATGACTTCAACAGTATCTCTTTTGGGATCAACCGTAATAAAGACCGGAACAATGTCCTTTGCCGCGTCTCCAAGGCCTTGGACAACATTTACAAATACATTCATTTCCGTCGGGCAAACATCAGGACAAAAAGTATACCCAAAGAAAACCAACATCAGTTTTCCTTTGAAATCCTTTTCAGTCACCACCTGACCCTTATTGTTTGTCAGTGTAAATTCACCCCCAATTTGGGGCGCACCAACTATAACACCAGATCGATTTTTAGAATTTGATCCGAACATGGCGTCCGAAATCACGAAGCCCGCGACAACAACCCCAAACAAAACGAGGCCCGCAACAGCATATGCAAAAAATTTGTTCATATTTTCACCGTAAACATCACCGGCCGAAACCGGATTTTAAAATGAGATCAACCTCCTCAAACAAGGTGGATTAATCCTAAATTCTAATTTCTTGAAATGTTTAAGTAAGAGGCGGTGCCCGGGTAGCTGGCCTTTGCCACAGCAATCTACTGGCTGCTAAAACGGCTATATCTTCAAGCGGTTCGGTCCGAAGAAGTTGTAAATTCAGTGGATCTGTTACAGCGTCCAGCAAAAAGGCTTGGTTTTCTTTACCAAACCAACAAAGCGGGCAGTCCGCACAGGCGGGACAAGCTTTGCCCTCCGCTGTGAAATTGACCCCATCTCCCTGCACCTGAACCAGTTCGATACCGTTTTGGGTACAAATCTCCAGAACTTCTGATGCTTCTGCAGACGCAATCAAACCATGAGTAATGGGCACCAGCAGATTAAGAAATATAGCAAGCAAGGCAGTGATAGCTGCGCTTTTTACACGCAAACTTACAAGGCCATGTCTGTGAGAGGGACGTATCATATGAGGAAACTATGTCAGCACACAGATTTCATCAAGAAAATAAAATTGTGACCTGTATCCATATTTGCTTAAATCCGCGGTAGCTTCTAATATATGCACCACACGGGGCGGTTGGAACTGTTAATTATTCCAATGAGAATGATTGACTACAAACATTTGTCCGAATAATGTAGGGCCACAAAAAAAACACCGAATAATAAAACAACAATCCCAAAAATGGGATCCAACTGGGGTAATCTGACAGCGATATGAGTGTATTTTTCGCAAAACGGTTCATGACACTTCTTGCGACATTACTTGGCGCATCAATTGTTATTTTTATCGTGATGGAAATTCTGCCAGGGGACCCGGCATTAGTTATTCTAGGGGTTGAGGCAACTGACGAAGCAATAGCGCTGCTGACCACAGAACTCGGGCTGGACCGGCCCGCGCTTGAGCGTTATTTCGACTGGATATTTGGCATATTGCAAGGCGATTTGGGCAATAGCTATGCCTATAAAGTTCCCGTTTGGGAGCTTGTAGAAGGCGCCTTGAAAATCACCGTACCGCTGGCTATTTTGTCTATGATTTTAAGTGTCGCTCTCGCCCTTGTCGTTGGACTATACGCGGCAGCAAATCATAATAAGGCCAGCGATATTTCCCTTATGGGAATTAGCCAACTGGGAATTTCTATTCCAAATTTCTGGCTTGCCGTTCTCTTAATCTTATATTTTGCAGTTAATTTGCGCTGGTTTCCTGCGGGCGGATTTCCCGGTTGGGACGAAGGTTTTTGGGTTTGTATAAAAGCCTTAATTTTGCCTGCTGTTGCCCTTGCAACAGTCCAAGGGGCGATCCTTGCCAGAATCACACGATCTTCGGTACTTGAAGTTTTCCGAGAAGATTTCGTAAGAACCGCCCGTGCTAAGGGGCTTAGTCAACGTTCCACGCTTTGGCTTCATGTGTTGCGAAATTCCATGATCCCCGTGATCACAGTCATGGGTTTGCAATTTGCAAATTTGCTGGCAGGAACCGTTATTGTTGAGAATGTTTTCCATATGCCGGGACTTGGCTCAACTGTTCTAAAAGCCATTAACAATCGGGATACTATTGTTGTCGAAAATGTTGTCCTTATGTTGGCAGCCATGGTTGTGGTTACCAACTTTATTGTCGATATTCTTTATGCGGTCATTGACCCGCGTTTGAAGGCCCACGATATATGAGTAGCTCGTCTTCACAATCATTTTTCGCCCTTTGCCTGCGCAGCAGAAGCTTTATGGTTGGCGGCTCAATTACAGCATTTTTGCTTCTTTGTGCCCTCATATCTTTGTTTTGGACGCCCGGTGAAGTTTATGGCATTTCCATAGCCACCCGGTTCTTACCCGTCTCTGCGCAGCATTGGCTTGGAACTGATCAGTTTGGCCGTGATATCCTATCCTTGCTAATGGCCGGGACACAAAACTCCATCACCGTTGGTGTTGTCGCTGTCTCTATCGGACTATTTGCAGGTGTTGGCCTTGGCCTTCTGGCTTCTGCCCGCCGTGGCTGGACAGAAGAGTTGATCATGCGTTTCAGTGATTTCTCCTTCGCATTTCCAGCGATTTTGTCTGCCATCATGATCACTGCCATTTTGGGCCCTGGCGGCGTTAATTCCATTATCGCTATTGGCATTTACAATGTACCTGTCTTTGCCCGCCTAACCCGCGGATCAGCCAACGCTATCTGGACCCGCGAATATGTCATGGCAGCGAGGGCCTCTGGAAAAGGCAAATTTCGCATTACCATAGAACATATCCTTCCCAATATTCTGTCGATCTTGATTGTTCAGGCGACCATTCAGTTTGCCATCGCAATTTTGGCCGAAGCTGCTCTCTCATATCTTGGGTTAGGAACCCAGCCTCCGCATCCGTCATGGGGCAGAATGCTCAATGAAGCGCAAACGCTGATGTTCTTCCAACCTATGCAAGCTGTCTATCCCGGTGGCGCAATTGCCCTTGCCGTATTTGGCCTCAACCTATTGGGGGACGGTCTGCGTGATGTCCTTGACCCTCGACTGAGCAGGAAACGTTAATATGGCATTGTTGGACGTAGAAAACCTCGATGTATCTCTCTCAACGGCAATGGGTCCTGCCCGCGCGGTGCGAGGTTTGAACATTTCCCTTGAGAAGGGTGAAACTCTGGGAATTGTGGGCGAAAGTGGCTGCGGTAAATCCATGACCGCCCTCGCCCTTATGGGATTACTTCCTGACAACGGAACGACAGAAGGCACAATCTCCTTGCAAGGGGAGGATTTACTTCTGAAATCTGAAAAAGAAATGTGCAAAATTCGCGGTAATCGAATGGCCATGATTTTTCAAGAACCTATGACATCGTTAAACCCAGTTCATACTGTGGGCCGCCAAATTATGGAGCCCTTACGCCTTCACCGAGGCTTGAGTAAATCCGAAGCGTTTAAAGAAACAATTGGACTGATGGAGCGGGTTGGTATTCCAAACCCATCGGAGCGGGTGCATAATTATCCGCATCAACTCTCCGGCGGCCAGCGACAACGGGTGATGATTGCCCTCGCCCTTTCTTGCTCCCCAGATATTTTAATCGCAGATGAGCCGACAACAGCATTGGATGTCACCATTCAGGATCAAATCCTGGAACTTATTCAAAATTTGGTGGATGAAGAAGGCATGGCACTGATCCTCATTTCCCACGATTTAGGCGTTATTGCCGAAAACACCGAAAAAGTCGCTGTGATGTACGGCGGAGCGGTTGTCGAAAGTGGTCCAACAGACCAGATATTCGGCAATTTGGCCCACCCCTATACACAAGGCTTATTCGCGGCCATGCCAAAACTCGGCATGGGCCGTAACGGTCGCCTCACAACAATTCCCGGCACAGTTCCGGATTTAATAAATTTGCCCGCAGGCTGCACGTTCACCGATCGCTGCCCCCTTGCAACGGATGAGTGCGGAACGACGGCGCCATCAATTTCCACTGTCGAAGCGGGACATAAAGTCACCTGCCACCATATTGATCAAGCCATCAATGGCCGCGGCGAAGGGTTATACAAATGAGTAAAACTGTCCTGAAAGTCTCAAAATTAGTCAGGCATTACCCGCTGCCAAAAGAAAGCTTGTTTGCAGATCCAAAATTCGTTTATGCCCTAAACGGCGTTAGCTTTGAGATCAAAGAGGGTAAGAGCTTTGGTATCGTCGGTGAAAGTGGCTGTGGAAAATCCACTTTGGCCCGTAATGTTATGGCTTTAGAGCCCACAGATTCAGGCTCCGTGCAAATCTTGGGCGAAGAAGTTGTTGGCAAAACCTTCAACGAATTGCGCCCCTTGCGCCAGCATTTCCAAATGGTGTTTCAAGACCCCTATGGCTCGCTTGATCCTCATCACACAGTGGGCAGAATTGTCGCGGAACCGCTGGCGGCCATTGGTAAATTGCCGTCGCAGGAGAAAACTGAACGTGTGGCTGAAGTGCTCTCATCTGTGGGGCTTAAGCCAACAGATGTTGACAAATACCCCCATGAATTTTCAGGCGGACAGCGACAGCGCATAGCCATCGCACGGGCATTGATCACCAAACCAGAACTGATTGTGGCTGACGAGCCTGTCTCAGCCCTCGATGTGTCTGTACAGGCGCAAGTTCTCAATCTTTTGAGGGATTTACAAGACAGCTTTGGCGTCACCTATATGTTCATCAGTCACGATTTGGCTGTTGTGGAATATTTGTGCGATGAAGTCGCGGTTATGTATTTGGGATCCATCGTGGAAAAAGGACGTACAGAAGATCTGTTTGCATCCCCGGCTCATCCCTACACTGGCATCCTACTGGACGCCGTTCCAAAACCAGCCGCCGGCAAAAAGCGCAAACGCATTCAGTTAAGTGGCTCTGTCACAGGTCAAACCGAGAAACGCAGCGGCTGCGCTTTCCGGGACCGGTGCCCTATGGTAGATGATCGCTGCAAGCGCGAAACACCGACACTCAGAGAAGTGGCGCCAGATCATTTCGCGGCCTGCCATTATTCTAAGAAAATGATGGAACATGGCCTTAGCAAGCCGTCTTAATCCTCATCTTCCTCAGTGAAATCAAGCGACGCTGAATTTAGACAATACCTGAGACCTGTGGGAGCTGGACCATCTGGAAACACATGCCCCAAATGCGCATCACACCGATTGCAAATAACTTCGGTTCGCCGCATGAAGAAACTTCTGTCGGAAACTTCACCAACTGTTTGATCATTAAGGGGCTTAAAAAAGCTCGGCCAGCCGGTTCCTGAATCAAATTTGGTATCGGATCCGAACAATGACTCGCCGCAGCAGATACAGTTATAAACACCCTGCTTTTTATTACTATCGTACTGGCCGCTAAACGCCCGCTCAGTTCCTTTTTTGCGCGTTACCTTATATTGTTCAGGGCTAAGCTGTGCTTTCCATTCTGCGTCCGTTTTTGATACTTTTTCCATTGCGAGGCTCCAGCTTATTCATTAATCGCTCATCCTACATATATAGGGTTACCAATCCATTGGTATCACAATACTTGACGTATTCGTGCATTTGCGAGAAAATAAATTATTAGGAAGTGGATAGGCCAATGAGCGAAGTTGTTGAGCTAAGCAATCATCTATTGAGCCAGTCAGGGCGGAGCATAAACGCGCCTAAAACGCCACCGCCCGTGTTCTTCAACAGAAAAGAACTGGGCCAAATTTTACAAGTATATGGTCAAATGGTCGCCAAATCAGAATGGCGCGATTACGCCATAGGGCAAACGAAAACCACATGCAGCTTTGCTATTTTCCATAGAACCACTGATAAGCCTGTTTATAGAATTTACAAAGAACCACGCCTTACAAACAAACAAGGAGCCTATTCAGTTATCAATCACACAGGCCTCACTTTGAAGCGCGGTCAAGAATTGGAACAAGTGCTCAAAGTATTTGATAAAAAACGCCTGCAATCAGTAGATTAAGCGGTTAGAGCAGCGCTTTTTGCCATCTGCATTAAAGATAGATCAGACTGAACAGGTTTCCTGAAATCCAAACGCTCCTGAATAAGTGTAATCGCGGAGCCATATTCCTTGGTCTGCAACAAACTTTGTATCCAAACCTGCTCAAACAAATCACGTTGCGCGTGACTACCACCGATGGACTGTAGTTTTTTACGAGCTGGTTCCAACAGGCTGCTACAGGTGAGAAAATCACCTTTGGCATAAGCGGCGAACGCATGTGCCGCTGGTATGGCAACATCTTTCCATGCTGATCGGGTCAAGCTTGGCGATTCTACTGCCATCTTCTGCATGTCTGATAGCAATGCTGCCAACGCATCTTTTCTATCAGCCCGCGCCAAAGCAAAAACGTAATGCATATCGATAAAGGGTTGATCGTTTACAAACGTTCGAGCCGCAACAAAATCTGCCACATCCTCCCATCGATCGCCAACATCCACACCGGCAATTTCAAAGCGCCACAAAATGGAAATCGCGTTAACCTGATCCTGACTGTAGGTTTTATCTCGGCCCCAGATACGCGTATCATATAGATCGAGGGCTAATGAGAACTCTTCCCGCTCCAGATGAAATAGCGCCAAATGCCACCAGTTGTGTGTGTACATGAAAGAATTGCAGCCACCCCATTGATCCGAGAGACCGTTCATCCATTTAATGCCTTCATCGTGACGCCCTTGGGTAATCATCACATGAGCAACAGCATGGTGTGCCCACGGCTCACAGAGCTGCATTTCGGTGGCCCTGCGCCCTTCTTCT
Organism: uncultured Alphaproteobacteria bacterium; assembly: GCA_913062525.1. Classification (GTDB taxonomy): domain Bacteria; phylum Pseudomonadota; class Alphaproteobacteria; order Sneathiellales; family Sneathiellaceae; genus Sneathiella. The sequence goes on along the minus strand of CAJXWA010000045.1, from coordinate 82 downwards.
TCAGCCTCAGCGAGGCGGCTCATTTGCTCTAGGCCAAACGCTCGCATTCCATGGGCATACGCCGTATCACGGTATGCATCGA
>CAJXWA010000044.1 GCA_913062525.1 uncultured Alphaproteobacteria bacterium | reverse complement strand
TTGCCTTATCTTCTTCTCGTGTTGATCTTGATCTTCCGTCCAACTGGCTTGTTCGGGAAGCGTGAATCATGAGTGATATTGCAAAGGTACAAAACGCGGTTATGCCCGCTTCGCTTCTCAAGCGGTTTGGCCCATGGTTATTTTTAGCGATTGGACTAATGGTCCTTCCCCTAATCTTCAGCAGTAACCTTTCGGTTTATACAATGAACCTGATGGGGATCTTTATCATTTTCGCCTTGAGCTACAATATGTTGCTTGGGCAAAGCGGTATGCTTTCCTTTGGTCATGCGGTCTACTTCGGTTTGGGCGGCTTTATGTCTGTCCATTTCATGAACTACATCGAAGCTGAAATTTTTGTTGTTCCTATCGTGATCGTGCCGGTATTTGGCGGCTTGATTGGTTTGGTTTTCGCCGTAATTGTTGGTAGTTTCTCAACTCGTCGATCCGGCACAGTGTTTGCGATGATTTCACTTGGAATTGCAGAACTTATTGCGGCGAGTTCTTTGATATTTGTGGCCTTTTTTGGCGGCGAAGAAGGGGTGAGCGGCGACCGAACTATGGGACCAGAAGTTTTGGGAATGGATTTTGCCCAAGATATCGAAGTTTACTCTCTGATTGCTTTTTGGGCATTCGTTACGATTGCTCTGATGTATTTGTTCTCTAGAACACCGATGGGCCGTATGGCCAACGCTGTTCGTGATAATCCTGAACGCATTGAGTTTATTGGTTATAGCCAACGCAAAGTGCGGTTCATTTCTTTTTGTGCTTCCGGCTTTTTTGCAGGTATCGCAGGCGGACTGTTCGCCATCAACTTTGAAATTGTAACTGAGGAAAACCTGAATGCTCTAACATCGGGCGTGGTTCTGCTAATGGCCTATATTGGCGGCGTCGGTTTCTTCGTCGGCCCAATTGTCGGGGCTGTTGTCTTTACACTCCTGCAAACATTGCTCAGCAATTATACTGAAATCTGGCAACTGTATGTGGGCGTTATCTTTGTATTGACCGTTATGTATGCACCGCAAGGCCTAACGGGTCTTGTTGCAATGCATATTCCAGCTTTCAAAATGAAACGACTAGGAACTTTGGCAGCGCCTTATGTTCGAGCTGGAATTCCAACGCTTCTATTACTGTCCGGTATTGTTGGTTTCCTTGAAACCATACATCACGTTCGCTCTGCGGCTGTTGGGGAGACGACTATGTCTCTACTCACTATTGAGTTCGACACACACAGTGCAACCCCTTGGATTATTATTGCTATTCTTGTGGTTGTTGGCGGTTATTTAACAAGAACACAAATGCCGCAATTGAAAGAAGCTTGGGAAGGGGCAAATGCTCCCATGGGATCTGATGAAGGAGGAGCATCATGAGTTCAGCTATTAAACTTGATGATCTTCGCAAAAGCTTTGGACCGACAGAGATTATTCGCGGTGTAAATCTTGATATTAAAAAAGGCGAACGGCACGCGATTATTGGTCCAAACGGCGCTGGTAAATCGACGTTGTTCCACCTTATCAGTGGGCGCTACAATCTCTCTGGCGGGCATGTTTCTTTAAATGGGGAGGAAATTAGTAATTTACCCCCTTATGAAATTTACCGAAAAGGACTGTCACGTAGTTTTCAGGTGACGAACATTTTCCCGATTTTGAGTGTCTTCGAAAATGTCAGATGTTCTCTGATGTGGTCCGAAGAATACAAATATTCTTTCTGGCATCTTGTTGACCGCGAAAGAAAATTGAACGATCGGACGGCGGAAGTACTTGAAGAAATCGGTCTGACATCACGCCAACATGTCCCCGCGGGTGTTTTAACATACGCTGAGCAGCGAGCCCTTGAAATTGGTCTTGCGGCTGCGGGCGGTGCTGACGTGATTTTACTAGATGAGCCAACCGCTGGTATGAGCCATTCTGAAACTGATCAAGCGATTGAACTTATTCGGCAAATTACAGTGGGCAAAACTTTGGTCATGGTGGAACACGACATGGGAGTGGTGTTTGACCTTGCTGATCGGATTTCTGTTTTGGTTTACGGCGAGATCATTGCAACCGATACTCCCGAAAACATCCGAAATAATAAAGCCGTTCAAGAGGCCTATTTAGGGGCGGAGGCCGAACATGCTTAAAGTCAATAATCTGAATGCCTACTATGGCAAAAGTCATATTTTACAAGGTGTCAATTTCACTGTTAAAGAAGGTGAAATCGTCTCGCTTTTAGGCCGAAATGGAGTTGGTCGATCTACAACGATTAAATCCATTATGGGCGAAGTTCCGCCTCAAGGGTCCATCATGTTTCGCGGTGAAGAAATCGCCGGATTGAAAGAGCATGAGATTGCAAATCGTGGACTTGGTTATGTGCCAGAAAACCGGGATGTATTTGCGGGGCTTACAGTTCGGCAAAATCTAATTCTTGGTATTAAGGATATGAAGAAAGAGGGACGCTGGAAGATGGAGGACATGTTTGACATGTTCCCCAATTTGAAGACGCGAGCCGATGTAGATGCGGGTGTTCTCTCTGGTGGTGAGCAACAAATGCTGACAATGTGCCGGACATTGATGGGAGATCCTGATCTGGTGATGATTGATGAGCCAACTGAAGGGTTGGCACCAAAAATTGTTGCGCAAGTGGGAGAACTCCTTTCTGAGATTGCAAATCGAGGCGTGTCTATTTTACTGGTCGAACAAAAACTAGCAATTGCGCTTAAGATCTCACACCGTCTGTATGTGATGGGGCATGGTCATATGGTTTATGAAGGCACCCCTGACGAGCTTAAAGATAACGAGCAAGTCCGTAAGGAATGGTTAGAAGTCTAACAAAATAAAAGTTCCAAATACGGGCGGTGCGAAGCAAAAGAAAAGGCTTCGCGCCGCCTTTATTGTTTGTAAGGCTATCCAAATTGTATAAATTAGCGACCTAAATAAGCGGACGTCAGTATTCCGCGGAAAAATACCTTCTGAGCAAGAGGCACCAAATGAGCGATACTAAAACCCAAGTTACCCTGGATGATAAATACGAGCTGGAAGACGGCCAGGTTTTCATTACAGGAACCCAAGCCCTTGTCCGGTTGCCTATTATGCAACGCCAGAGAGATAAAGCTGCTGGTTTAAAAACGGGTGCGTTTATATCCGGGTATCGCGGCTCACCGCTCGGGCTCTATGACCAGAGCCTTTGGAAAGCAAAACCGTTCCTTAAAAATAACGACATTCATTTCCAGCCGGGTGTGAATGAAGATCTGGCGGCGACCAGTATTTGGGGAACGCAACAACTGCATCTATCTGGCAAGTCAGATTATGACGGTGTCTTTGGAATTTGGTACGGAAAAGGGCCGGGCGTCGATCGCTCTGGTGATGTTTTTAAACACGCAAATATGGCGGGAACCTCTGAAAATGGCGGCGTCCTTGTCTTAATGGGGGATGACCACACAGCAAAATCATCTACGGTTGCCCATCAAAGTGAACAGGCGTTAGTTGCGTCTATGATCCCGGTTTTAAATCCGGCAACAGTTCAGGAATATTTAGACTACGGCCTCTATTCGATTGCCATGAGCCGATATAGCGGGTGCTGGGTTGGGATGAAATGCCTAACCGATACTGTTGAGAGTTCTGCGACAGTTGATGTGTCTTCAAGCCGCGTTGATGTTAAAATTCCTGAAGATATCGAAGCCCCTGCTGGCGGCGTTTATTTACGCTGGCCCGATAATGCTGTGGCTCAAGAAGAGAGACTCTTGCGTCACAAATTGCCAATGGTTGAGGCATTCCTTCGCGCTAATAAACTTGATAAAATTACGCAAGATAGTGCTCAGAGAAAATTTGGTATCGTGACCACAGGTAAGTCGTGGCTCGATGTTCAGCAAGCGTTGGCTGATCTGGGTATTAACGAGGCGTTTGCAGAAAAAATCGGCCTGTCGGTTTATAAAGTTGCCTGCAGTTGGCCGCTAGAACCTTCTGGGCTAAAAGAATTTGCAGATGGCTTGGATGAGATTTTAGTTATCGAGGAGAAACGGAGCCTGATCGAAGAACAGGCTGCACGCATTCTATATGACCTTGATAAACGTCCTCGGTTGGTTGGGAAAACAGATGAAAAACAACAAATATTGTTACCATCCGACGGTGAATTAACGCCAAAATTGGTAAGCGCTGCGATTGCCAAACGGTTGCGTCTGCGCGATCTGCCTGATGATATCAAAAGTGGCATTAGTGTCGCTGAGGCAAATGATAGTGGGAATACGATGCCCGCAGCACCAGTAACCCGCTCTCCTTGGTTCTGTTCAGGTTGCCCGCATAATTCCTCTACAAACGTTCCAGAAGGCAGTCGGGCCATGGCAGGTATCGGCTGTCATACAATGGCCGTTTATATGCCAAACCGAAGAACTGAAACCTATACTCATATGGGGGCAGAAGGGGCCAACTGGATTGGACAATCCCCTTTTACGAACGAAGAACATATTTTCCAAAATTTGGGTGATGGAACCTATTACCACTCTGGCATGATGGCTATTCGGGCCGCTGCCGCTGCCGATGTAAATATTACGTACAAAATATTATTTAACGACGCAGTTGCCATGACAGGGGGGCAGCCTTTCGATGGGCCGCTCAGTCCGTGGCTGATTAGCAAACAAGTCCATGCTGAAGGCGTGAAGCAAATCCGCGTTGTCACGGACGAGCCTGACAAATACGAGTCGGGTACAGATTGGGCGCCGGGTGTGACGATCCACCACCGGGATGATTTGGATAAGGTTCAACGCGAGTTGCGCGAAGTGAAAGGCGTAACAGCCCTCATCTACGATCAAACGTGTGCCGCTGAAAAGCGCAGACGCCGGAAGAGAGGAACTTTTCCAGATCCAGCAAAACGGGTGTTCATTAATGATGCCGTCTGCGAAGGCTGCGGTGATTGTGGGGTGGTGTCGAACTGCGTGTCGGTTAAGCCTCTAGAGACTGAATTTGGCCGCAAACGAGAAATTGATCAATCGTCCTGCAATAAAGATTTTTCCTGCGTTAAGGGGTTTTGTCCAAGTTTCGTGACTGTCGAAGGCGGCGGATTGAAGGCTCCTGAAAAACGGGAGGTTACCTCCGCTGATATTGATATTATGAACCCTGCAGCAGGTTTAGCAGAACCACAAGCACCTGTGATTAATGGCTCGTACAATATTCTTGTAACAGGAATTGGCGGAACCGGTGTCGTGACTGTTGGCGCGCTTCTAGGTATGGCCGCCCATCTAGAAGGTCGCGGAGCATCCATTCTTGATCAAACGGGTCTCGCCCAGAAAAACGGCGCAGTTATGAGCCATGTGAGATTGACTGAAAAAGCTGCAGAAATTGGGGGAACACGCATTCCAAACCGGCAAACAGATTTGGTGCTGGGTTGTGATCTTGTGGTTGCCGCAAGTAAAGATGCAGTTGAAAGCTATGGACTTGGTCGAACCCGCGCAATCGTCAACGATTACCTGGTTCCAGTGGCGGCTTTTACATTGGCGCCTGATCTTGATATGGATCGTGAGAAATTAAGCCAGCTCGTGGCAGACAGTATTGGCCGGGAACAGTCAGAATTTATTAACAGCACGAAAATTGCCACTGCTTTGATGGGCGATTCCATTGCGGCGAACTTGTTCCTGCTGGGGTATGCCTTCCAGAAGGGTACAATCCCTTTATCCTTGTCATCGATTGAACAAGCAATTGACTTAAACGGCGTTGCGGTTGATGCAAATAAACGGAGTTTTGCGTGGGGACGTAAAGCGGCCAACGATCTTGAATTGGTGCGCTCTATTGCGCTTCCTTCGGGAGATGATGCAGAAGAGACCGAACGAACTCTTTCTGAAAAAATTGACCTGCGAGTTACATCCCTCACAAACTACCAAAGTGCCCGATATGCAAAACGATATACTAAGTTGGTCGAAAAAGTGAAGGCGGCTGAACAGTCTTTGGGAACAGGATCTGAAACGCTGACCGAAGCTACTGTTCGGTATCTCTTTAAGCTTATGGCGTACAAGGATGAATACGAAGTTGCACGGCTTTATACGGACGGAGCGTTTGCTGCAAAAATCGCAGGTCAGTTTGAAGGCGACTTTAAACTGAAGTTCCATTTGGCACCGCCAATGTTTGCAAAAACCGACCCTGAAACTGGCCATTTGATCAAAAAAGAATTTGGACCTTGGATGATGAAAAGCTTTGCTGTTCTTGCAAAACTAAAAGTTATCCGTGGGACAGCTCTAGATCCGTTTGCAAAAACAGAAGAGCGTAAAAAGGAAGTTGCGCTGATCTCAGAATATGAAGAAACAATTTCTGAATTGTTGGAAAGCTTAACTTCTGACAATTTGGCCCTTGCTGTTGAAATCGCAGAAGTGCCTGAAAATATTCGCGGGTTTGGGCATGTTAAAGAACGCCATATGAAAGCGGCGGACGCAGAGCGTGAAAATTTGCTGGGCCGTTATCGCAGCGGAGATACTCAAAATTTAGCAGCGCAATAATAAGTAGGAAGTGTACAGAGGTCAGTTCAGTTTTCTGACCTCTCTTGGTAATTAATAATAATTAGAAAAGGAAAAGCCATGTCTAACGATATTCTTGAAACACTTGAAAATGGTGTTGCCACCCTTACTTTCAATCGACCTGAAGCGAGAAACGCTTTAACTGCTCCGATGTTTGATTATCTTCTGGAAGCGCTGCCACGCTTGGGAAGTGATCCTACAGTGAGAGTGGTGGTCATAACGGGTGCTGGTGGAGCGTTCTGCGCCGGTGGAGATGTTAAGAAATTTGCCGCAAACGCCGACGGCGATACAGCAAATGCTTATGATTTTAATCAGAAAGTAGACAATATTAGAGCCCGCATGGAAGTTAGCCGGTTCCTTCATGAAATGCCAAAGCCGACAATCGCGGCTATTCCGGGCCCTGCGGCGGGCGCTGGCCTTTCAGTCGCACTAGCCTGCGATATGCGTATCGCGGTTGAGACCGCAAAAATCACAACAGCTTTTTCAAAAGTTGGCTTGTCTGGTGATTTCGGCGGATCTTATTTCCTAACCAAATTGGTGGGAACAGCAAAAGCGCGGGAATTGTATTTTACAGGTGAAGTTCTCACTGCAGCAGAAGCTGCTGACCTTGGTATTGTGAATAAATCAGTTTCAGCAGATGACTATGAAGCCGAAGTTAAAAGAATGGCAACAGCCATAGCAAAACTTCCAACAATTGCTCTTGGGTTCATGAAGAAGAATTTGAACAAATCATTGCATAGTGATTTGAGTGAGGTTCTTGATTGGGAATCCGTTCATATGATTTCGACTTTCGATACAGAAGATCATAAAGGCGCAGCAAAGGCATTTGTTGAGAAAAAAGCCCCTGTGTTTAACGGACGCTAACTCCGCTGAGAAGTTCAGTGCGCACGTCGTGACCTAAAAATTGAAAAAACCTTGGAAATATTTTCAAGGTTTTTTTTATGGGTTATTGACCGATCTGGCTGTTGCCATTACGAATTGGCAGTGTTTGCTAAAGAAAGCTTTTCTGAATGTCTGATATTGCTGCTCTCGTTCTTCCCTTGTTTGGGTTGATATTCTTAGGATATCTGATTGCACGGATTACCCGGCAGCCAGAAGCTGCAATGGGCTGGCTGAACACATTTATAATTTACGCGGCTTTGCCTGCGTTGTTCTTCAAATTGTTGTCGAAAACACCTATTGAGAAGCTAGCGAGTTGGGAGTTCATTCTGGCAAACCTGTTTGTTACCTTTTCAATGTTTGTCCTGGTTTTTCTCATTGCCAGAATGATCCGAAAATCCAGTGTTGCAGCGGGCACCATACAAGGACTGGCCGCCGCTTATGGCAATATTGGCTATATGGGGCCAGCGATCGCCATTTTGACATTTGGGGAGGTGGCGGCGGTTCCCGTAGCCCTTATCTTCTGTTTTGAAAACGTGCTGCACTTTATCATCGCCCCCACTATGATGGCATTTTCAGGCGAGGAAAAACGAAGCCCGGCTTCTCTTATCAAAGAAATTTTGAAGCGTGTATTCTTTCATCCGTTCATTATTGCGACAATTATTGGTGTCGGTGCCGCTTTCTTTAACTTTGAACCTCCCAGACCGGTCGAAGGTTTAATCAATTACCTTGCACAGGCTGCGGCTCCCTGCGCCTTGTTCGCAATGGGTGTTAGTCTGGCTCTGCGCCCCCTAAAACGGATTCCGTTGGAACTTGGCTACATTGTTCCAGCTAATCTAATGGTGCATCCGCTTCTGATGTATATCGTAATGAGTTGGGCTGGTGATTTTGACCCGATTTGGATGTACACAGCGGTTCTGTTAGCGGCGTTGCCAACCGCGACAAATGTATATGTTCTCGCCCAGCAATATAGTGTTTGGATTGAGCGGGCATCTGCCAGTGTCTTGATCACGACGGTTTGTTCAATTTTTACCGTGAGCGCGTTGCTCTATGCCATCAAAGGCGGCTATTTGCCACCAGATTTGTTCCCCGGAAGCAATTGAGGTTTGAGTTGCTAGAGTTGCTAATTTGCCCGCAAGTCGCTACAACAATTCCCAACTCATTTAAACGAATTCCGGAGTAGTAGAGAATTATGGCCTCCTACCAATATATTTATGTCATGAATGGTCTTGGCAAGACCTACCCTGGCGGAAAACAAGTCCTTAAAGATATCCGTTTGAGCTTCTTCCCTGGCGCCAAAATTGGTGTATTGGGTTTGAACGGTTCTGGTAAATCAACCTTGCTCAAAATTATGGCAGGACTTGAGACTGAATTTATTGGTGAAGCATGGGCGGCTGACGGCGTAAAAGTTGGCTACCTTGCGCAGGAGCCGCAGCTTGACGAGACCAAAGACGTTCTTGGCAATGTCATGGAAGGCGTTGGTGAAAAGAAAGCTCTACTTGATAAGTTCAACGAAATCTCAGCACGGTTTGCAGAAGATCTAACCGATGACGAGATGAACAACCTGATTGCAGAGCAAGGCGATCTGCAGGAAGAAATTGACGCACAGAACCTTTGGGATCTGGAGCGCGAAGTTGATATTGCTATGGATGCTCTCCGTTGCCCCGCGGGTGACGCGGATGTCAGCAAGCTATCGGGCGGCGAACGCCGCCGTGTGGCCCTGTGCCGGCTGCTGTTGTCTAGCCCAGATATGTTGTTGCTGGATGAGCCAACCAACCATTTGGACGCAGAGAGTGTTGCGTGGCTTGAACGGTTCTTGCATGATTATACGGGAACAGTTGTTGCTGTGACCCATGATCGCTACTTCCTCGATAATGTTGCGGGTTGGATTCTTGAACTTGATCGCGGCACCGGTATCCCGTGGGAAGGCAACTATTCGAGCTGGCTCGAACAAAAAGAAAATCGCCTTGCACAAGAAGGCAAATCTGATGATAGCCGACGCCGGACATTGAAGAATGAACTGGAGTGGGTGCGTCAAGGAGCCAAAGGCCGTCAGTCTAAATCTAAAGCCCGCCTGAATGCATATGAAGAGTTATTGAACCAAGACACATCTTCCAAAGTCGAGCAAATGCAGATTTCAATTCCGCCAGGGCCACGTCTGGGTGATTTGGTTGTGGAAGCTGAAGGTGTCTGTAAAGGTTTTGGAGATCGTTTGTTGATCGAGGACATGTCGTTCAAGTTACCACCTGGAGCCATTGTTGGCGTTATTGGTCCCAACGGCGCGGGTAAAACAACGCTGTTTAAGCTTTTGACCGGTCAGGAAAAGGCTGATAGCGGCACGTTCAAAGTTGGCCCGACAGTCGAACTTGGTTATGTGGACCAAGACCGCGATACGCTGAATGGAAACAAAACAGTTTGGGAAGAAATTTCCGAAGGAAATGAAATCATTTATCTGGGCAAGCGCGAAATTAACAGCCGCGCCTATGTTTCTGGTTTCAATTTTAAAGGGTCTGATCAGCAAAAGAAAGTTGGACAGCTTTCAGGCGGTGAACGGAACCGTGTGAATTTGGCGAAAATGCTCAAATCGGGCTCAAACTTTCTGCTCCTCGACGAACCGACCAATGATCTTGATGTGGATACGCTTCGGGCGTTGGAAGAGGCGCTTCTTGAATTCGCTGGTTGCGCTGTCGTTATTAGCCATGATCGCTGGTTCCTTGACCGTATTGCTACACATATTCTTGCGTACGAAGGCGATAGCCACGTGGAATGGTTTGAAGGTAACTTTGAAGCCTACGAAGTCGACAAGCGCCGCAGGTTGGGCGCGCAGTCCACTGAGCCGCATCGTATTAAGTACAAACCAATTAGCCGTTAAATCTGGCTAGATATTGGGTAATAAAGTTGTAAAAAGGGGAGGCATATTTGATGCCTCCCCTTTTTTATTGCCTTTGATCGCCATCTACTATTGACAATCATTCTTAATTGCATAAATATTGATTGGAATTCAGGAGATGTAACCAATGTATGTATGCGTATGCAATGGCATAAAAGATAGCCAGGTAAGGTCAGCCGCCCAAAAGGGAGCGGGCACAGTCGGCCAAGTCTTTAAAGCGCACGGCTGTAAGCCAGATTGCGCTCAGTGCGTAGGATGTATGAGAGATGTTTTAGAAGATGAACTCACTCCGACCGGTTTTATGTTGGCCGCTGAATAAGGGATCTCTCTATAGGTAGCAAAAGCCCCGATTAATTTAACCGGGTTTTTTAAGTGCCGTATTGTCAGCGAGAGTTATGACATTTTTGATTGGATGTAATTTTCCAATCCCATTTTTTCGATTAATCCTAATTGGATTTCCAGCCAATATGTATGATCTTCTTCAGTGTCTTTTAGAAGATCTACGAGAAGTGTTCGTGAGATATAATCTTGTTCTTTTTCGCAGATGTTTATGGCAGCCTTCAAATTTTTGCCAACCATTAATTCATAGGCGAGATCACTTTTCATCATGGAAGGGACATCGGTCCCGATTTTAAGTTTATCGCGTGCCGAAACGTCAGGCATTCCCTCTAAGAAGAGGATACGTTCAACCAGCCGGGATGCGTGATCCAGTTCTTCTTCCTGCTCGTGCTTCAGACGCTCATATAAGTCACCAAGACCCCAATCGTGATACATACGGGAATGGATGAAATACTGGTCTGCCGCACTCATTTCATGGGTTAAAAGACCGTTTAATGTATCGATAACTGTTTTATTGCCTTTCATCTTTCGATCTCCTTATACCTGTGATTGAATGTAATTTTTAAGGCCCATTTTCTTAACGAGACCTTGTTGGATTTCAAGCCAGTCGAGGAATTCTTCTTCATCTTCCAAGATGCCTTCAAGCAACTCTCGGGTCACGAAATCTGAAAGTGTCTCGCAAAGGGCAACAGCAGTTCGCAAATCTGCCAATTGGTCTGTCATCAATTCCATCTCACACGTGATGATTTCTTCCGTGTTTTCACCGATCCGCAGGCGACCCAAACTTTGAAGATTGGGCAACCCTTCCAGAAACAGTATGCGCGCAATTAACTTATCCGCCTGTTTCATATCTTTGATGGACTTTTTATATTCCGCCGACCCGAAGTCATCCAAGCCCCAATCGTTCAACATTCGTGAATGGAGAAAGGTCTGGTTGATGGAGATTAACTCGTTACCAAGAACTCTATTTAATGTTGAAATGATTTTGGGATCACTCTTCATTCGCTGGCCCTCATTACGTGTGCATTAGAAAATGGAGTATTGTTTAAAATACAGTAGTCTTCTGCGTAGCTAATTCAAGGAAATTATTAAAATATACCATTGAAAACAACTAGCTAATAATGAATGTCATATTCATTTTCAAATAAATTTCTTATGTTTGATTTGCCGATCGTTATCGGGCTATTCTCGTAATCAATATTAGGGGAGGGATTGTCATGTTTTCTGAGTATGAAAACCTTGATGCCACTGGGTTGGCAGAACTGGTTAAACAAAAAGAGGTAACGCCTCTTGAACTTCTGGAGACTGCAGTTGCCCGCACAGAAGAATATAACCCGTCATTAAATGCGGTTGTTCATAAGATGTATGAAGAAGCCCGAACGCAAATTGGGGAAGGGATTGACCTTGATACTCCTTTTTCGGGCGTGCCTTTTCTCCTCAAAGATTTAGTCGCTACATATATGGGTGTTCCAACAACAGGAAGTTGCAAAATACTAGATGGGATAAATGCGAATACTGATTCTGAATTGGTTGCGCGGCTGAAACGATCTGGTGTCGTTATTTTCGGAAAAACAAACACACCGGAATTTGGCATAATGGGAATTACAGAGCCAAAATTTAGAGGCGCGGCCCGAAATCCTTGGAACTTGGATAAATCAACTGGGGGCTCTAGTGGTGGATCTGGTGCTGCTGTGGCGGCGCGTATTGTGCCGATGGCCCACGGAGGAGACGGCGGCGGATCAATCAGAATTCCATCCTCCCACTGCGGGACCGTTGGGCTACTTCCAAGCCGGGGCCGCAATCCCATGGGTCCAGATTTAGGAGAAGCATGGGGAGGCCTTACCAGAGAACATGTGCTTACCCGATCCGTCAGGGATAGTGCGGCCATGCTCGACTGTTTGAGCGGCGTAGATGCGGGCGCACCTTATTCTGCGCCGAAGCGGAAGCACGGCACGTTCTTGAATGCCTGTAACGCGACCGACAAGCCCTTCCGCATTGCCTATTCAACAGAGGCGTTATATGCAGATACCATGCACTCCGATTGTGTAGATGGTATAATGGCAACGGTTCAATTGTTGTCAGACCTCGGCCATGAGGTTGTCGAGGCCAAGCCGGCAATTGATCGCCATTCCCTTGCGAAATCATATTTACAAGTGGTCTGTGCATGGGTCGCGTGGGATATCCGGGAAACGGCGAAAAAGGCCGGCAGACCAATGGTCGCAGAAGATTATGAGCTGACGAGCTGGGTAATGGGACTGGTTGGGGAGAAAAACAGTGCCCTTGATTTGACAACCGCCATTCATCAAAATCATATGGCTGCCAGAACAATGGGGCAGTTCCACACCCAATATGATTTGTTCCTAACGGCGACGACCGCACAGCCGCCCGCGACCATAGGTGACTTATATCCACACGGGGCCGATGAAATGGCGCTCAAAGTTTTGAAATGGCTACCGTTCAAGCCGTTGCTGAATAAAGCTTTGGATAATTTGGCTGACGAAGCCCTTGCGGCAACACCAAATACGCAGCTTTTCAATCAGACGGGGCAGCCTGCCATTTCTCTTCCCCTTTACCAGAATGCTGAGGGGCTTCCCATTGGAATGCAGTTTGCTGCAGAATTTGGTAACGAATGGGCTCTATACACTATTGCGAGCCAATTGGAGCAGGCAAAACCGTGGGCCGCCTTAAAACCTGAAATATTAGGATAAGTTATTGCCAAGTTTGACCAGGATATGAAATGACGGAAATACAAGAAACCAGATTACCCGAAGTGAAGATTTTTACGCCAAGAAAGTTTGGTGATGAACGGGGTTTTTTCTCTGAAGTCTGGAATAAGAATGTGCTGGATGCTGCCGGAATTGCTGATGATTTCGTACAGGATAACCACGCCTATAGCGCCGAAAAAGGAACTGTCCGGGGTTTGCATTACCAGCTGGACCCCAAAGCTCAAGGTAAACTTGTTCGGGTAATTCGCGGCGCGGTAATGGATGTTGCTGTGGATATCCGAGTTGGCTCACCGACTTTTGGAGAACATGTGGCCGTGGAGCTTTCAGCAGAAAATTGGCGGCAGCTATGGGTTCCTGCCGGGTTTGCTCACGGTTATTGTACATTGACCGAAAATGTTGAGTTTTTATACAAGGTTACCAATGATTATAGCCCTGCCCACGAGGGTGGAATAATCTGGAACGATCCTGCACTTGGCATTAATTGGGGACTTCCAAGCGATAATATTTTGCTGTCAGATAAAGACAAAATTCTTCTCCCTTTGGCAGAGCAAATTGATCTGTTCACCTATGGAGATAAGTCATGACAATTTTAGTAACTGGCGGCGCTGGGTTTATCGGCTCTGCCCTTGTCAGGGATTTGGTGAACAATGGGGATGAACCTGTCGTGACAATAGACAAGCTCACCTATGCTGGCAGCCGCGAAAATCTTCGCGAGATCGAAAATAATCCACGACACAGTTTTGAGCTTGCGGACATTTGCGATGCAAACGCAATGTCTGCCCTGTTCGCTAAATATCAACCCACTACAGTTTACCATTTGGCCGCTGAAAGCCACGTAGACCGTTCCATTGATGGTCCCGCGGACTTTATTCAAACCAATTTGGTAGGTACTTTTACCATGCTTCAAGCATCCCTTGAACATTGGCAATCCTTAACAGAGCTGGAAAGTGAAAATTTCCGTTTTCTGCATATTTCTACGGACGAGGTCTACGGGGAACTCGGTCCAGAAGGTCAGTTTACCGAAGAAAGCCCCTACGAGCCCAGCTCACCTTATTCTGCAAGTAAGGCGGGATCTGACCATTTGGTGCGGGCTTGGCAAAAGACCTTTGGTCTGCCGGTTTTGATCACTAATTGTTCTAACAATTATGGTCCTTTTCAATTTCCTGAAAAATTACTGCCCGTGGTTATTTTGAATGCCATGCAGGGGCGAGAACTGCCTGTGTATGGAAATGGCTTAAATATTCGGGACTGGCTTTATGTGCATGATCACACCGCAGCGCTACAATTGGTCGTGAAAAAAGGACGGGTTGGAGAGACTTATATGATCGGCGGCCGAGCGGAGCAGACGAATATCCACATGGTTCAGGCTATTTGTAGAATTCTTGACAAGAAATTTCCCGGCAAAGCCCCTCATGAAAATCTAATTACGTATGTGACGGATCGTCCGGGGCATGACGCCCGCTATGCCGTTGATTGCACTAAAATTGAGACAGAGCTCGGGTGGCGCCAAACCGTGGATCTCGACGGTGGTTTAGAGAAAACAGTTGATTGGTATCTTGCAAACCTTGACTGGGTGGATGCTGTTGGCAGCGGAGCAGAGCAGGATCGCCGCGGAATGGTGGGAGCCAAAGTCTCGTGAAAATACTTGTTGCTGGAAAACACGGACAAGTTGCGCAAGCGCTTGTCCGCGCAGCTTCTTCGCAGGCATTGGATGTGGTCGCTCTTTCTCGAGCGGAAATGGATATTACCGACCGACAAAGTGTTGAGACGGCAATCGCTGATCATCAGCCAGCTGTCGTCATTAATGCGGGGGCTTATACGGCTGTGGATCGTGCTGAAAGCGAAATTGAGCAGGCATTTGCGGTTAATAAAACAGGACCCCTAAATCTTGCGAAAGCCTGTGATGGTGCGGGTATTCCTCTCTTGCATATATCAACAGATTTTGTTTTTGATGGATGCAAAGAAAGCGCATATATTGAGACAGATGTTTGTAAGCCAATTAACGTTTACGGGCAAAGTAAGTTGGCGGGAGAAGAGGTCGTCGCTAAATTCAATGGCCGACATATTATCCTTCGCACTTCTTGGGTTTTTGGAGGAGAGCAGAATTTTGTCGTAACAATGCGCAGGCTTGCACAAGACAGAGACCAGCTTAATGTGGTTTCTGATCAAGTTGGCGGGCCAACTGCAGCCTCGCATATCGCCGAGACATTGCTCACTATTGCGAAGGCAGTCGTTCGTCCACATTTTGCCGATTGGGGTATCTATCATTATTGTGGCTCGCCGGCGGTCAGCTGGTATGAATTTGCCTGTGAGATACTAAAAGATGAGCCGTCGGTTGGGGTTTCTGCAATTCCGTCTGCGGATTATCCAACCCCTGCAAAACGACCCCGAAACTCGGTACTTGATTGCGCAAAAATACGTAGCATTTTTTTTATCACTCAACCTGACTGGAAGAATGCTGTTAGCTTAAAAAAGGAAAAACAATAATGGCTAGAGAAGATTTTAAATTTTTTCATGACCTGCGGGTTCGGTATTCCGAGATAGATGGGCAAAGGGTTGTCTTTAATGCTCACTATCTAACTTATTTTGATGTGGCAATTACTGAGTATTTTCGAAAAATGGCATTTGATTATTCAGCTTATGCCAAAGAGACCGGACAAGATTTCCATTTGGTGAAGTCATTGGTCAATTACGCGAAGCCAATTTTGTTTGATACTGAAATTCAAATTAGCTGCCGTACAGCAAAAATTGGAAACAGCTCCCTGACCTTTATTCTCGAAATCTTTGATAAAGACAGCGACGCCTCTTATGCTAGCGGTGAAATCATCTGGGTCAACACCGACCAGGAAACACATACAGCTGTCCGTGTTGGTGATGATATACGTTCCCTTATTGAAGGCTTTGAAGCGGCGTAAGGTAAAAAAGCAGCTCGAAGTTAATCGAGCTGCAAGCCTTTGGGGATTAATTGAGAGGTCTCTTAGATCACGAAGCGGTGTCTTCAACGGATTCAGGTTTTCCGATTTGAATACGGCGCGGTTTTAATGATTCTGGGATTTCCCTTTTCAAATCAATTTTAAGTAACCCATTTTCCATGGTTGCACTGACAACCTTGATGGTCTCAGCTAGCTCAAATTTTTGACTAAAAGCGGCCCCTGATAAACCTTTGTGTAAATATTCGATCTCCTGATCGCTCTCTTCTAATTCAGAGCTAACACTCAACGAGTTTTGAGTGGCGGTAATGTGAATATCACCTTCGGTTAGGCCGGGTGCTGCGATCACAATTTGAAACTGGTCCGCGTCTAGCTTGAGGATGTTATAGGGAAGCTCTTTACTGAGATTTTTAGGGCGTTCCAGTTCATCAAAGAGCTGATTAAACGGGCTATACAGTGATGCAGAACGCATTAAGGGTGAAAATTCTAAGTTACGCATGTCAATATTCTCCAATTGAGCAATATATCTTTGGTTCCCCAATTTGGGCTGAACCGGTGATTACCAGACCCACATTGGGCATCCGGTTAATTTTACTTATGGACAAATTTTGAGGGTTCAAGGCGGAATGAGAAAAAATTAATAAATTTCAAGTACAACCATACTTCGGGCAATAGAAGGGCTAGCATGAGTAACGGACAGCAACACAGTCTTTCCAATACTACAGATACAATATTCTTCTCTAAGACCTATGACGAAGCACTTCGTCTGGTTATGGAGGCGAGAGAGTATTTGCTGGGGCCGGGTAAAATGGCAGTTCGAAGCCTGTCAAACGAGGCTAGTTTTTTCTACGCGACTGAATCGCTTCGCCTCACCACTCGATTAACAGAATGCATGTCTTGGCTGATGTTCCAGCGGGCTGTTATTGAAGGAGAGATAACGGCAGAGGAGGGGCAAGAGGATGAATGCCATTTGCAATTCCAACTTGTTTGTTTGCCTGACAAAGAGTTAGATCAATTGCACTTGTTGCCCTCTGGATTGATCTCTCTACTTGGCAGGAGCGAGTCTCTGTACCGGAGAGTCTCCCGATTAGATCAACTGTCTATTCGAAATTATCAAGCGTCCTAATTACCGAAAATTCGCTGAAGAATTTTGCGGAGTAAAACTCCTAAAATCACCGAAAAGCACCGTAAAATATCGAAAAAGCGCAGCAAAAAGACACCCATAAAGAGTGCCTATTCCGCTTATCACCGAAATGATGAGTTTTATTTCAGGCCAAAACCTGAGAAACGCTTGTTGAACTTTGCAACACGGCCATCTTCACGCAGACGCTGTGTTCCGCCGGTCCATGCTGGATGCGATTTCACGTCAATGTCCAGTTTTAGAACATCGCCTTCGCTACCATATGTGGAGCGTGTTTCAAATTTAGTTCCATCAGTCATTTCGACCGTGATGGCGTGGTAATCTGGATGTATATCTTTTTTCATATCGCCTCTACCCTCTCGGGGATGCTGTAATTCACCAAGCGCGCCTTATATTAAAGGAAAAGCTCCGTGGCAAGCAAAGAAGTAGTTTTTTGCGAATTTTCTTGAAGAAATTCCGTTTTTCCGTAAAACCATTGGCAGAAAAGCAAGTACAGAAAGTGATAGTGTGACTGATACTCGTAACGTAACAAGTGAAGACAACTCAGAGAAGATGGGCGCAAAACCTTCTGTTACGCGCCTTTGGGACTTAGTTCGATTCGTGAAGCCTTATAAATGGCAATTTGTCGGCGCATCTATTGCGTTAGTCATCGCATCCACCAGCCTTTTGTTGATTGGGCAAGCTGTTAGGCTGTTGTTGGATCATGGATTCTCTGCTGGTTCTGAGAACCTGAGCCAGTACTTTATTGGCTTGATGGTCGTTGTCGTCGGTTTGGCATTTGCCTCTTTTGGCAGATATTATCTGGTATCTTGGATTGGAGAGCGTGTTATCTCCGATATCAGAACAGCAGTCTTTAGCCACATTCTGAAACTCAATCCCGCTTTTTTTGAAGTGACCCGAACAGGTGAAGTCCTGTCGCGCCTGACCACAGACACAACATTGATTCAAACCGTTATTGGATCATCAGTATCTGTTGCCCTTCGAAATGTTTTGTCTTTCGTCGGTGGAATGGCACTCCTTGTGTACACCAGCCCCAAATTAGCTGGCTTGGTGTTGCTCGTTGTCCCTTGTATTCTCATTCCTATAATCGTTTTTGGTCGGCGTGTTCGTAAATTGAGCACGATTAATCAGGACAGTATCGCTCGGGTCAGTGCCCGTGCGGATGAGACGCTGCGTTCCATCCAGACGTCACAAGCCTATACTCATGAAGATATCGACCGAAAATCATTCTCAGCTGATGTGGAAGAGAGTTTCGGTATTGCCGTAAAGCGGATCCGCGCGCGGGCTTGGTTAACGGCAATCGTAATTCTGCTCATCTTCGGTGCCATTGATTTCGTCTTGTGGAGCGGTGCGACGGATGTTGTGGATGGCAATATGTCACCGGGCGTTCTTGCCTCATTTGTTTTCTATGCAATTGTGGTTGCTGGATCTATGGGGTCATTGAGTGAGATCTGGGGAGAACTTCAACGAGCCGCAGGTGCCTCTGAGCGCTTGATAGAGCTGTTAAAGGAAGAACCGGCTATAGCGAGCCCAGAAAACCCTGAAATGATGCCTCAGAGCCTTTCAGGCGGCTTGGAATTTTCTGCTGTGAATTTCCATTATCCATCTCGCAGTGATATGCCTGCGCTTAATGATTTCAACTTATCTGTGAAGGCCGGTGAAACAGTCGCTATCGTGGGGCCAAGTGGGGCTGGGAAAACAACCGTGTTCCAACTCCTCTTGCGGTTTTATGATCCGCAAAGTGGGCAGATCAATATTAGTGGTGTGGATATTTCTAAAACAGACCCATCCTCAGTACGGTCGCTTATGGGCCTCGTACCGCAAGATGCCGTTATATTTGCCGACACTGCTATGAACAATATTCGCTATGGACGACCAGACGCATCGGACGATGAAGTGAAAGCGGCAGCGAAAGCAGCAGCGGCATATGATTTCATCGAAGAAATGCCAAGAGGGTTCGAAAGTCTGTTTGGTGAGCGCGGAATGACATTGTCTGGTGGTCAGAAACAACGAATTGCCATCGCGAGAGCCATTTTGCGGGATCCAGAAATCTTGTTACTTGATGAGGCCACCTCGGCTTTGGATGCTGAAAGTGAACATCTGGTTCAAACAGCGCTTGAGAATTTACTGCAAGGCCGGACCACACTTGTGATTGCCCATCGCCTTGCAACGGTCTTGAATGCTGATCGTATTGTTGTGCTTGATAAAGGCCGTGTCGTTACTCAAGGAACTCACGAGCAATTGATGAAAGAAGACGGTTTATATGCCAAGCTTGCGAATTTGCAGTTTGACGTCAACCGTGAAGCAATGAAAGTATAGGTAAAGACAACATTGCTTTTATGAATTGTCTGTTTGAGGCGGGGGATTGTGGGGACTATCCAGAAACTGTTTTTTACTTTCTTCACTCTGATGGTTGCAGCCATCGGGGCTGCAGTTTTCGTGCTCTATTCAGCAGGGCAATTTAGAACAATCACACCAAATTTTAATGGGCACTGCGTCGCCGTAACGGATATCGCCGGGCCTGAAGATATTGCGCTTCATCCCTCTGGAAACTATGCGTTCATTTCGTCAGACAATAGACGTCAGACTGCAAAGGGTACTCCCGTTCCTGGGGCCATCTATTTGTATGATTTAAAGGATCCGTCTGTAGCGCCAGTGAATTTAACACCAGATTCAGATGAGAATTTTCACCCCCTCGGCCTCTCTTTCTTCCAAGGGGAAGATGGACGCGCTACGTTAATGGTGGTGAACAGACAAAGTATAAGCCCAACTTTGGATAAGCCCAACAAGATCGAAATTTACGATTGGAAAGATGGCGCTTTAACGCACCGTAAAACTATCGGAGGCTTTTTAAGCCCCAACGATATTGCGGCCATTGATCATGATAAATTCTATGCAACAAATGATCACGGCTTTGTTGGGGATTTCTCTGCTTTTCTTGAAAGCTATGTTCCTTTGCCTGTCGGCAAGGTTGGTTATTACGACGGTAAAAAAATATTCCCGGTTGCGGACGGATTGCATTTTGCAAATGGCATCTCTTTATCCAGTGACCAGAAAACTTTATTTGTCGCTGAAACAGTCGGACAAAATTTACGGATTTATGCGCGCAATGAAGCCACGAATGCACTTGTCTTGATGGAAACGCGTGATCTTGGAACGGGGCCAGATAATATATCACTTGGAGCAAACGGAGAGATCTGGATCGCCTCCCACCCCCAATTGTTGAGTTTCCTTGGTCATGCCTCAGATCCAAGCAAACACGCGCCCAGTCAGGTTCTGCGCTTGATCAAGGGCGGAGCAGGTCAGTTCGTCGTGAATGAAGTTCTTCTTGATGCTGGAGATTTGATCTCTGGGGCCTCCGTGGCAGTATCCATTGGTAACCGAGTGCTAATCGGCGCTGTTTTTGAAGAAAAATTCCTCGACTGCAGTCTGTAATTATTTTTCTGTCAATTTAAGTTCGATCCGGCGGTTCCGCAAATGGGCGATTTCGTCGTCCCTGGGATCTAGCGGTTGGAATTGTCCAAACCCTGTTGGTGCAAGCCGTTCAGGTGGAATACCGCGTGCGATGAGATATTTTGTTACGGACAGTGCTCGGGCCATTGATAGTTCCCAATTGGATGGAAAACGAGTTGTCTTGATGGGCTGTCTGTCTGTGTGACCGTCGACCCGTAAGACC
The DNA here is from genome assembly GCA_913062525.1 of uncultured Alphaproteobacteria bacterium. Lineage (GTDB taxonomy): Bacteria > Pseudomonadota > Alphaproteobacteria > Sneathiellales > Sneathiellaceae > Sneathiella. The sequence goes on along the minus strand of CAJXWA010000044.1, from coordinate 1,657 downwards.
CAGTCGATTTCAGTGGGAATAGACGTTGAGATGTCGAGCAAGGTTCTTGCAAAAGTCGCCATGCTTTCTCTTCCCTGTACGCCGAGTTCTGCTTCTCCCAAGCCAAATAAGACTTCAGATTGGAAAACAAACCGATCGCCTACTACACTAATGCCGGGGCGATTTTTAAGAACCTGCCTTAACTGACCAAAGAAATCAGAACGGTATTGTTGGAGTTCCTGAACCTTCTGCGCCAATGCTTGATTTAAGCGCCGGCCAAGATCAGCAATTTGGGCTTTTTGATCCACATCTTTAGATTCTGAAACTTCCAACGCTTGTTCAATTCGGGAAAGTTGTTCGCGAAGGGCGGCGAGCTGAGCGTTGAGGAGTGTTACTTGGGCATTTGCCGCACTGGATAGTTTCTCTTCAGCCGTGAGGTCATCCTGAGTTTGCAGATAGAGGGCCTGAAGTTCTTCCAATTTAATATCGCGATCTTCAATGTCTTTTTGGGCCAGTAAAGTGCGTTCTTCTTCTCCCGAAAGTTTGGCTTCAAGTTCCTTGCTTCGGTCTCGCAAGTTACCGATTTCAGTATCTTTTTCCACCAACTTACCCTGAAGCGCACCCACGTCGGATTCGAGAGTTTTACGGACCGCTTTTAAAGCTTCTACGTCGCGCCTGAGACTTTCGATTTCTTTTAGGCTCGCGGCAATCTTGTTGGTTTCAATCTGAATTCGCTCTTCAGCGAGCTTAAGGGTCTCTTCCCTGTCAGCGGTTTTCTTTTCCTGTTCCCGTAGCAAAAGCGTAAGGCTATCCCGTTCCTTCTCGGCCTCCACCGCACGCGAGGTGAGGGTATCAAGGCGAATAATCGCGCTATCTCGTTCTTTGTTAGAGGAAGACAACGAAACGGTAATTTGTTGGAGATCTTGACGGAGCTCAGTATTAGATTGTTTTTCTAAGGCCAGTAAATCGGCGAGCTCTTCCACTTGTTGGTTCAGTTTTTCAAGTGCGGCATCCCGGCCTGATAAGGCTTGCGACAGAAAGAACTGCGCTAGAACAAAAACCACCAATAGGAAAATGATGACCAGCAACAGGGTCGTTAAAGCATCTACGAAACCGGGCCAGATTTCGTACCCTGCGCGTTGTCCATTGCGTCTACGTGCCATACCCAACCCTCACCAATTCATTACTTGCGCCGGTCTTCTTCGGCGATGGCCGCGATCGTGCGGGTAAGAAGCTTAATGTCACTGCGAATTTCTTGTGTGATCTGATTTCTGCCATCAGCCATATCTTCAAGCATGCGCGCCATGTAAACATCAAGGTTGCGTATGTGATTTTTACTCGCTTGATCCAAACCGCCTTGTTCTTGAATTTGGGCCATGCGTTGTAAAACAGGTTTCAGCTCCATTTGTCCTTCAACAAGTTTAACCATCAAGTCCTGCTCGGCCCGCATTTGATCCGTTAGGGCTGCTAGGCGCTCACTCACATTAATCATGGCGCTTTCGCCTGTGTGACGGCGATCTTCATTGCGTGCGAGAGTTCGTTGCAAGCCGTCCAAACTTTCGGCTGTCTGCTCGAGAAGAGCGTTTACATAGGCGGGAACGCTTTGCTCTCCGTCACCAACGCCTACCGGGCCAGAGGATGTGAATTTTGTAATTGAAGTGAGCCATTCTTCAAGGTC
>CAJXWA010000043.1 GCA_913062525.1 uncultured Alphaproteobacteria bacterium | reverse complement strand
GTATATTGGCGGCTGTGCGTTGCCCACCCAACCACACGACGGGAATAAAGGTCAATAATGACTGCCAGATATAAAAACCCTCATAGGTTTTGATGTAGGTAATATCAGTCACCCAGAACCTGTCCGGTGCGAGCTTCCTTGCTCCCTTCTTTTATATATCTCTTTTTTATTCTGCGTTAATCGGCTTTTTTGCCTTTGATGAGCCGCTGGATATCTCAACAATATTTGGTTGGACTGCTATTCTAATTAGTGGCGGCATCACATTGATGACGGCCAAGGCGAACAAGAATGTTGAAAAAGGGGTATCTGTTTGGCGCCTGAATAGCGAAGGTTATCGGTGGGTTTCTAGAAGCGTCAGTCTGGGGAAGTTGGATGTTTAATAGCGAGGTGTTCTTCCGCAGGACACAATTAGCAAATTTTTGTGGTTGGTTCGTTTCTACGACTGATAATTTTTTCTGAAATTTAAATGTGAGTAATGATGCTTAACTTACGTATCATAAAGTCACCGGGAGTAAAAAAAGCGGTCTCCCTCTTATTAATCTGGACCAGTTTCCGCTATTTTTTTTGTCTGTTTAATTTGAATTCTTCTACGGTTGCCCATGGTTATATAGTAGGTGGTGCTTCGGTTCTAATAAGACAGTCGGTTCTTGTTGTCGCGTTTGCTTGATGAGGAAAGTGGAGCTTATAGCGCGAACCAAGTCTCTGTAGTTTAGCTGGAAGCTAACCTCAATACCAATCTTCAGCTGTTGTCTGCAATGGGTTCGTCTTCATCTTTAGAATGTAGACTTCCCGCAATTGCCAATTAGCGAATAAAAATATCAAACATATACTATATTTTGTATTGCATGGATTTAGTCCTACTTGTTATTGTGTATCGTCTGTTGCCAAAATACCGCTAATATAAATTTGTGCGGCTGGCCAATAAACCCTTAAGAGACAAGGGTCTGAGGCCGACGTACGATTACCAATGCTGCCTCGTTTGATTGTGGTTGGAAATCGTATTTTGCGATTTCATTGGAGAGTTTGAGTTGTGATGGTGATCAGAAACCGGAAGAAAAAACTGTTGGGTGAAATTTCCATTCTTGCGCTTACTGCGAGTTTTGGTTTGAGTACTGCCGTAAATGCAGCTGGTAATGATTCAAATGCAACGACAGATACGAATACAGGATCTACAGTTACTGCGACTGATGTTAATGGTCTTCTAAATGACGATGACGCAGCGCATGCCATTACGATTGATAGTAATGCTGGTGCCATATCTTTGGGGGCAGTTGGGGCGACTGATGCAATTTCATTTCTGGCGAGTGTTAACGCTGGTGATACGGCAACTTATGATATTACGACTTCTGGTACGAATAATTCAGTAACCTTTGCAGGCGACGTTCACGTTAAACTTGATGAGAACATTGTCTTAAATGCAACCAATACAACAACAGTTTTTCAAGGTGACGTCACAGATGGAACCGGTGATGTTTCGCTAATCGTTGGATCAGGAACAAGTACACTCACCACGACTTTTGATACTGCCGTTGCTGGTGACAACCTGGTGGATATGTCTGTTAACGCAAGCGCAGCTGCTGATACAATAACGGTACAAGTTTCAAACACAGATGGTACGGCTGGGAATGCGATTGCTTTTACGCAGGCCATTGGCGGTACTCAATCGGTTGATATTTTGCAATTGGATGCAAATACAGAAGCCACGTTTAACGGCGCTGTCACCACCGACACGGTTACCAGTAGCACTACTCGCACGACAACTTTTAACGACGCAGTAACTGCGACGAATTTGACTGCTGCGGGAGATGTGGCAACTGGTACCGGTACTATAGACATCAATGGTACGGTGGCCATTACGGGTGGTGATTTGATTGTCGGTTCTGGTGATGCGACACTGGGTGGTGCCTCAATAACCACAGATAAGATTACTCTCGCCGCTGGGAGCGATGTTGAATTTGATGGTGGTGCGGTGCAAACCGTCAATGGCGCTGTCGATGGTGCCGGGGATGTAACTATTTCTAACAACAGCGACGTGACTTTTGAAGATGCAGTTGGCGCATCAACTGCAGTTGGTGATGTTATTATTTCTGGTGGTAGCAAAGCTACCTTCAACAGTACGTTGGATGCTTCATCACTTACTATAAATGATGAAGCTCAAGTGGAAGACACAGTTACCCTTACAGGTAATCTTGATTTAACTAATGCCGACACAGTTACATTGGGTGAAGGTTTCGGTGCAAATGATACGGTATTTATAGTTGCTGATGTGGATACAACAATTGTGGTTACAATTGTTCCGTCATCAGGCTTTACAACAGGTACTCTTATTCTTTTTGATAGCACTGCGGATGCATCGGCTGACCTGGCGAACCTTACTGTCGTCGATACATCTTTCACGGATTATACGCTTTCTGCGAACGGTAATGATATTGAGCTTACGGCAACTTTTAGATCTGCAGAGGCGGTAGCTGTTGCCCTGTCAGTAACCACACAAGAAGCTGACGCCCTCATTAACGGTAATACTGCGGTAGCAACAGGCAATGCAACGCTTCTCACAAATCTTAACGCAGCCCTTGCAGCCGGTGGATCGGATGCGGCAAAGGCCGCAGAGACAATCGGTATTCAAGCGGATACGTTAGGGGCCGGATCAAGTGCTGCGATTTCCACAGGTAGCCAAGTTATTGGTATTTCTTCTGATCGATTAGCTTCTTTACGTGACGGTGCGCAATTCGCGTCTGCGGGACCAACTGGTTTTTCCGCCGGTGATGCAGGGGCTAATGTTGCCGCATGGTTTAAACCTTTCGGTAATTGGATTGATCAAGATAAAGAGGGCGGGATTGCTGGATTTGACGCGGCCACATATGGGATGGCCTTTGGTGTTGATACCGAAGTTGCAGATAACTCTCATGTTGGGGTTTCATTCGCTTATGCCAACTCAAGCGTCAATGGTGATGGTTCTGGCGAGTCGGAGGCAGATATCAACAGCTACCAAATTACTCTATATGGCGATTACACTGATAAAAACTACTATGTAGAGGGTTCAATCGGGTACGCCTATAACGACAATGAAGTGTCTCGCATAATCGATTTTATGGGAACGGATACTGTGGCGAGCGGTGATTATGGCTCTAGTCAGTTTATGGCAAGTGTTAATTTTGGTGTTCCGCAACACATTGAGGGTGCAACCTATTTTACACCAACAGTCGGTGTTGCTTGGACTCACGTTACATCTGAAGAATATACCGAAACCGGTGCCGGCGGGTTGAACCAATCGGTTGATATAGATGATATGGATGTTGTCGTCGCCTCTCTGGGGGCAAAACTCCATACAGCGGTCCAGGTTGGCGGCGGTCGTTTGGTTCCTGAAATACACGCGGGTATCAATTATGACCTCGTCGGCGACGAGGCGGCTGCATCGGCAACTTTCACCGGTGGCGGCGCTACTTTTGCAGTTGAAGGTGCTGAAGTGCAGCAGTTTGGCGGAGGTGCAGGTCTTGGTATGACATATGAAAGTGGAAATGTTTGGTCGATTGGCGTGACCTACGATGCTGATTTGAAAAGCAATTACATTTCACATTCAGCAGTATTTGAAGCTCGCTTTAAATTCTGAGTTAAATAAATTTGAAAAATGGCCCATCCAGTTCATCAAATGTGAAGGGCCATTTTTCTGGTGGGTGATTACCCACAAAGAAACACTCGTTTCGCTATTTTCGATTTTTGCTATGCAGTACATGGAAATTCAAGGGTTGCTTCACCTTTTGCAACAGGGTCACCGTGTTGATTGCGGACGATTACATCGACGATCGCCCAGCAGGATTTTTCAGTGACTTTTTTGAGTTTTATTTTGCCTTCTGGAATGATGGTGTCGCCAGGTTTGACGGGTTGGATCCATTTGGTTTCTAAGCGTTTATGAACGGCGCCAACTTCCATTGCCCAATCTGTCAGCATACGGCTAATGAGGCCAAAGTTATTCATTCCGTGCATGATTATGCCGCCAAAATTAGTCTTCCCGAAGTCTTCCTTCATATAATTGTCATCTAGATGCAGCGGATTGTAGTCCAGCGACGCATCGCAGAATAGGCGAATAGATTCCCGGGAAACTTCGAATTTCGGGCCTTCAATGATGTCATCAATGTTGATTTCTTCAAATGTAGTAGACATTAGGTTTGCTTTAAACGGGTCTAATTGTTTGGCCGCGGCCTGAGCAAATTACATCATCGTTTTGATTGAAGAACACATTGTCATGGACAACAAACAGCCGATCTTTTTTTATGAACTTATCCAATGCACGACCTTCCATTCGGATAACATCCCCTGGACGAGCGGGAAGATTATAGCTCCATGATTGGCCAGCATTGATGGTGCCTGGGCTGCGCATCCAGTCGTTCTTTGGTTTGCAAGAAAACATAAGAAGAATGTGGATAGATGGCGGGGCGACAATTCCGCCATAAGGGCCTGCTTTCGCGGCGACCTCATCAAAATAAAGCGGGTTCGTTTCCCCAACCGAGCGACAATAAAGTTCTATAGCTTCTTTGGTCAGGGTGTAGGAGAGCTTGATCCGGCCATATGCGGGATCTCTGTTCCGCTTCGCGATTTTTCAGGTAAGGTCATCGCTGCAATTAGCATCAACTTAATATCTGGAACCTATAGTGAAGAGGCGGTTAAGGAGAAATTTCTCCTTCCTCTAAAACGAAAAGCACAAGAAATACGAATGCAGATGAGTTAGTTTGCTCTATCCGACAATATTGACCTTCTAAAGAGGACGATTTGGATCAATAGGTTGGATCAAAAGATCTGTATAATCTAACGCAGAATCTTCTTAGAACTTCGAGTGAATTTGATGAAAAACGCAGACCTTGCATCCAAAAAACAAGAGATTGGCGCGACAGTTGTAATTAATCACCGTGTTCGGGATGATCGGCTGGCTGAATATAATGGTTGGTTAGATGAAATTGACCCCTTATGCAAGAAGGCTCCGGGCCATTTGGATTCTCAAATTATACGTCCAGTGGGTGGTGTAACCGCAACATATACGATCATTTTAAGATTTGAGAATAGAGATTATCTAGAAAACTGGATGAAATCTGAAGAAAGGAACCGCTTGATTGATGCAGTGCGCCCGATGCTTGCCAAAGACGATGATTTTTATATCCAAAGCGGTTTGGATTTCTGGTTTACGCCAGATGGTGCAAGGGCACAGGTGCCTGTCAGTTGGAAGCAATTTTTGGTGACCTGGTCGGCTATCTTTCCCCTTGCTCTCGGTGTTCCTCTGGTCGTTGGACCGGTGTTGCGGTATCTGGGTTTCGAGCCAAATTTATACGCCGATAATCTGTTTATAACAGGCGTTATTGTCTTTCTTATGGTCTATGTCGTTATGCCGCGCTACACCAAAATAGTAGGACGCTGGTTGTTTAACTAATCGGATTAGAGCGGGCCATAGGGTATCCATTTTATCTCTCGAAAATGAACGTATCGAAAGCGCCTTGATCTTGCCACCCCACACGGAGCAATTCGGGTGTCTCGTTTTCTTCTTTTGGATAACCGACACACAGATAGCCAATGAGTTCCCAGTTTTCCGGGACATCCAATATCTTGGTAACTGATGGTGGATCAATGATTGATACCCAACCCACGCCAACCCCATAAGCACGGGCGGCAAGCCAGAATGTGTAAATGGAATTTGCCACAGAGTATTTTAAGGTTTCGGGCATAGTTGCCTGACCCAATCCAGCTCCCCGCTCTGTCTCAATATCGGCAAAGACGGCAAGATGAACGGGCGCATCTGTTAAGCCTGCTAATTTGAGTGAGGCATAGAGACGTGCTTTATCTCCATGGTAATTTTCAAGGGCCTGTTGATTTTGGGCTTCAAAGTCTTTTTTTACCTTGTCTCGCCGAACGGGGTCAGTAATTTTCACATACCGCCAGGGCTGGCTATTCCCAACAGAGGGAGAGTGCAGGCAGGTTACCTTTAGGAGTTTTTCGAGGAGCTCTTCGTCGATGGCATCTGTTTTAAAATGCCGAACGTCACGTCTCCAAATGAATAAATCTTCGAGCCGTTCAAGAAAATCCGCGTCAAAAATTGGTGGTGTAGACAAAATGCTTCCCTCCCCGGAGGCTGGCCGTTCATTCTTATTTCGTTGGCTTCGCTTTTTAGGTACCACAACTATGTGAGGCAAGTTTAAACTTAATACGCGGCATTGGAGACAATGTCACAATATCTTTCAGCTTTTCATAGATCAGAAGGAATGTAGGGTTTGTTTTTCCAGTTGTGGAATTTAGGTAACGCTTAAACGTCAAAGTTACTAATTTGCCTAAGATTAAGTTTAAGAAATTTTTTTACCAACTTTTCAATATGAATTTCTTCTCCCAAATATTTATTGATCATTTTAAATAAAGTAGGTAAGTCAGGCGGCTTTGAACATACATCTGTCATTCCGGCTTTTAGAAAATCCTCAACATTGGATTTGGCAATTTCGGTAGTTACCACAATTATTGGAATTCGGGAATTTGAGGTATTAAGAGATCGAATACGTTTCGTTGAGCGACTTCATGGAATAATTAGTTCCTTGTATACTCTTTTGGAGAGAACAGCTAGGTAACGGAAATTTGATAAATATCTGCCGAATTCCTTATAAGGTGACCAATAGTATGAGAATTGCTACGCATAAAATGCAGTACCACTCAACTTATTTTAGAATTAAGTATATACAAAATCGTTAATAAATTAGGTTTAGGTAATAAAATAAAAATGCTTAACGTCTTTCCCAATAGTTAGGGAGATTAGCTGTTGTAAATTAGCATTAATTTTTACTAAACCATATTTTGAGAATATACATAAAATTCTATTCTCGGAGGGGTCTTCATGGCACCAAATGCTATTGAATGGTTCAAGAACCTAAAAGTCACTAAAAAGCTTGTTGTTGGAATGGGCACTCTGCTTTTAACGCTACTCATTTTGTCCTTCGGGATTGGGATCCAAATCCAACTCGTTCAAAGTAAAGCAAAATCCGCGTCAGACAGTTACGAGACAACTATTATGTTGCGGCAGGTTCAAATGGAACTTCTGGATATGTCTTCTCTCGTCAGGGGGATACTGGTCACGGGCAACGACTATTTGATGGGCATTTACAGTAAGGTCTCTAAAGATTTTGATAGAGACATTGATATTTTGATTGCTCTATATGACGGTGATGAGCTGGGACAAAAGAATGCAGAAGATCTAAAAAATACCGTGAATACCATGCGAAACAATACCTACGATAAACAGCTCAAACTGATGCAAGATCCTGCGACTTGGGACATTGCGCGTGAGATGGAAATTAAGGGGGAAAGTTGGCCTTTCATTGAGAAAGTCCTCAAAACCGTTGATAAACTCGTTGAACGACAAACGAAACTGCAGAGTAATACGGTTTCGGACATGTTTGGATCATTCCAGTTACAAACGATAACAGTCATTGTCGCTTCAATTTTTGCGGTACTTCTATCAGCGCTTGTCGCGCGTTTTGTCGGAGCCTCAATATCTAGTCCAATTGTTAAAATGACAGAAACTATGAAAGCACTGTCTAACAAAAACATGAATATCACCCTCCCAAATATGGAAAGAGCCGACGAAATTGGAGAAATGGGGAGGGCTGTAAGTGTTTTCCATAGTGAAATTTTGAAAGGGGAGGCATTAGCCAAAGAAAAAGAAGAACTGCAGCGAAAAGAAGTTGAGGCAGCCCAACTCCGAACAGAGGAAATCCAAGAACAACAGCGCGCAGAGGCTGAAGCGGCTAAAGCGGCGGCTGACAAATCCCGTAAGTTGGAGGAAACTGTAAGCGCATTTAACGAGACAATTAGTAATGCTGTAAATGATTTGGGATTATATGGCGATGATATGCGGCAAACATCTGATGAGATGGTGCATATCGCGGACAGCACAGGCCAGCAAGCAACTACGGTTTCAACGGCTGCAGGTGAGGTCAAAAACAGTGTGACAACAATGGCATCTGCGATTGAAGAGTTCTCGGCTTCCATCCGCGAGGTTTCAAAACAGGTGAAATCAGCTAATCAAACGACAAATGAAGCTGTCTCTGCAGCCAAAACCGGTGATGAGACAATTCATGAATTGTCAAAGACTTCCATCAAGATACAAGATGTGGTTTCTTTGATTACAGACATCGCTGAACAAACAAATTTGCTTGCCCTAAATGCAACTATTGAGGCGGCAAGGGCCGGGGACGCAGGTAAAGGTTTTGCCGTTGTGGCTGCGGAAGTTAAAAATTTGGCGACGCAAACAGGGAAAGCAACTGAAGATATTACCAAGCAAATCAATGAAATGCAGCATCGAGCAGATGGGGCGGTGACCGCGATCGAACTCATAAATGAAAAAATTGGCCATCTAAGCACTGTTACAGTTGCGATCACAAACGCTGTTGAAGAGCAAGAAATAGCAACTAACGAGATTAGCCGGAGTGTTCAATTTGCAGCCGAGCAAACCAATCAGGTGACAAGTGAAATTGTCAGCGTTTCTGAGGGAGCTGTCAAAACAGGTGAAGCCTCAAATGCTGTGAAAAGTGCGTCAACAAAGCTTAATACACTGTCTCAACAAATTAATGATGACGTCGTTACGTTTGTAAAGGCAGTCGGGGAAATTGGATGAAACCTGTCTCGTGTTTGTTGAATTATGTGACTAGATTATCGCTCGGCTTACTGTGCAGTATTCTGATACCAATGGCTAATTACTCAATGGCAAATGAAACTACATTGCGGGTCGTCGCGTATCGGATTGTCAATGTGTTAGAGCAGGATGGAAGCGGTAAATATAATGAAATTTTGAAGGAACTGACTTTCAAGACCGGAATTAAGTTCCAATTGGAAGTCCTACCCATTGCAAGGGCACGGGCGGCCTACACGTTAGGTAAGTATGATTGCTTATTACCTCTAGACCGTATGTTCGAACAGAAACATCTAGATCATGTTCAGTCCGTCGCCTTTTACAAAGCGAAATTATACGCGTTTACTCAAAATGGCGCCCCCCCAATTCGGACAATTGAAAGTTTGATTGGTTTACGAGTTGGTGGCGAACTCGGCGTCCCTTTTACCCCGCGGTTAACAGAAATAGTTGGCAAAAATAGAGCCAATGATTTGAAAGAATTGATCCGAATGTTGGATCGGGGAAGGTTTGATGTCATCATCGCTTACACCCCAGATATTCTAGAAGTATTTGATGAAATGCATGTTGTTTCAATGTCGTATGACCCCGAAACCCCATTGGCAATTTATAACGATGCTCTCACGTGTAGACCCACCAAACGGAACATTGCACTGCTTAAAAAATTAAATCTGGCACTGATTGAAATGGGGTATTGAGCGGAGGGCATAATATATCGGATAATTCAAATACCTATATCCTGTTCATTTCACTTCGAAGCCTGTAATATTGCTCTATCGAATTAACAATAGACGGTGGACGCATGTACAGAAAGATTGGCATTTTAGCGGGCTTTGTTGCCGCGTCATTATTGGTAAGTGTTGCCAGCACCGCGTCCGCGCAAGCCGTTGAAAAATGGAAATTTATGTGTGGTGATCCAAAACTTCCTCAAACCTGCAAAATTGAACAACAGCTATTTGTAAATCAGGCTAAAGAAGGCCAGAAGAAACAAATGGGTAGGGTCCTAAACGTATCTGTTTTCTATTCAGGGATAAATGACCGGAAAGCCTATATCGTTATGCAATTGCCGCTTGGTGTTGATCTTCGGGCAGGCATGGTTTTGAAAGTTGATGACGCCAAAGAGATGAAAGCACCTTATTTGAAATGCACGAACAGTGGCTGTGAAGTCCGCTCTGTATTAACAGAAGAACTACTCGGGCAGTTAAAGCGAGGACATACCATGAAAGTGGGATTTAGGGCTTTTGGCGCGAAAAAGACAATGGTGGTAAATGCTGATTTGTCTGGATTTACAAAAGCTTATTCCAAACTCTTCTAGGGCGATTTTAACACGGCGGCGGTATGTCGTGACCCAATTTAGGCCATAGGCTCTCCCAGCCTTCTAAATGGCTGGCACCTGATATTATTTTTACTGTTGCGCAAGAAGAATTTCCCACAGCCTGTACATATCGCGCCGATATCCAGGCAGGAACTACGGTATCTTTTGCGCCGCTATAATGAATTTGAGGAATGTTTTGGGTTCGCGCCGCAGAATTTATGGGGTTGATTGACCCGGTAAGCGGAGACACGTTTTTTGCGGTGTTAAGGGCCGCATGATCTAGGTTTCCGCCAATAGTTCGAAGCGATAGAATATCTTGTCGCTCTGCCGCGAGAATGGCTGCAACTGCGCCGCCCCCTGAAAACCCAACAAGATGAAACTCTGCCGATCCGTATTTTTGGGAGATCCAGTTTAAGGTTTCATGGAAGCCGTTGATGATGTCTCTTGAAAACCGGTGGCTGGTCCATTGCTTGTTTTGGCAAAAAGGTTCCGTCTCCATATCAATGAACTGGCAAGGACGGGAGAGATAAATCACATTGTCTGACTGATCCGCCGCCGCGAGTTTTAAGGCCAGCGGGTTTCTGGGAGTAGGATTTCTAGAGATCGTATATTTATCCACCCACGCAAAACCATCACCTTCAATATAGAGAATTATGGGCGCGCCTGTTTTGGTAACGCGTTGGAAACCTGCCAGTAGAAACTTCGATGTTTTCAAGCGCACAGGGCCCAATGAACCCGATTTAGCAAGCGTATTGGCATTACCAATGCGGTTTTCAACCCGCAGCGTTCCACAGCCAGCGAGCAAAGCCGCCGCTAAAACCACAAAGATAAAAGATCGAAACGTCATTGATAGGACATCAGTTCACTAAAAGTGCGTTATTTCCAAAAAAGGCCAGTTGCGCCGTTACATATTCAGGTAGATGTTGCGTCAACGCATCAGAGTCAACTGTCATGGGCTTGCCATCGGCTGACAGCTTTAAATCACCTTTGGCAATATGGTGGTTAAGTTTATCGGCGATATCAGCTTGAGTATTCTCCCCAGTTACATATTGAATGACGAGGCGCTGGTCGTTAGTTAGTTTCACGACGTCGTGCAGCAAGTTCGGCACCAACTCTTTTGAGTGGGCCTCTGTTCTTGCCACCTTGAATGCCTCTGGTTTTGATGTGATTTTGTAAGCGCAGGCTGCGGGCGTAGTTGAGACCGACAAAACCCCGCCAAAGATAAGTTTTAATACCATCCCTGAAAATTCGGTCCGTATATCTTCTTTGGATGTTTGGCGAAGGGCTTCTTCTAAATCTGTGACAACCTCATCCACCGTGAGGTGTTGGGGTAATGATTGAAGAAGTTTTACATAACCTGCGCAAATTACCTGCCCTCGCAAATGCACTTTGACTTTTTCATCCTTCATATGGACCAACGGGAGTTCACTCAAAGGAGAGCTTGGCTTAACTTCCGCAGATATATCTACGGTGAAGTTGGGAATGAGGTGAAGCCCGTCAAGAACCTGCGGCGTTAGTTTACGATTTAGCGTGACGGTCTTTTTACAGAGGAGAGTTGAGCGAAAACGACGGTCAGTAATGAAATCCATATACTGCTCTTGGGACACCACGTCGTTCAGTTGGCTAAGGGCTTTTGATGCTTCCTCTGTTTGATTGCCAAGATACATGCTCTGTGGTTCTGAATCCCCCAAATAGGCAAGATCATGGGACGTCGCTTTTTCCATAAACTCATGGAAATAGCAGGGCTCGTTTATATCTTCCAAATGATCATGGAGAAGATAGGCATCGTCAGCATTCTGAAGATTTTTAATCTCTTTCAATAACATGGCCTTGTGGGGGCTGTCTTGTGACTTAACGTTTTCAGAAATAAAGGTCAAAATTCCGCGGGCTTCTTTGGTTTTCATGACCGGGTCTTCAAATTTAGCCACATGATACAGCATCATATCCCGTACCGTCTTAACGGAGTTCCAACCGGGGAGTGTGTTGTAGCTTATGTAGGCAAGACCCGTATCAGAGAGGTGGTTTTGGCAAACACTAAGGATGGCATCCTGAATATCGCTTGCGACCCAAGAATAGACGCCATGGGCGATGATATAGTCGAATTTTTCAGATCCAAACTTGTGCGCCGCTATGGAAATCGCATCAAATTCAATATTGGACAGCTGCAGGCTATCTGCTTTGCCGCGCGCTGTATCGATTTGGTTCTGAGATAAATCAACGCCTGTAAATTTGGCATTTGGATATCGGGCGGCAAGGGGCAGAATATTGCCGCCGGCGGCACACCCAATCTCCAGAATATTGGCGGTTTCAACGGCTGGCGCATCAATGCCAAATAACGCACCGATTGCCGACATGCGACCAGGATCAGTATTCACATAACAATAGCTGGGGTAGGGGACATTATCGTAATTTGCCATTGTGGGTGTTCTCCTGATTTGATGATCAACTAAAAAACCCCGGAGAATTAGTCCGGGGTTTTAAAAACGTAATTATTGTCAAAATCTTAGAATTTGAAGCGAGCTTCAAATAGCGCCGAGTGGGAAATAAATCCGCTTTTCATGTCCGCATCATATCCAGCCCCGATGGACCAGAAATTTTTACTTTCATAAGTGAAACCAAACCCGAGGTTTCCGCCAAATTGTTCAACTTCAGCGCCGGCAACCGTAAAGGCCGCGCCGCCGCCTGTAAAGCTGGCTGTCGCCGTTGTATTATCACCGATGAAGTCGTAACTAACCCCGCCGTGAATGTTGGGAACAAGATAGCCTTTGTTGTAGCGAATTTGCGTATGCATTTTCGCACCGAGTGTACCTAGGAGAACGTCGATATCATCGATATCAACAGTCTGGTTAAGGCCACCAGCGCCCGTCTCTGTATATTCTTCAGAGATAACATGTGTCCATGCAAGCCCTGCTGTCGGTGTGAAGTAAGCTGTGCCCGCCATTTGCATTGGGATGCCGGTATTAAAGCTTGCGATGAACTGGCTAGATCCGTATTCGCCGCTAGCCGTTGTATCCGTGCCCATGAAGTCAATCACACGAGAGACGGTATTGTTATTATAGGCATAACCGAGGGAGGCTTCCGCGTAATAATTCTTACCGGTGAAATCACCATATAATGTCAGCTGGTAGCTGTCGATATCGGCTTTGGATTGTCCCGCACCACTGCCCTCAACATCAGATGACGCGTAGGCGAATGAAACACCGCCGCGGTATTGATCATCTAGTGCCGTGTCCGCACCGAACGCCATGCCGTATGTCAGGGCTTCAAAGCCTGCAACACCGCTTGTATTGTCTTGTTCTGCCCAGTTACCAAATGGTTTGACCCATGCCCCATATTTGGCGGACGTACCACCTGTTGCGAAGCCAGTACCCGCAGAGTTTTCAAATTGGTTGCCGGTCCGAAGTGACCCGAGACGATCTGATGAAATGCCAATAACTTGGCCGCCTGTTGAGACAGCAACGTTGGTTCCGGCACCCAAAGTATCCGCTTGAATGGCAACGGTTTCAGCCGCTTTCGTTGCGTCGTCTCCACCGGTCTTAATAGCAGTGTCAAAGTTATCAAGTAATGTCCCGTCGGAAGCGGACAATGCAGCTGCAGCGTTTAGCACCGCGGTTGCATCTTGGAGAGAGACATCAAGTGTTGCCGCAACATCGGCGTCTGATTCCGCAACGGCTGTTATTTCAATGTCATTGCCATTTGCGCTTAAAGTATAATCTACAAGCAGGGTATCTGTGATGGTTAAATTGGCCAGATCAGCGGATGCATCCGCTGTGCTGTCAAACAAAATGATTGTACCTGAAGTAAAGGTTGACGACACCTCAATGGTTGTTGTTCCAGCAGAATCCACATCGGCAACAGTAAAGGCTGTTTCAGTATCAACAATGCCGCCCCCAAGGATAATTTTTGATCCCGCGCCAACATCTAGTTTGCCAGTAAGAGTTACTGCATCTTCTACCTGAAGAGTGCCATCCAAATCGATGGAGGCCGCATCCAGTGTGCTTTCAAATGTACCACTGAAAGTGGAGGCAATAGTCAAAGCGCCAATGTCTCCAATTGTTGTACCAACAGCATTCACAAAAGTAACACCCGCCGCATTTGTGATTGTCACATCACCAGCACCATCGATGGGGCCGGTAACTGTCTGTGCGGCGGCACCGTCAAACGTCACGTCACTACCGGCTGCCAGCGTAATATTATCCGCAGTGATTGAAGCGCCACCAAGTGTCGCATCACCAGTCCCTATAATCAAATCACCACCGGTTAGTGCAATCGTGCCCACGACGTCCAAAAGGCCGGTTCCAGATGTGAAGTCGCCATCAGTGGTCAATGTTGTGAAGGTACCTGCGACTGTAATAACTGTTGTACCACTGCCAGACGCATTAAATGCGGTGGCTGACACACTACCTATAAACTCGGCTTCTCCGCCAGTATTATCGACGGTGACTTGAGCCAGGGTATTGGTCGCACCGACATCGCCTGTTACGAGAGTGGTATCAACGGTGATGGCAGCAAAGGTTAGTGTGCCGGACCCGTCAGCGCCAGATGAATTATCCACATTACCAAGGATCGTTTTGTCAGCCGCGACAGAAACTGTACTGTCAGCAACTAGATCGACATCACCGGTTGTGTCACCGGCAAGGGCCAACGTACCAACACCGGAAAGTGTTGTTGTTGTTGCGCCCACATCGCTCGCCAATGTGGCTGTGATACCCGTTGCCACATTAACGTTCAAAGCAGTAATTGCATTCGTTCCGCCAACAGTGCCGCTGATCAATGTTGTATTGGCGGTGGTTTCTGCGAAGGTCAGTGTTCCGACAGAGCCACCACTTGCGTCTACATCACCAATAATTTTCTTGTTGGCGGCAACTGTTACTGTGGCATCACCTATAAAGTCAACTACGGTTGAGGCAGTTACATCATCATTAAATTGAACAGTCTTTGCGCTGTTAATGGTTATGGTATCAGCGCCGACAGTACCATTAAATACGGTTGTTGTATCTGCGCCGAGGACGAGCGCGTCAATCGCCTGACCACTACCGATAGCACTCGAGAACGTAACTGTGTTGGCATTGCCGCTGTCCGTATTGACAACGGCAAGCGTTATGGCATCTGCTGCATCGACTGCATCAATGGTTGCTTCGATTATCAGGTTTTCATTATTTACGGTGTCCACAGTCATTGTCAGTGTGGGGTCGGCACCACCAGATCCCAAATTGATATCGGCAGCTGTAGTACCAACAGTCGACTGGATATTGCCCTGGAAAGTGACATCATCGTTTGTCACGTTGATAACAATTGTATCGCCCGCATTACCGTTTGCATCAACATCATCGGCGAAAGTAACCCCGCTCGCTGCACCTGATGTCGTGACGGTCAAAGTCAATGCCGTGGCCCCGCCGGCTTCCGTAACAGTAACGGATGGCGTGGCATCTGCGCCTAATGTGATTGCACCCCCGGTACTATCAATGGTTACGCCAACAGCACCCGTTTCGTCACTTTCATCCAAACCGGCGGCATCTGTCGCCAAAATGGTATCAGTATCAGTCACTTCGGTCGCCAAGGCGTATCCGCTCGCGCCAACCATCGCGGTGAAGGCCAATACTGAAATGCCACCCAAAAGCGACTTCTTAAGATTGGTTGAATCAATACTGACGCCGCCGAGAAGTGTTTTTCTCAAAGCTTTGGTTTCAATGCGTGACATCATTTTGGATAATCCCCCCAAAGGATAATGTGTTTTTTTGAGAAAAATGTGCCGTCCAAGGTCAGCGTTCTCATACTGGTTGGCGCTATAGTAGAAAAAACAATCCTTCACTGCAACTTAATTCATCTGCAAACAAGCGCCAAAATTCGGAATAAAAGGCCTTAAACTGCTTGAGTATATTCATAAATAGAAGATGTTAAGGAAGGTGAAGGTATTTTGAGGCACCTTGAATTAGGTATATAAAGTGATACTCGATTTTTAGCCTTAAAATCTGTGGTATTTTGTTGATTGTTAGTCGTTCAAGGTAGTTGATGTCGCGATGGGAAAATTTAAGAAGAAGTCTCTATGAGCTCCATGGATGACCAGAATGTTGCGAGATATGAACATTTTCTGGAAATGCAAAATGATCTGTTCTGGGAGTGTAATGCGGCATTTGAAGTCGTATATGCGTCTGCGAGTGCCAAATTCGCTGGAATAGACTTACTTGGCGAGCCGATAACGCAATTATTTGAATGCCTTGATGGGCACGAAGAGGATTGGCAGAAACTAAATGCCTGTTTTGACGCACCATTGGCGCTCAATGGGGTGAGTGTTGTCCTTAATCATTCAAGCCGAAAAATTCCTGTTGAGCTGCACCTACAACCTTTGGTCGATGGGGACGTCTGCCGCGGGGCGCGCGGAATTATAAAAGACATAAGCGAGCTGGTGTCGCTTAAGCTTGAAAAAGAATTGTCGGATGAGAGATTTCAAATCTTGTTTGAGCAGAGTCAATCCTATCTCTATATCATCGACGCCAAAGAATTGACGTATTACGATTTAAATCCGCAGCTCCTTAAACATCGCAATAGCAGCAAGCAAAATTTAGTTGGGCGCATGACGATCATGGATGATGATCCGAGTAAGGCCGACAGATTACGTGCGACCATCGACGATTTACACAATGATATTGCCGTCAAGGATATGAAAGTTGTCCTTGTTAAGGATGATGGCGCTGTTCAAATGATGAAATCAACGGCGGTGTTACTTCCCTACACTGACAGGGAACGGGTGTTGGTTATCTCAACAGATATTACGCCTGAGTTAGGTTTGCAGGCTAAAAACAAGACATTGAATGCGATCCTTGGGTCCCTGCTGCAAGGGATCAGCATCGTTGATCATAATCTTGATTTAATTTTCTGTAATTCGCGATGCTTGGAAATGCTAGATTTGCCGGAAAGTATTGCGCATCCGGGCAGCAGTTTTAAAGACATTATGCGGTTTAACGCGGAACGCGGGGAGTATGGGCCTGGTAATGTGGACGAGCAGGTCGAAGAACGTGTGAAATTGGCAAAACAGTTCGTGGATCATAAATTTGATCGCGAGCGAAGCGACGGCACAATTCTGGAAGTGGAAGGCCATTATATTCAAGATGTGGGCTTTATATCCACATACACGGATATAACAGAACGCGTTCAAGCTGAAAAAGATATTAGAGAAAGCGAAAAACTTCTTCGTGAGATTTTGGACAGTTTTCCTTTTGCTTTCAGCTTATGGTCTCCTGAAGGGCACCGCATCCTTGGAAATCATAATTGGCAAACCTGGTTTCCGGAATTCGTTGAGTTTGAATATGATGGCGTGAGTTTAAAAGAGACCATCCTAAAAGGGATCGAACTTGGGTATGTTGATATCGGGCAGGAAGATGCCGAAAGTTATGCAGCAAAAAGAGTGGAAATTAATTTAAATCCACCGGCCAATATGTTGGATATCCAAAAATACGGAGACCGCTGGCTTCAGGTCATGAATAAAAAATTCCCATCTGGTGCTGTCGCCTCCATCAGAATTGATATCACAGAGCAATACAAACGAGACGATCAATTGAGACAGGCTCAAAAAATGGAAGCGGTGGGACAACTTACCGGCGGTATTGCTCATGATTTTAATAATCTGTTGGCGGTTGTTATGGGAAATACAGAGCTTTTGGCTGAGCAGATTGATGACTTAACAGAGCCAATGGCCGTACACGTCAATGCCATAATCCGCTCAGCTAACCGAGGGGCAGAACTGACCCAGCAACTGCTCTCATTCTCCAGAAAAATCGATCTCCGTCCGGAAGTGATTAATTTGAACCGGAATATTGAAGAAATGCAGGTCTTGTTGAAAAGTACCATCGGTGAGAGCGTCTCTTTGGAAATCCAAAAACAAACAGGGCTTTGGTCGTGTTATGTGGATCCGGGTCAAGTGGAAAATAGCTTGCTGAATTTATGCCTCAATTCACGGGATGCCGTTGGCGGTGATGGGACGATCGTTATCAGTACAGAAAATGTTACGCTTCATAAAAGTCGGTTTGATTATATCGAAGAGACTGTGTCTGGAGAGTTTGTTAAGTTTTCAGTTTCTGACAACGGAGCTGGAATTGCCCAAGCAGATATGGAACAGATTTTCGAGCCCTTCTTTACGACGAAAGAAGTGGGTAAGGGCAGTGGACTGGGGCTAAGCATGGTGTTTGGATTTGTGCGCCAGTCAAACGGTTATGTTTATGTGCACAGTGATACGGGCGCGGGCACGAAATTCGATATCTATTTGCCGCGATACAATTTTTGAATTGCATGAAGTTTGAATAAGAGGGCGGTGGGCAATTGAAAATGCGACATATCTTTTTTCTTTTTTATTTGCTTGTGGTTTTCCATGCCACATCTGTAAATGCGTCAAACTCGGACGTCGCTCCCGTAGAAATATTGCTGTCGCCAATTCCACCTTTAGTGATGGGGGCGGATGACGCGCAACGCGGTTTTTTGTGGGATATGGCCGGCATTATTGTTCATCGCCTTTCCAAGAATTTAAATGGCAACCTCCTCGCGACACGGACACTGTACCCGTGGAAACGAGCGTTTAGTTTATTGGACAACACGCCAAATAAAATCATGTTGCAAATGGCGCGAACACCAAAGCGTGAAAATATGTTTCATTGGATTTCTTCAACAACTCAAATGTCTTTTGCGTTCATAAAATCGAAAGAACCCGCCATCAATACTATTAACGAGGCCTTGAAAAACACGTCAGTGGCTGTTTATCGCGCTAGTCACCTTGAAAATTTTCTAAGGCAAAAAGGGTTTGATAATAATCTTGAATTGACCAACGACAGCGTATCTGGTGCCAGGTTGCTAAATGCCAATCGTGTACAAGCCTGGTACGCGTCAGTCCAAGAAGCGAAATGGCTTCACCACAAAGGTATCGTCGAAAAACATCTCGTTATAGGTAAGGAAATTTTGAAGTTTGATATTTGGGCCGTCGCTTCAAAGGGCACCTCAAAAACCGTGTTAGAGGCTCTCCAAACTATAATCGTGAACATGAAGGCCGACGGAACTATTGATCAACTTAAATCTCGGTATGGGACCTAATGGCTCTTGATCTAGGTGTCAGGAGAGAGCTTCCGCTTTCAGTCGGATTTTGTCCATTAACGCTGTTAGCATTTCTTTTTCGAGGTCGGTCAGTCCGTCAAGTAAATTTGCTTCCAGATTTTTTACCAAAGGGACCAGAATAGAATAGGCTTCCCGGCCTTCTTTGGTGAGGCGTAACACCGCGCGCCTTTTATCTTCTCCGTCAATATCTCGTTTTAGGAAATTAGCTTTTTGCAGCCCTTTTATAGCGCGGCTGACATTAACCTTGTCCATACTGGAGCGTTGAACGATTTCACTAGCGGATAATGTGCCGTACGGTCCAAGTACCGCCATCGCTCGCCATTCAGGGACAGTCAGCCCATACCGCGATCCATAAATATTGGAAACAGATTGGCTAACGGCCCGATAAAATACCCTGACTTGGTAGGGGAAAAACGAATGTAGATCAAAACCTTCTAAGATTTCATCTTCGTCATTATTAAGGGGCGCTGTGTTTGGGTTTTGCTCTATCATTTTTCTATATTAATTGCATTTGATACTATTATCAAGCTCTGTAACTCGGGCAGGAAACTTTTCCAACAGGCTCACAGAACTCTGTAATTAATTTCAGTTTGGGCGCTGCTTATGCTTAAGAGTGAGAAGTTTTTCTTGACTTAGTTTCAGTTGTAACTAATTATTCGTATCGGATGAAGACCAGATGTAAATGGGGAAACCCGATCTGGAATTAGTGGGATTATTTCAAAACTAATAAAGACGAGGCAAGTGCGTCATGAAGAAGATATTCGAAGTGCCCATGTATCCCTATGTGCGCTCAAACGATCAGGATGCTACGGAAGCTGTTCGTAAGCCCGTAGTGGTTATTGGAGCGGGCCCGATTGGTCTTGGAGCTGCCATCGATTTGGCACAGCAAGATATCCCTGTTGTTATTGTGGATGACAATGACAAAGTCAGTTGGGGATCGCGGGCTATCTGTTTTGCAAAACGCCCGCTTGAGATATTGGACCGGCTGGGTTGTGGAAACGCATTTGTTGATAAGGGCGTAACTTGGGACACCGGCAAAGTTTTCTTTGATGAACGGGAAGTTTATAAATTTAACTTACTGCCGGAGAGCAACCACAAACGCCCGGCTTTCATCAATTTACAACAATATTATTTTGAAGCATACCTTGTTGATCGGGTGAACGAGCTCGCGGCAGAGGGAAAACCCATTGAACTTAGGGGAAACAACAAAGTTCTATCCATAAAGGACACCGATGATGGGGTGCATCTGCTAATAGATACGCCCGACGGCCCCTACAAGTTAGTTGCTGATTGGGTGATTGCCTGCGACGGTGCAACATCTCCTACCAGATCCATGATGGAACTCGATTTCGTTGGACGGGTATTTGAAGACAACTTCCTTATCGCTGATGTTGTTATGGATGCAGAATTCCCAACGGAGCGGTGGTTCTGGTTTGATCCTCCGTTTAACAGAGGACAATCTGCACTTCTGCATAAGCAACCCGATAATGTTTGGCGGATTGACTTGCAACTGGGTTGGGATATTGACCGGGAAAAAGAGATGGAACCTGAACGGGTCAAAGCTCGGCTTAGAAAAATGCTGGGCGATGATGTGACGTTCGAACTGGAATGGGTTTCGATTTACACCTTCCAGTGCCGCAGAATGGAAAAATTCCGCCATGGACACGTGCTTTTTGCAGGAGACTCTGCTCATCAAGTGTCCCCTTTTGGAGCTCGCGGCGCTAATAGCGGCCTTGCAGACACAGATAATCTTTGTTGGAAATTGAAGCTGGTGATGGATGGAACGGCGCCTGACAGCTTGCTTGATACATATGATGACGAGCGGGTTTATGGGGCCGAGGAAAATATTCTGAATTCATCTCGGTCCACAGATTTTATTACCCCAAAGTCAGATACAAGTCGCCTCTTCCGAAATGCGGTTCTTGATTTATCTGAGAAGGTTGAGTTTGCGAGACCTCTCGTAAACTCAGGGCGCTTGTCTGTTCCCTGTACCTATGATGGCTCATCCTTAAATGGACCAGATTGTAACAGCATGCCCATGCGAACACGGCCGGGATCACCTGCGCTTGATGCCCCAATCGATGGGGGCTGGTTAATGGACGCCCTTGGCAACAAGTTTCAGCTTTTGGCAATCAATGCTGAAGTGCCTGCTCATATGACTGTCGGAGATATTGAAATTGAAATGCTAGAGCTGAAAGGCGGCGCGGATCTTGCTGATCGTTATCTTGGAGAGGCATCATCTGCCGTCTACCTGATGCGACCAGATCAGCATGTTGCCGCAAGGTGGGAGCAATTTGACGAAACGGCTGTTATCGCAGCTCTAAATACCGCCGTTGGGCGTTAAGGATAGAGGATACCAGATGAGTGATTTAATAACGTCACCAAACTTAAATGATCCAGACGGATTTTATGCGGAACTTCTCGCCTTGCACGACGGCCGGCCAGAGGAGGAAAGTAACGCCATAAACGCGAAGCTAATCTTAATTTTAGCCAATCATACAGGTGACCGGAGGGTGTTGACACAAGCGTTTGCGCTCGCGGTCAAAGATTAAACAAAACAGGGAGGATATTTTGACTATGAATTTATTATCAAAAATTACGTTTTCGAGTTTGTGTGTGGCGACTGCATTAACAGCATTCTCACAACCAGTTTTAGCAAGTACTGAGCTGGTGTTGTCTTCTTGGTTACCATCGCGGCACCCGATTGTGGTCAATGCCGTTAAGCCTTGGGCCAAGCAAATCGAACAGGTCACCGAAGGCCGTGTTAAAGTTCGCGTTCTAGCAAAAGCGCTGGGCTCACCGCCAGCTCATTACGATATGACCGTCGACGGTGTGGCAGACATTACATATGGCCTGCATTCGTTCACAAAAGATGATCGTTTTTTACGCTCTCGGATTGGCCAATTTTCCTTTATAGGGAACAATGCAACGGACGCGTCGAAAGCATACTGGAATGTATATTCAGGTAAACTTGACGCCCAAAAAGAACATGCTGGCGTGAAACTGTTGAGCTTGTTTGTTCACGGTCCTGGAATGTTTCATAATAACAAACGTAAAATTGAAAATGCAGCTGATTTCAAAGGCCTAAAAGTTCGGACGCCGGGTGGTTACATTGCCGGTTTGGCTCAAGATCTGGGTATCACAACCCAGTTTATGGGCCCAGGTCAAGTGTTTGAGAAACTCTCTCGCGGCGTTATCGATGGGGTTACTTTCCCAATGGAAGCACCGAAAGCTTTTAAACTAACCAAGCATTTGAAATATACAATGAAAGTCCCAGGAGGCATCTACAATACGTCATGGTTCCTCGTGATGAATGAAGGCAAGTGGAAAACGATTTCAGCTGCTGATCAAAAAGCCATCATGTCCGTATCAGGGGAATCCTTCGCGGCCTTTGCTGGCGGTGTTTGGGATGCTGCCGATAAAGTGGGCGCGGAGTATGTCTCAAAAGCCGGTATCGAAATTTATGATGCGCCTGTAGGTGTGCTGAATGCCATTAAGGGTTTTGCTGTTAAGCGTGAAACTAATTGGGCAACATCCGTTAAGGCTACTGGCTATGACGGTGCGGCAGCTCTTGTGGAGCTACGTAAAATCAGCGGCGTTTCTAAGTAAAAGTATATCTTATGAGTGAACAAGATGTAACTCAATCTGGCCAGCTTTTCAAAGGCTGGCCAGAACTTGAGAAAATTCTAGGCGTGCTGTCGATCATACTTTTGATTGGTTTGACGTCTTTGACGTGTGTTGACATCGTTGCGCGCTGGTTCGATGCGCCTATTAGTGGCGCGTTTGAGCTGACGCAGATTATGTTAGCAGGACTAATTTATGCCGCGCTTCCGCTGACAACGGCCGCGCGGGAACATGTTGAAGTAGAGCTTTTGTCTGTTGCGCTGGGTAAAATTACGGATAGTTTCTTCCACGTAATTGGGCATGTGATTTCAATTGCGGTTTTGTCTGTTTTGGGGTGGCGGTTATGGCTTCATGCCGACAGGCTTGCCCATGATGGCGCTGTCACGGACTCGCTTGGGCTCCCATTTGCTCCCATCGGTTATTTTGCCAGCGTATCCTGTATTTTGAGTGCCATTGTTGTATTGG